>NZ_JAMQOL010000015.1:0-402123 GCF_023717965.1 Paractinoplanes hotanensis | reverse complement strand
TGTCTATCGATGGCTCCACGTCTGTTTCGAGGACCGCCCGAAACCACCGATTCACCCGTGTCATCCCGAATCGGCTGCCATTCCTTGCTGAGATCAGTTCATTGCCCATCGTGCTGATGTCGGTGACCGTTCCACCGGCACCGACAGAGGCAGCCAAATTCGGAATCGCGGCGACCATCACCAAGCCCATACAGCAATCCCAGCTGTACGACTGTCTTATGCAGGCCGTCGCCGGCCAGCAAACGGACGTGTCCGCTCACGCCGCTGACGTGGGGTCACCGGAACCCGCCAACGGTCATCGGCTGCTGTTGGCCGAGGACAACGAGACGAACCAGATCGTCGCCGTAGGCGTCCTGCATGAGCTCGGCTACCAGGTCGACATCGCGGCCGACGGTCAACAGGCCCTGGACCTGCTCAACCGAAACGCCTATCGCGCGGTGATCATGGACTGTCAGATGCCCAACATGGATGGTTACGAAGCAGCGCGAGAGATCCGCCGCAGAGAAGCCGACACCACGCCGCTCGACGATCCGAGCGACGATGGGCCGCCACCCCGGATTCCGATCATCGCGATGACTGCGGCGGCTCTCAAGGACGACCGTGACCGCTGCTACGCCGCCGGCATGGACGACTACCTCAGCAAGCCCTTCGAACCCGCCGACCTCGCGTCGACCATCCGGCGCTGGGTCGACGACGCGAGCCCGGCCGGACCGGACCGCCCGATCGCGGACCCCGGCGACGCCGATATCACCGACCGACTCACCCAGCTCCGGGAACACCTCCCACCGGCAAGCATCGACCGGCTGACGGCGTCGTTTCTCCGCGACGGCCTGCGCTGCATCGCCGACCTACGTACCGCGTCCGAACAAGCCGACGCCGACGCAGTTGCTCGGACTGCGCACACCCTCAAGGGCGCAGCCTCCAGTATCGGCGCCGGCGCCCTCGCCGCGCTCTGCCAATCACTGGAAGAACAGGCGACCGGCGCCGGCCTGGAGGACCCGGGCGAGGCGATCGCCCGGCTCGAGGCTCAGTACGAACACACCCGCGACCTGCTTCAGTCGATCACGTCGAGCACCGCCTCGCACTGACCGATCAGCGAAGCGCTTGATAACCCACCACAACGGGCTGAGATATCTACACATACCTGAAAGGAGGCGCGCGATGGGTACCGTCCTCGTCGTCGACGACCACACCACCAACCGTGAGCTTGTCCGCGACATTCTCACCCACCGCGGTCACACCGTCATCGAGGCCCACGAGGGCGCCGAAGCGCTCGGCCTGGCCCACGCCCAGCACCCCGATCTGGTCCTCACCGACGTACTCATGCCGGGAATGGACGGCTATCAACTGGCCCAGGAACTCCGTGCCGCTCCCGACACTGCCGGCACACCGATAGTCTTCCTCACCGCCAACTACCTGCCCGCCGAGGCGCAGCCGGTCGCTGACGCCTGCGGCGTGGCGAAGGTGCTGCTGAAATCCGTCGACCCGCGAACCCTTCTGGACGCCGTCGACCAAGCCATCGCCACCTCCACTCAAACTCACCGCGAGTTCGACCCCGAACAGGCGGCTCACGCCCGCCAACAAGCCGTCGACGCGAAACTCATCGAGCGGACCGAGGCGCTCGCCGAGACCGCGGCACGATTCCAGATGATGGCCGACCACTCACCCGTCGGCACTGTGTTCGGCGACGAGCACGGCGCTGCGAACTACATCAACAGTCGATTCACCGACATCATGGGCCTGTCCCCCGACGACCTGTTAGGCCTCGGCTGGCTGTGCTGCGTCGACCCGGATCAGCACAACAAGATGCTCTCTGTGGCCGGCGCCGGCGCACAGGACCACGCGCAGCACCGTTACCGCGGCGAAGTCACCATGCCCGACGGGTCCGCTCGGTGGCTGCACGTCCACATGCAGGGCATCCCGAACAACAACGGCGGATCACATGGGTTCATCGCCACCATCGACGACATCACCACCGTCGTCGAGGCCGAGCGACAGAAGCAGGCCGCCGACCGGAAACGCTACGTCGACGCCCGCATCCAAGCCACCCAACGCCTCGAAGGCCTCAGTCGTCTAGCCGGCGGCGTCGCCCATGACTTCAACAATATCCTCGGCGCGATGCTCGGCTTCGAAACCTTCGTCACCGAAGGCATCACCGAACTCATGAACACCGGCCACATACCCAGTGACGCCGGCCGCACACTGCTCAGCGATCTGGAACAAATCCGCAACGGTGGCCACCGCGCCACTGACCTCACCCAGCAGCTACTCACCTTCGGCAGTCGGAAGCACCTCTCCGTCGCCCCGCTGGACCTCAACCAAGCCATCCACGAATCCTGCGACCTGCTCGCCCCCACCATCGGCAAGGACATCGACGTCCTCACCGACCTCGCCGTAGATTTACCCCATATTCTGGCCGAATCCGTCAATATTGCCCAAATCCTTCTCAACCTCACCATGAACGCGTGCGACGCCATGGAGTCCGGTGGAACCCTCACCATCAGCACGTCCAGCACCGCCATCCAGGGCGGCGAAGACGGTCCCTGCGGCGGCCTCCCGCCAGGCCGCTACGCGCGACTCACGATCCGCGACACCGGCGTCGGAATGACTCCCGACGTCCTGGACCGCGCGCTCGAACCCTTCTTCACCACGAAGGGCCGCGGAAAAGGCACCGGGCTGGGCCTCGCCACCACCTACGGCGTGATCAACCAACTCGGTGGATCCCTACGCATCGAATCCGCACCACACCGCGGCACCACGATCACCATCCATCTACCCACCGCAGACGAGACTGCCGAGCCGCCTCCCGCGCCCACAGCCCAGTCCGCACACGGCGGAACCGAAACCGTCCTCCTGGCCGACGACGAGGAGGGAATCCGCGAAACCGCCGCCCGCATCCTCACCCGGGCGGGGTACACCGTCATCACCGCTGCGAACGGCCCCGACGCCCTCAATCTGGCCAGCCACCATCATGGGTCCATCCAGCTGCTGCTCAGCGACGTCGTGATGCCGGGCATGCCCGGCCCCGAACTCGCAGACCTAATCACCACCGACCGTCCCACGGTCAACGTCCTGTTCATGTCGGGATACGCCGACGGACTCATCAACGACCGAGGCCTTCTACCGCCAAGTGCCACGTTGCTGACCAAACCATTCACTGCGAGCCAACTCCTCGCCGCGGTCCGAGCATCGCTCGAAACTCATCGACTGGCCTGACCGCACGCCCGTCGTTGTACACACCCCGCCCGTCGGGGATGGCGGCGGGTGGTCAGGACGCCGGCATCCGTTCGAGCCGGGCCATCCAGTTCTCGTCGATCGCGGCCTGCACGGCGTGCACAGCCCGGAAGGACTCGCGGAGGTGCCGACGGGTGAGGGTGTCCAAGGTCTTCGGGCCGATGTACGTCGTGGGGGTGGCGCCGGAGCGCAGGGCGTCCGCCTCATGGCGCAGTGCCAGGGTGTAGACGTCTTCGAAGGCGCCGGTCAGCGTCTGTGTCTCGTCCAGGGTGAGCAGCCCGTGGGCAGCGCCGCGGTGCAGCCGTTCGGGCGTGTTGCCGCCGGCGTCGCCGGTGGCGATCGCCACCCACCGGGCCAGTCCGACCACCGGAGCGAGCCCGCCCCTCTTGAGATCAAGCTGGCCACCGTGCGCGCCGCCGTGTTCGACGACGAAGTCCCGGATGATCCCGGTGGGTGGCCGGAAGCCCAGTGCCTCGTCCAGCAGCGCCCGCAGGAAGCGGGTGTCGCGGGCGTGGCCGCGGATCGGGTCGGTGAGGCACCGGCCCAAAGCCGTCTCGGTCAACGGACGGCTGTCCGCGACCATGGCGTACCTCAAGAGGGACCGTTCCTGGATGGTTTCGCGCCGCCAGGTTGAGATGGCGCCGGCCCACTCCGACCGGGATCGGCTGAACTCCGCGGTGTTCGCGTTCGTTCCGTTCGGGCACGGCTCCAGTCCGCAGCGCCGCAGGTCGTCGAGGACTCCGCCGGCGGCTGCCCGGATTGCTGCAGCCCGGTCCGGTGTGGTGGAGTCCGCCCACACCAGGGCGGTGTCGATGTCCGATCGCGGCAACGACTCGCGGCGGGCCAGGGAGCCCAGCGCGACCCAGGAGTGACTCACCTCTGCCAGCACCGGATCGGCGCGCGCCCATAGCACCCGGCGCACGATCGCGTCGACCACGGCGGCGTGAAGGGCGCCGATGTCGATCGCGGCTACACGGCTGTCGCACAGCGCGACCATCGCCGCGGGCAGCAGCTGCGCCGCGGCCACCACCTCGTCGACAGTGGTTGCGGTGTCGATGGCCGACCGGACCAGGAGCGGGTCGCGCACCTCGGCGTGGGCGAGGTCGACCGCCCGCAGCACGCCGACCGGCCGGCCGTCCCGGTCGATCACCACCAGGTGGTGCACCGCGTGTTCCACCATCTTGAGCAACGCGGCGGCCTGCGTGGCATCTTCGTCGACTGTCAGCACAGGGGCTGCGACCAGCTGCGCGACCGGGGCGTCGATGCTGAGCTCGCCGGTGGCGACCCGGCGCCGGAAGTCGTGATCGGTGACGATGCCGAAGCCGGCCCTGGTGCGCACCAGGGCGCAGGAGTGAACGCCGGTGCTGATCAGCCGGGCCACATCGCGGATCCGGTCGGTGGCCTGGCACCACAGGATCGGGCGAATGGGCTGCGCGAGTCGGCGCTCGACTGGTGACACTACGGTGCCGGGGTCCTCCGCCACGACGCACCCTAGATGCCGAACCGGCGGCGCAGTTCCCGCGCCTGACGTCGGGCGACCTCGACCCGGCTGTGCTGCCGGTCGTCCATCATGAGGACGAATGCTCCTTTGTAGTCGGGGACGAGTTCGCGTACGTGGTCGAGGTTGACCAGATACGAGCGGTGGGTGCGGAAGAAGTGACCGTGCAGCCGGCGCTCGAGTTCGTTCAGCGAGAAGCTCACCAGCAGCCGCTCGTCGGCCAGATTCAGGTATGAGTAACCACGGACGGCGCTGGCGTAGACGATCGACGCCGGGTCCACCAGCACCGTCCGCCCATCGCGCTGGACAGGTATGCGGGCCGGCTGCTCGGTGCCCGGCGGCCCGCCCCGGACCAGAGGTCCAGGGGCGGCGGCGTGCACGGTGCCGGACAGGGCACGGTCCAGGGCACGGCCGAGCCGCTCCGCGTCGAAGGGCTTGACCAGGTAGTCGACCGCCGCGAGGGCGAAGGCGTCGACGGCGTGGTCCGGGTAGGCGGTGGTGAAGATGACTTTGGGTTGGTGGGGCAGCTCGCGCAGGGCCGCGGCCACCGCCAGTCCGGTGCCGCCCGGCATGCGGATGTCGAGCAGTACCAGGTCGTAGTGGAGCCTGCCCAGCAGGACCAAAGCCTCCTCACCGTTCGCGGCCTCGCCGACCACCTGGATATGGCCGAACCCCTCGAGGAGGTAGCGAAGTTCGGCGCGGGCAGGTGCTTCGTCGTCGACGATCAGTGCGCGAGCGCGCATCCTGTCATCGTAGGGGGATACGTAGTTCGACGGCTGTCCCGGCACCGACGGTGGATTGGACATTGAGGGCATAGCGCTCTCCAAACAGGGTTTCGAGCCGCTGCGATATGTTGCGCAGGCCCACGCCGCCGTCGGCGCCGGCCGCACCGGTGGTGAGCTGTGCGAGCACGTCGGCGGGGATGCCTACGCCGTCGTCGGTGACCTGGATCAGGGTGGTTCTGGTCAGCGGGTCGACGCGGGCTCGCAGGTTGACCGTCCCGCCCTCGACCTTCTCCGCGAGCCCGTGCTTGACAGCGTTCTCGACCAGCGGCTGGATGATCAGCACCGGCACGTGCGTCGTCAGCACCTGCGGGTCGATGTCGTAGCGCACGCGCAGGCGGTCGCCGAAGCGGGCCTGTTCCAGGGACAGGTAGGTACGGACGAAGAAGTACTCCTGGGCGAACTCGGCGAAGTGGCCGTCCTGGCGGACGGTGTAGCGAAAGAAGTCGGACAGCCGCACCAGCAACTGCCGTGCCTCATCCGGGTCGTCGCGAGCCTTGGAGGTGATGGTGTTGAGGACGTTGAACAGGAAGTGCGGGTTGATCTGCGCACGCAGCGCATCGAGCTTGGCGTCGACCGCAAGCTTGCGTTCCAGGTCGAGCTCGGCGAGTTCGAGATGCAGCGACAGGATCCCCGCCATGTCCTCGACCAGCTCGCGCGACGGCGGGTCGGCGTCGGTGCGATAGACCTTGAGCGTTCCGACCAACCGGTCGCCGATGGCCAACGGCGTGACGACGGCCGTCTGCAGCGGACAGCCGGGCACCGGGCAGCCGATCTCCGACCGGCGCCGGACGACCGTCGTCCGGGCACGCCTGATCACCCGGGCCGTCGTCCCGGTCGCCGGCTGGCCACCGACGAGATGATGGTCGGCGCCCGGGCCGACGAAGGCCAGTACCTGCTCGCGGTCTGTGATGGCGACCGCGTGGCCGCCGAGGAGAGGCCGCAGCAGCTCGGCCGTGCGGCGTGCCGCGTCGGCGGTCAGTCCGGAACGCAACGGCATCGAGCGTCCCGCCGCCGTGATCGTCCGGGTGGTGCCGAGGCTGATCGCGGTCCAGCCCGGCTGGCGCAACGCCCGGCCTGCCCGCGGCCCGCGGAGGGCAGACGGATAGCCGATCGTCAGGACGGAGGTCAGCACCACCCCGACGACCAGCGTGATGCCGGTGGCCAGCGGGGGGTCGACCAGCACCTGGGTGGCCAGGTAGACCAGGCCCCAGGTCCCCGCCACCACCGCGGCGAGCAGAACGCTACCGCTGCGCACCTGTCCTCCTCCCCTGCCCGCGGCGCCTGCCGCCACTGATCATCAGCCGGGCCAGCCGTTCGGCGTGCCGGTCGGCCGCGGTGCCGTGCAAGGCCGACCACATCCGTTCGACATCCGGCGGCACGGACGTCCGCCGCGAGACGAGCACGGTGAGCGCCGCCGCCACCGGCGCGGCGATGAGTGTGGGGGTCAGCAGCAGCTCGCCGACGCCCCGGTCCCCGACCAGGATCCCGGCGGCGAACATGGTCAGCGCGACCGCCGCGCCGCCGGCCATTCCGGCGGTCGCGCCCGCCGCGGTGATGCCGCGCCACCAGATCGCGAGGAGAAAAACCGGGGTGAGGGCCGAACCGGCCAGCGCGAAGGCCCACGTCACCATCGTCGCCACGATCGACGGCAGCACCGCGACCAGCGACTCGGGCCGCATGGCGAGCGCGGAGCCCGCCGAGGCGAACGCCACCACCACGACGGTCGCACGGCCGGCCCGGACGGCCTGCCGCTGGGTGGCCCGGGGGTTGATGTGCCGCTCGTAGACGTCGTGACCCCAGGACGCGGCCGAGGCGAGCAGGAGCCCTGCGATGGTGGACATGACGGCGACCAACGCCCCGGCGGCGATCACGCCGAGGCCGGCATTGCCGCCGTAGATCCGTCCCAGCACCGGCAAGGCGTGCTCGGGCATGCGCAGGACACCGTCGACCGTCAGCTCCGCCAGCCAGGCATTGTCCTTGACCGCCGCGGGGATGAGCGCCCTGGCCGCCGTGCCCAGCATCACGGCGAGGGCGTAGAAGATCCCGGCCAGCCCGAGCACCCAGACGGTGGTCATCCGGGCCGCGGTGCCGGTCGGGCTGGTGAAGTACCTGTTCATCACATGCGGCAGGCCGGCCGTTCCCAGCACCAGAGCGATGATCAGGGCGAACTGCCCGAGCCGGCCGTAGCGCGCTCCCGGCTCGTTGAAGGCTGCCGCCCCGTCGTCGTCGACGCGGTTCTGCTCGAGCGCCAGCCGCCACCCGTCGTCGGTGTGGACCGCGGCGGTCAGCGGCTCGGCGGAGAGGTCGGCCACCGCGCCCCCGTAGCTGAACCCCGACCCGAGCACCGCCACGGCGAGCCAGACGAGGGCCGTGAGCAGGAGGAGGAACTGGACCGCCTGGGTCCAGGTGGTGCCGCGCATGCCACCGAACGCGACCAGGCCGGTGATCGCGACCGTCGAGAACAGGACCCCGGTGGCGTACGGCGACAGCCCCGCGACGCCCCGGCCCACCAACAGCTCCCAGGTGATGCCGCTGCCCACCGCCTGTGGGATGAGATACGACAAGATGATCAACTGCACTACGCCCACGGCGACCAGGCGGACCCGCTCGGACGCGAGCCGGCGGCCGAGGAAGTCGGGGATCGAGAACTCGCCGAACCGGCGCAGCGGTGCGGCCACGAACAGCAGGACCGGGACGAAGCCGGCGGCGAATCCGACCGCGTACCAAACACCGTCCACGCCGGAGACGTACACCGCCGCGGCCACGCCGAGGAAGGACGCGGCGGAGAAGTAGTCGCCGCAGATCGCGCACGCGTTGGTGATCACACCGACCCGCCGACCGGCGAGATAGAAGTCTAAAGTGGACACTCCGCGAGGACGGATCACCACGGCGAACCCGGTGACCACGAGCAGCACGGCGGCGAGGGCGGCAAGGCTCGCGCCGTTCACCGGGCGCCGTCCTCGGTCGGTTCCTCGTCACGCGGGCCACCGAGCATGCGGGCCTCGACAGCGGTGGAGAGGGTAGCCGCGGCAAGGCCGATGAGGAAGAAGAACACGTAAAGGCCGAAGGCAGCCATCACGAAACCGGGGCTCATGCCCCCGATGAGGCGGCTGTCCGACCACCAGACGAGGGTTACCGAGAGGGCTGGAACAGCGGTGATGGCGACGAGGAAGACGGCGAAATAGCCGATGGCGACCCGGCGAAGGGTCCGGAACGCCGCGTCGACCTCCGCCGGGGTGTCGGACTCGTCGACGTGGTTTCCCATAGCCGCACCCTAGGGAAGGCCCGGTCAGGATGCTACGTCACGGACCGGAGGCGAAATCCCGCACGGAGCAGCACGACCCCGCCGCCGGCGGCCATCACCAGACCCATCCCAGGCAGCAACTGCCCCCAGGAGTCGGTGGCGGCACTGAGGTAGCCCAGGCGGGCGACCTGCCAGACGACGATGGCCAGGACAGCCAGTGCGGGTGCCAGGCAGTGGGCGATCGCCAGCTTCCGGTACGGCAGGAGCGCGCCCGCGACGGCGAGGAAGCCGGCGCCCAGCGTCCACAGCCCGGGCCCGGCCGTCCCGTACAGGGAGCCGAACGGTGTGGACACCCACGGCAGCAGCGAACCGACCACGACGATCAGCCCTCCGACGAGCATGCCGGCGCTGCCGCGGTGCAGGACGCGCCGGCGGTTCGGCGCAGCATCAGCACGTGCGGTCGAAGACATGGCCGAATGCTAGGCCGGAACCGGACCGGAACCGCCAGGTCAATCGGCCGGCGGTCGGGTCTGCCTCGCGAACGGTGGGTTCGGCGGCGTGAGCGGCTCGTCGGCGCTCGGAGCCGTCGTTCGTCCCGCCGTTCGACCGCTCGGGAAGTGAGATCCGCCACTTGCCGACCAGCTCTTGATTGCCGCTCGCCGTGGCGTTTCCCTTCGCACAACACGGTATGACCCACTCCACGTCTCAAGAAAGGAGTGCCGGGACATGGCCGAGGCGACACCCCCAAGCGGAAAAGGCGTCGACGAGACGCCACCACCGGACGACGGCACGCCGCCGGACAATGGCTGGCGGAAGGAGTATTGGAAGCGGAATCTCCGAATCATGGTGGTTCTGCTGATCATCTGGTTCGTCGTCTCCTTCGGCTGCGGCATCCTGTTCATCGAGCAGCTGAACAAGGTTGAGATCAACGGATTCCCACTCGGCATGTGGTTCGCGCAGCAGGGGTCGATCTATACGTTCGTGCTCCTGATCCTGGTCTACGCGGTCCTGATGGACCGCCTCGACGACCGTTACGGCGTAAGTGAACGTGACGGGGACGGGAGGCGGATGTGACCGAGATCCAGGGCTGGACACTGGGCTTCATCACCCTGACCTTCGCCATCTACATCATCATCGCCTGGCGGAGCCGGGTGAAGGAAACGGCCGGCTTCTACGTCGCCGACCAGGGCATCCCGACCGTCGCCAACGGAGCGGCGGTGGCGGCCGACTGGATGTCGGCAGCGTCGTTCATCTCCATGGCGGGCCTGATCGCCTTCCTGGGGTCGGACGGATCGATCTACCTCATGGGGTGGACCGGCGGCTACGTCCTGCTTGCTCTGCTGCTGGCGCCCTACCTGCGTAAATGGGGCAAGTTCACGGTTCCCGAGTTCGTCGGCGACCGATACTCCGAACTCGTCCGCACCATCGCCGCGCTCTGCGCCATCATCATTTCCTTCACCTACGTCGTCGGACAGATGCGGGGCGGTGGAATCGTCTTCAGCCGGTTCCTCAAGCTCGACATCAACGGCGGCGTGGCGGTGGCCGCGGCAATTATCTTCATCTATGCGGTGCTCGGCGGGATGAAGGGGATCACCTGGACGCAGGTCGCCCAGTACTCGGTTCTGATCGTCGCCTACCTGATCCCCGCGATCGCGGTCGCCCAGCAGATCACGGACTGGCCGATACCGCAGGTGACGTTCGGGACGATCCTCGACGAGCTCAATGCGATCAGCGTTCAGATGGGGCTGAACCAGTACACCGAGGCGTTCGCCTCACGACCGCAGATCGACGTCTTCCTGGTGACGATGTCACTGATGATCGGCACTGCCGGCCTGCCCCACGTGATCATCCGGTTCTACACCACGCGCACCGTCCGCGGCGCCCGCTACTCGGCGTTCTGGGCCCTGCTGTTCATCGCCCTGCTGTACACCACTGCCCCCGCGGTGGGTGCGTTCACCAAGCTGAACCTGCTGCGCGACGTGCAAGGCGTTGCGGTCGACGCCCTCCCGGCCTGGGTCGGGAACTGGATGGCGACCGGCCTGATCACGATCGCCGATGACGTCCAGACCATCCAGTCGGTCAGCAACAGCCCCACGTCCGGCGCCGACCTGATCGTCAACAACGACATCCTGGTGCTGGCGAGTCCGGAGATCGCCGGTCTGCCCGCGCCGATCGTCGGGCTGGTCGCGGCCGGCGGCATGGCGGCGGCGATGTCCACCGCTGCCGGGCTGCTGCTGGTCATCTCGTCGTCGGTCTCGCACGACCTGTACTTCCGCCGGATCAAGCGCGACTCGACCGACAAGCAGCGGCTGCTCGCCGGCCGGATCGCGATGGGCTTCGCGGTCCTGGTCGCGGTGTACGCCGGTATCAACCCGCCGGCCTTCGTGGCGCAGGTGGTCGCGTTCGCGTTCGGCCTGGCGGCATCGACGTTCTTCCCGATCATCGTGCTCGGCATCTTCTGGAAGCGATGTAACGCCACCGGAGCCGCCTCCGGCATGATCGTGGGCCTGCTGTTCACCGCCAGTTACATGATTTACACCCTGCCGGTGTTCGGCACCTCGGCACACGACCACGTCCTCGACATCAGCCCCGAGGGGATCGGCGCCATCGGCGCGATCATGAACTTCGTCGTCACGATGGTGGTGTCGAAGATGACGGCGCCTCCACCCGCCGACGTGATGGAAATGGTGGAGAACATCCGCTACCCAGCCAAGACCCGCGCGGTTCCCGTGTCCCGGGAGAACTGACCATACCCACTCACCGACCGGTCCCCGCCACCCCGGCGGGGACCGGTTCCCGCGTCTGCCTCAGTGGTGATCGATAGTGGTGATCGATTTGATTGGGGCCGGTGGGTCGCTATCATCATCGGACGCCGCACTCGGAAGCGCTCCAATGCGGGAGTGTTCGAAACCGGAGGCGTTGGATGGCGAATCAGCGCTTCGCGGTGATGGTGGGCGTCGACGACGCCGGCTCACTGCTGCGTTTCGCCGAGCGTGACGCCGAGGCCATGCGCGACCAGTTCGAGGCCGAGGGTTTCGAGACCTGCCTGTTCACGGGGCTGAACGCCACTGCCGGCGAGATCAAGGCGACGCTGCGTCAGGCCGTGATGCGGTCCGGGAAATCGGATGTCCTGGTGGTCTACTTCGCCGGTCGCACGGTCACTCCGGAGTGGAGTCGCGGCGCCGACACTTACCTCATCACCCACGATCTCGACGAATCGGCTCTTTCCGAAAATCCCGATTCGGGCGTACGAATGGCATTCCTGGAACGGGACGTGCTGGAGTTCTTCGCCGGCGCCGCGGTGCTGTTCGTCGACGCCGTGGGCGACGCCCCCGAGGGGTCGCGGCCCGCCTACAGCGCCCTCACCTCGTATGCGGAGGACGCCGCCACCCGCGAGGACCCGGTCATCCGGCATGGCGTGCTGACCGCGCACATCCTCGCGACTCTGCACCGGCAGCCGAGCGTCACGTTCGGGTCGCTGGCTCAGGCCGTACGCGAACAGGGTCTGACACCGCAGGTCATGAGCCCGCCCGAGGGTGACGCGGTCGTGCTGGCCGGGCCGGCCGACCAGCCCGGGCGGCCCGCCTCGCGCCCGCTGGCCAACCCGATGGACGCGGCCGCGGGCGAGATCCTGCACCTGATCAGCCGGCTCACTCACCACGCCCGGATGCCCCGGCACGCTGCCCCGCGCTCGGCCGGCAGCCGCGCCGAAGCCGGAGGGGCCGCGCCCTCCCGCGTCGAATACCTGCGCGCCGCCACCGACGCCCACTCGTCGGCCCTGCTCGAGTACACGGCGAACGGCTTCCAGACGATCGACTCGTCCAAGCGATTCGACCTCGACGTGATCCGGCCGCTGCTGCGTTTCCCGGCCGGGGCCGACTGGTTCGGTCACACCGTGCACGACGACCATCGCACCGTTCTGTGCGTGCCGCTGCGCCTGGCCGAGGGCCGGTCCCTGCTGCTGGCGCTGGTCGACCCGGTCGCAGACCTGCTGGGGCTCGGGCAGCCGCTCGCCAAGATCCTCGAGACGATCTGGCGTACGGATTTCGCGGCGTCCCCGGACGAGGCCGAGATCGAGGTCCTGACCGCGCTGCGGGACGCCTTCGGCAGGCTGCCCGTCCCGCTCTACGAGCACTGCTTCGAGCTGTACCGGCGGGTCGTGAAGTCGTACTGCGTGGTCTTCCAACCGGTAGTGACGCTCGGTAAGACCGCTCGGCGGGTCGGCGTACACAGTTACGAGGCGTTGGCCCGCCGCTCGCCCAGCGACCAGCGCGCCCCCGTCGCCATGCTGCGGCTGGCCGAGGTGTGGGGCGACCGCTTCGTCGTCGAGCGCGACAAGGTGATCCTGCGGATGGCGTTGCACGCGTACGCCCAGGCCCACGCCGAGGGCCCGTGGGCCCAGCCCAAACCGGTCTCGGTCAATGTCGCCGTACGGTCGCTGCTCAGCGACGCGTACGTCGAGACGCTCCGCACGACGATCGCCGAGCTCGCCATCGACCCCGAGACGGTGACCCTGGAGATCTCGGAGCAGGACCCGATCGAACCCCGCCGCGGCGAGCAGTGGGCCGAGGCCCCGCACGCCTACTTCCACAACCGCCTGGCCGCGATCGCACGCGACGTCGGGGTGGCGTTCGCGGTCGACGACTTCGGCGAGGGGTACGCGTCGCTGTCGCGCATGGCCGAGCTGCCGCTCACCCAGATCAAGGTCGACCGCGCGATCCTGCACCACCCGCTCGCGGCCAAGGAACTTTCGCTGGTCATGGACACGGCCCGCTACGCCGGCCACGCCCCGCGGGTGGTCATCGTCGAGGGTGTCGACAACGAGTCCCCGCTGACCCTGCGCGAGATCTACGAGCAGCGCATCCGCCACGTGCAGGGCTACATCACGCGCCAGCCGGCCGCCCCCACGCTGAGCACGATCTCGCCCGAGACCAGCGAATACATCGCCGCCCTGGTCCGCGGCGACGACGAGCACCGGGACACCCTGATCACCCGCGCCGACGACCTCCCGCTGCAACGTGGCGCCTGAGGTGCCGGTATAACGGCCGTGATCTGACCGCAATGGCGGGACGGTAGCCGCTAGGCCACGCGGTGCGGCAGCTTCCAGTCCGGCCGCGGGAAGTGGCAGGTGTAGCCGTCCGGGATCCGCTCCAGGTAGTCCTGGTGCTCCGGCTCGGCCTCCCAGAACGGCCCGGCCGCGGTCACCTCGGTCACCACCTTGCCCGGCCACAGCCCCGACGCCTCGACGTCCGCGATCGTGTCCTCGGCGACGCGCTTCTGCTCGTCGCTCTCGAAGAAGATCGCCGACCGGTAGCTGGTCCCGATGTCGTTGCCCTGCCGGTTCATCGTCGTCGGGTCGTGAATCTGAAAGAAGAACTCCAACAGGTCCCGGTACGAGGTCACAGCCGGATCAAAGGTGATCTCGATGGCCTCGGCATGCCCGTCGTGGTTGTAGTAAGTCGCGTTGGCCACGTTCCCCCCGGTATAGCCCACCCGGGTCGAAACCACCCCCGGCCGCCGCCGGATGAGGTCCTGCATCCCCCAGAAACAGCCCCCGGCCAGAATCGCCTTCTCCGTAGCCATGCCACCCACCTCGTCCGTCGCTGAGTTACCCGCTCCAGCGTTACCCCTCGACCGTCCCACGGCTACTGTCACGTCGGTCACGCGATCGCGATGGCTCTGAGCGATCAGCTCCTGTTTGCCGTCGGCGACAGCTTCCTTCCCGCCAGCCCGCTCGACGTACGCGGCTCGAATGTCCTGCCATCGCGACCAGCCGCTCATATTCTGTCCTCCTGCTGAGCGACCGACGTCAGGTCCGGTATGCGTGGTCTGAAGAACCGAATCAGCAGCGCTGTCAGGCCGGCAGGTCGACGCGGACCGGGTAGTGGTCGGAGGCGTACTCGGTCTCGTCGCCGCGGATCACGGTCATGTTTGTGGCGCCCTCGGCCAGGGTGGGGCCGGCCAGCACGTAGTCGAGGCGCATGCGGGAGAACTCGCGGCCGCCGCCCTTGGTGGTGGGGACGGTCAGTGGGGAGCCGGCGCCGGCCACCCGCCACAGGTCGGTGTAGCCGGCGTCCAGGAAGGCGGCCACCGCTCTGGTGTCGGCGGAGCCGTCGCGGGCCAGGTGGCGGGCGCGCAGGAAGCCGGGCTGCGGCGCCAGCGTCTCGGTGTGGTCGGTGCCGGGGTTGAGGCCGTTCAGGTCGCCGGCTATCACCGTGGGGAGCCGGGTGGGGCGGTAGCGATGGGCCAGCCACACGGCTTCGCGCATGCGGCGGTACGGCGAGAACGGGTTCAGGTGGGCGCTGACGATGCGCAGCGGGCCGGTGTCGGTGGCTACCGTGACCACCGCGGCGGCGTGGTGGAGGCGCCAGCGGACCTCGGCGCGGTCGATGATTTCGAGCGGCGGGCGGACCAGCACGGCCACCGGCTGGCCCAGGAAGGAGCGGGCCAGGTGGGGCACCATGCCGACGGCCTCGGCGAGCTCGTTCAGCACGCGGCCGTCGTTGCGGTCGAAGTTGCGCAGCTCCTGAAGGGCCAGCAAGTCGGGCTGCTCGCGGCGGATCACGGCGGCGATGGCATCCAGGCGGCCGGCGCCGCCCGTCTTGATGTTCCAGGTGACGAAGCGCAGCGTCATGCGGTCACTGCCTGGCGGTCGCGCACCTCGTGGGCCTCCTCGGCGGCCTCGGTGACCGTCTCGGCGTGGTCGTTGGGGCGGATGATCAGGTAGAGGGCCCCCACCCAGCACAGCGTCAGCAGGGACGCGCCCAGAACGTCGGTCGGGTGGTGCATGCCACGGTACATCCGGGACAGTGCCACCATCGCCGGCATCAGGACGGCGAGCACCGGGAAGATCCAGCGCCACCACTGGCGTACGCGGGGCATGCTGACGACCGCGATGGCCGCCCACAGGCACATGGTGGCGGCGATGTGGCCCGACGGGAACGACGACGTGGGCATCTGGCCGTCGAGCTGTTCGACCGAGGGTCGTTCGCGACCGGTTGCGGCGGCGGCGCAGAGGAACAGGGTGAGCTCGCCGATCATGGTGAGCACGATGAACACGACCGGCCGCCACTGCCGCCACAGCGCCAGCGCGAGCGGGCAGAAGACCAGGCAGACGATGAGTACGGCGTGTGTGTCGCCGGCCTTGGAGGCGAGCCAGCTCAGGTAGTCGAGGCGCTCGGTGCGGAACGTCTGGAGCCACCGCGGCACGGCGTCGTCGAACGGGGGCTCCCAGCGCGTCACCGCGTACCCGACGAAATAGAGCAGACCGAACGTGAACACCCAGCCGACCAGGATCTCGGCGCCCTTGGCCCAGGGGTGGGGCAGCACCTTGTCCTCCGCGGGCGCGGGCACCAGGTCGTCGGCGGCGGCGGGGTCGAGGCCGTCGGTTGCGGGCGGCGCCGGGTGGCCGGCCTCGCGGCGCCAGACCCGGAACGCGTACGCCGTGACACTGATCCAGGCTAGGCCGAGCATCCAGCCGGCCAGCACGTCGGAGAGGAAGTGCACGCCGAGCGCGATGCGGGTCAGCCCGACGGCCACGATGATCGCCGCCGCCACCGAGAGGATCCACGCCTTGTGCCGGCCGCGGGTGGCCGACAACGCGACCAGCGCCAGCATGCCGTACACAATGGTCGCCCCCAGCGTGTGACCGCTCGGGAAGCTGTTGCCGCCGCCGACCGCGACCGGGTCGGCGACCACCGGGCGCACCCGGCCGACCAGCGCCTTGAGCGACGGGTCGAGGACGGCCGCGCCGAGCCCGGTGACCGCCGCGTAAAGGGCGAGGCGGGGCAGGCGGCGGATCAGCAGCAGCAGAACCACCATGACGACCAGGGGCACCAGCACGCCCCGGCCGCCGGCCGAGGTGATCGTGGTGAGCACCTTGACCAGCGCGGGGTGCGGCGCGACCAGGTCGTTGAGGCCGGTGGCGATCGACTGGTCGAGCCGCCGCAGCGGGCTCCACTCCGACCGTACGAGCAGAAGGAGGGTGCCGAAGGCCAGGCCGGCCAGGACGACGGCGGTCAGGCCGGCCACGCTGCGTCCGGCGAAGTGCCGCAGGGGGGCCCAGCCGGTGCGTTCTACCACTCGGTTGTCGGTCACGGCCCGGTTTTACCCGGAGCGCCGATTCCGTACACCGCTGGTCGAACGGGCCGAGGGCTCCCATTTGTCCTTCTTGGCCGGCCGCGGAGCACCCACCCGCGCCGCCTCCAGCTGAGCCGCGAACGCGATGCCCAGGAACAACGCGATGCCGGTCAGGTTGGCCCAGAGCAGCAGGGCGATGATCGCGGTCAACGGCCCGTACGTGGCGCCGAAGCCCTCGGCGAAGCGGACGTACCCGGCCAGCATCAGGCTGGCCAGCCACCACAGCGCCGTGGCCAGCCCGGCGCCGAACAGCAACCAGGACAGCCCGGGCTGGTGCCGGCGCGGCGAGTACTTGAAGAGCACGGCCACCGCGAAGACGATCAGCAACAGGCTCAGTGGCCAGCGCACGAAGTCCCAGGCCACCCGCAGATCATCGGCCCACGCCCAGTGCCGTGCGGCCGCGTTTCCGAACGGTCGCCCCGCCACCAGGAGCAGGAACCCGAACAACGCGGGAATGCCGGCCACCGCGGCGAGGATCGTGGCCCGGATGTACTTGAACAACGCCGGCCGGTCCCGTTCGACGCCGTAGATCCGGTTCGCGCCCCGCTCGATCTGGCTGATCGCCGTGGTCAGGGCGAACAGACCGGTGATCAGACCCAGGGTCAGCGCCAGCTCGCCGGCATCGCTGCTGCCCTCGCTGTCCTCGAGCAACTCGGCCACGAGCGGATCGCTGGCGCCCGGGGTCAGTTCGAGGACCGTCTCGGCCACCACCCGGCCGCCGTCCTCCGCGCCCAGATCGGCGGCCAGGCCGGAGAGCGCGATGAGGAACGGCACGATCGCCAGGCACAGCTGGAACGCGAACGCCCGGGCGTGGCTGAAGCCGTCGCCGTACCGGAATCGGACGAACGCGTCGCGGACCAGCGGCCAGCGGCCGTAGTGCCACAACGCCTGAACGGCATCGTCGGCGGAGAGCTCGTCCCCGCTCATGTCACGGGTCTGCGGCACGGGCTCCGTACTACTCACGGGCGGCCTCGCGGATGTCTTCGGCCGCCTCGGCCGCGGAGCTCACGTCGTACGCCAGGTCGGGGTCGCCCGCGGGGCGGGGAACGCAGAGCAGGAGAGCCTTGGGCTTGATCGAGATCTTGAGGGTCCGGCCGGGCTCGATGAGGTCGCCGTCGAGCTGCCGCGGCTGCGCCGACCGGGCCTGAATCTCGACCTGCTCGGCGGTGTAGGTCTCCATCAGCGGCACACTCTTCCGGCGACGGATCACGCCCCAGGCGAGCGACACCCAGTGACCCAGGTTGTTCGGGCTCAGAATGGCGACGTCGAGCTTGCCGTCGGCCGGGTCGGCCTCGGTCAGCAGGGTCACGCCGCCCTGGAGCCGGCCGACGTTGCCGACGATCACCGAACGGGGACGGCGGGGCATCACCTTGCCGCCGTCGAGCACGATCCGTACCCGCATCGGCCGCTCCCGCAGCGCCTTGACCCCGCCTCCGATGTACGCCAGCCAGCCGATCCGCTTCTTGGCATCGTCGGAGGTCTTCTCCAGCATCTTGGCGTCGAAGCCCATGCCGGCCATCACCGCGAAGCACTTGTCGCCGGCCACGCCCACATCGATGCGCTTCCGGCCGCCCTCGAGGGCCACCTCCACGCCGGTCGCCGGGTCGGCGCCGAGGCCGAGGTTGGCCGCGAGCAGGTTGCCGGTGCCGGCCGGCAGCACGGACATGGTCACGTCGGACCCGGCCAGGGCGGTCACCACAGCCATCACGGTGCCGTCGCCGCCACAGGCGAAGACCAGCTCGGCCCCGTCCGCCACGGCCTGTTTCGTCTGACCTTCGCCCGGGTCCTCGGGGGTGGTCTCGTACCAGGACGGCTCCGGCCATCCGGCGCCGGCCAGGCCCTCGCCGATGATCCGGCGCAGCTCGTCCATGTCGGGCACCTTGGTGGGGTTGACTACTACGGCGCTGCGGGGTCCAGTCACGGCGACAGTGTGCCCGTCCTGGGTGGGGATCGAAACTCGGCTTCTGTACGGTGAATTGCGTGAGCACGACTTCGGTCACCTGGTGGGGGCACAGCACCGTGTGGCTGGCCGACTCCGGCACGTCCCTGCTGACCGATCCGGTGCTCACCGGCCGGGTGGCTCACCTGCGCCGCATGGCCGGCCCGCAACCGGCGCTGCCCGGCGTCCCCGACGCGGTGCTGCTCTCCCACCTGCACGCCGACCACTTCCACGTCGCCTCCCTGCGCAAGCTGGGCGGCACTCCCCAGCTGATCGTGCCGCGGGGGGCCGGGGCGTTCGTGGTCAAGGCGCTGGGCTTCGAGGCGGCAGCCCGCACGGTCGAACTCGGCCCCGGCGACGAGACGACCGTCGGTTCGCTCCGGGTCCGCGCGGTGAAGGCGGCCCACGACGGCGGCCGCGGCCCGTGGTCCCGTGAACGCGCCGTCGCCATCGGGTTCGTCGTCGAGGGCGAGGCCCGCACCTGGTTCGCGGGCGACACCGGCCTGTTCGACGAGATGAACGACCTGGCCCCGCTCGACCTGGCCCTCGTACCGGTCGGCGGCTGGGGCCCCACCCTCGGTTCGCTGCACCACCTGGACGCGACGGCCGGGGCCGAGGCCCTGCGCCGGGTGAAGGCCGCGTGGGCCGTCCCGGTCCACTACGGCACGTTCTGGCCGCTCGGCATGGGCCGGGTCCGGTCACACATGTTCCGCGACCCGGGCGAGGAATTCGCCCGCGTCGCGCTGCGCGCCGCCCCCGACTCCCACGTGCGGGTGCTGGCCCACGGCGAGAGCTTGTCGATCGGGCGTCCCGCGTGACGGCCACTCTGGGCACGCTGGCCTGGCTTTTCGCGGTTGTGGCGTTCGGCGCCATCATTCCGATCGTCCCCACCGGGGCCGCGGTCAGCGGCGCGGCCGCGCTGGCCTTCCACGAGCACCACCCGCTGACCATCGTCTTCGTCATCGCGGCCGGCGCCGCCGGCGCCTACGTCGGCGACCTGGTCATGTACGCGATGTGCCGGCTCGGCGGCGAGAAACTGGCCAAGCGCCTGCGCTGGCTGCGCGACGAAGAGCACCTGGTGTCGGTCAAGGAGCGCCTGCACGAGAAGCAGATCCCGGTGCTGCTGGTCTCGCGGCTGATTCCCGGCGGCCGCGTGCCGGTGCTGCTGGCCGCCGCCTTCGTGGGCATGCCCTGGCGTACGTTCGTGGTGGCCAACGCCCCGGCCTGCGCGCTGTGGTCGGCCGTCTACGCCGGCATCGGCGTTGCCGGCGGCTCGATCTTCCCCGAGCCGTGGGAGGGCGTGGTCGCTGCCGTCGTGCTGATCCTGATCATCAACCAGACCGTCTCGTGGATCTCGAAGCGGCGCGACGCCCGCGCCGCCGCTGATGCTTCAGGTGCCGGCGCCTGAGCTTCGCTCAGTATTTGAGGTGCTGGCGCGTCAGCTTGGCGACCTTCTGCACCGTCGCGATGCCGCCCGACATCGTGGCGTTGTCGTGCGAGAGGACGGCGATCGAGACGTCGGTGCCCGGCCCGGTGACCCGGCCGACCGAGTTGATGATCCAGCGGTAGTTCTCGGTCGAGCGGGCCAGCCAGCCGTTCTTGACCGTGAACTTCTCGGTGCTCCGGGCAACCGCCGGCACGCCCCAGTCCTGGCTGTCGTCGACGGTGCTCATCAGCGTGTAGGCCAGCTTGCGCGAGCCGGCGTCGAGCGGCCCCGACGTGTCGGTCAGCTCGGCCAGCAGCTTGACCTGGTCGTTCACGGTCGTGCGGGTCAGCCCCCAGGCACTGTTGACCTTGGTCTCGGTGAGGCCCAGCCGCTTGTTGCAGGCGCTCACCCCCGAGGCCCGGCCCAGCTTCGAGAACAGCGAGGTGGTGGCATCGTTGTCGCTGAGCCGGATCATGCGCTTGGCCAGGGAGAGCTCGGTGGCCGTGAGGTCGCGGCGGGCGTCCTGGGCCTTGAGCAGCAGGCAGGCCAGCACCTGCACCTTCACGACGCTCGCGGTCTCGTATTTCTCGGTTCCCCGGTACGAGTAACGCTGCCCCGTGCGGCGGTCGAGCACGGCGACGGAGAACTCCGGGGCCGACGCGGCGTACTTCTTGAGAGCGGCGTCGAGCGCCTTGACCCGGGCGGCGCGCACCGCGGCCGGGCTGGGCGTCTTCTGCACGGCGGGCGCCTGAGCTTGAGCGCCCTGCCGCGGGGCAGCCTGGGCTGGGGCTCGAACGCCGGCTTCGCTGAAGGTGCCGGCAAGCGGTCGCGTGCTGCCCCCGGAGTCGCGCATCATGCCCACCCCGACCAACCCCGCACCCCCGAGGACGCCCGCCATCGCGGCGCCCAGGATCCAGATTCGCGTACGTCGCACGCCTGCCATAGTGCCAACTCGCGACGGTTCATGGGCGTCCCAGGGTGCTCCGCGTACGAGATTGACAGCAAGTATCGACTGTCGGCGCACATTCCGCTCACCGAGGGCGATCACGTTTGAGGCGTGCCTCCCTGGCGCATCATGGGAACATGCGCATCCCGTTGCTGTCACCGTCCACCATTGCCGAGCTGGCCCGTTCCGCCGTCGGCCAGGCGGTTGAGACGGCGGCCGCAGCGGCCACGGTCCCCGTCCGGGTACTCGGCCTGCTGGGCCAGACCGAGCTGCTGGTCAGCCGCGTGACCATGCTCGCCGACGAGGCCGAAGCCCTGATCCAGAGGGTGACCGCGGTGGTCGAGGCGGCCGAGTCGACGGTCGCCGACGCCCGCTCGATAGCCACCACCGCCTCCGGTGTAGTGGGCCAGGCCGTCGAAATCAGCTCACGCGCCGGCACAGTCGTCGGCACCGCCGAAGAGATCAGCTCACGCGCCGCCACAGTCGTCGGCACCGCCGAAGAGATCAGCTCACGCGCCGCCACAGTCGTCGGCACCGCCGAAGAGATCAGCTCTCGGGCCGGGGCCGTTGTCGGGCGAGCCGAGGATGTCAGCGGGCGCGCGGCCGTGGTCGTCGGGACGGCCGAGGACGTCAGCGGCCGGGCCGGCGCCGTGGTGGGCCGGGCCGAGCAGGTCAGCGAGCGCGCCGAGGGCGTGGTCCTGCGCGCGGTCGGCATCTCGGACGCCGCCGCGGGCGTGGTCGAGCGGGCCACCGCAGTCAGCGCCCAGGCCGAGACGGTGGTGGGCCGGGCCGACAAGACCGCCACGGAAGCGGCCCTGCTGCTGGCCGCCTACTCGGAGGCGCTCATGAAGGGCGCCCCGATCGCCCGCCGCTTCGTCGACGAGCTCTCGCCCGAGGAGGTGACGGCCGCGATCCGCATGATCGACCAGCTTCCGGCCCTGCGCTCCCACCTGGTCGACGACGTGATGCCGCTGCTCGGCAAGCTCGACCAGGTCGGCCCCGACCTGCACAAACTGCTCGAGGTCACCGAAGACCTGCACCTGGCCATCGCCGGCCTCCCCGGCCTGAAGCTGCTCCGCCGCCGCGGCGAGGAGCGCGTCGAAGAATCCCGCTGACCACCCCGAGCGGCACCCGCCCAACGAACCGCGCGGCAGTCTGCGGCACAGCTTCAGCCCGGCGGTGAGAGGCTCGTCAACCCGGTGGAGCGGCGGGCGGGTCCGGTGTTCTGAGCGTGTCGCGCAGCAGGTCGAGGTGGCCGCAGTGCTGAGCGGTCTCACGGATCATCTGCACCAGCATCCACCGGAGGCTGACCGGCGCCTTGCCGAACGAGGGCAGCGCCGCCCGCCCGTCGAGCCCGCCGAAGCCGACAACGGCGGCCCGGCTGCGGGCGCACGCCGACGCGTACAGGTCGCGCAGTGTCTCGACCGAGTCGTCACCGGCCGACGCCCAGGCCCAGGCCTCGTCGGTGCCGACGGACGTCCACGGCTGCGGGAAATCGGCGCCGAGCAAGGTGTGGGTGAACCAGAGATCCTCCATGTGAGCCAGGTGCTTCACGATGCCGCCGATGGTCATGCCGGTGGCCGGCAGCAGACGTGCGGCCGCCGTCCGGTCGTCGATCCCGTCGAGCGCGGCCGAGGCCATCGCGCGGTGCTCATCGAGAAACTGGAGCAACGTCTCGCGCTCAGGTGGGTGCAGCTGGGGATATTCGCTCAGGACAGGACCTCCTCCCGATCACCGGTGCGGTGCGACCGGACGTGCCCCCGATTCTGCCGGGTCCGCCGCTCCCCCGGCGCTGCCCAATCCGGACCTGTGGATAACCTCGCGCACCCGTCTGCCGGCCGTCGTAGCGCGCTCCGGCAACCGATCCGGCAAGCCACCCGATCCGGGGTAGGGCTGCCCTACCCTCCGACCACGGATTCCGCGGGTTGGTCATGAGCGCCGGGGACAAACGGGGCAGCTGGAGCCGGCGGAGCCGACTGCCGCCAAGAATCCTGCCGACGCGGGAATGGTCGTCAGTCGGCCCGCCGCCTCGCCGCGCATGCGAACGGCCCCGCCGATGAGGACGGGGCCGTTCGGTGATCAGCGATTCAGGAGCCAGACGATCAGTACACCTGGACGCCGTACACGTTCAGGGCCTCGGTGACCGGCTGGAAGTAGGTCGTTCCACCGGTGCTGCAGTTTCCGCTGCCGCCCGAGGTCAGGCCGAGGGCCCTCGTGCCGGCGTAGAGCGGGCCGCCGCTGTCGCCCGGCTGGGCGCAGACCGTGGTGCGGATGAGGCCGGAGACCGAGCCCTCGGCGTAGTTCACCGTGCTGTTGAGGGCGGTCACCCGGCCGGACCGGATGCCCGTAGTGGAGCCGCGGCGGGTGACCGTGGCGCCGACGGCGGGGGTGCCGGCGGAGCTGATCTCCTGCGAGCCGACCGTGCCGCTCTTGGTGATGCTCGTGTTCGTGTAGCGGACGATGCCGTAGTCGTTGCCGGGGAAGCTGCTGCCCGCGCGGGTGCCCAGGGTGGCCGAGCCGTTCGTCCAGGTCGAGGCGATGTTGGTGCAGTGGCCGGCGGTCAGGAAGTAGTAGGTGCTGCCGGAGCGCACGTTGAAGCCGAGCGAGCAGCGACCGCCGCCGGCGTAGATGGCGTCGCCGCCGCTGATCTTCGTGCTGAGCGTGCCCGCGGTCTTCTCGATGCGGGCGTTGTCGCCGAGCTTGGCCACGGTGGCCTCGACGGAGGCGAGCGCGGCGCCGGTGACCGAGCTGTCGACCTCGACGACGACCTGGTTGCTGACCGGGTCGACGGCGAACGCGGTGCCGGGGGTCTTCAGGCTGCTCTTGAGGGCGTTGTCGGCCGCGGCCAGCTGGGCGCCGGTGCGGCTGACGAAGCGCGGGGTGGCGCCGGCGGCCTTGACCGACTTGGCGGTCGCGGCGTCGGTGACGTTGACGACGACCTTGCCGGCCGAGTCGATGTAGGAGCCGGCAGCGTTGACGCCGAACTGGGAATCGAGCTTCTGGGACAGAGCGGACGGGGCGAAGGAGTCGCCGGAGGGGGCGGCCGACGCGGGTGAGGCGGCGAGTCCGGTGCCGACGAGCATGCAGGCAGCAAGGCCGACGATCGGCCGGCGCAGCTTCCGGTTGAGCACGGGGGTCCTCCCAGGGGGTGGGGGTACGCCGGATCCGGCGTACCGCTCTGCCCTCGGAGTATTGAGGCATCTCGATGGTTCGACAAGATGTTCACATTTTCGCGTCCGTGAGCGAAACCCTCTGACCTGCGCGAACACCCACGCATAGCGCGAATCGTATTATCCAACCGGGATGGCTAGACCCCGAGCCTGCGAGCGGATCTCGGGCACGGCCGTCGTCTCCCACCGGGCGCCCCGGCGCAGCGGCCCGATCAGCCACCGGTCCTGCCGAACACGCCCGTCGGCACCGATCAGCCGGCCGGCCGGGTCGATGTCGAGCCCCAGCCCGTGCGGGCCGACCCGGGCCTGGCCGACCGCGAGCAGGCTGCCCACGAACGATCCCGCGGCCTCCGGCAGCCGGCCGGGCCCGGCACAGTTCACCACCGCGCCGAACCACTGCACGCCCGCCTCGAGCTCGACGAGCAGACCCCCGGCGGCGGGCGCAGTCATCGAGCGGATGCCGCCGGCCCGCACCTCGAACCGGCCCTCCTCCCGCACCCGGGCGATCCGGGCGCCCACCGAGGGAGCCATGCGGTGCCGGTGACACTCCCAGGGGCGGGCCAGGTGGCGCAGGAACGCCTCCTGCTCGTCGGGCGTGAAGGCGGTCCACAACTCGTCCAGGTACGGACGCAGCCCGTCGACCACAGCCCGCCAGTCCCCCACGCGGGCCGCCTCGGTCCGCACGGCCCGCACGATGTCGCGCAGGGTCGCGCAGTCGTCGAGCGCCAGCCCGATCGGCGGCGCGGCCACCTCGGTGTGGGTCAGCGGCAGCCGGCCCCGGCGGCTGACCGCGGTGATCGGCGCGTCCCGGTCCGAGGCGGTGAGCGTGAGCGCGACGTCGATCGCGGTCAGCCCGGCCCCGACCAGCAGCACCGGGACGTCGGACGGGATGGCGTCGAGCGCGCCCTTGGCCCACGGGTCGCCTATGTAGTCGGGGTGGTCGGGCCGGGCCGCGGGCTGCGCGGCGGCCGGGTTGCCGGTCGCGACGACGACGCTCTCGGCCCGCACCTCGGTTCCGTCGGCGAGGCGCACGCCGGTCGCGGTCAGTCCGGCCGCCCGGGCCCGGCGCACGTCCAGGCGCTCCGAGGAGGGCAGGACCGAGCGCAGGTAGCGGCCGTATTCAGCCCGCGGGCGGAACTCGTCGGGCGAACAGCCGGCCCAGCGCGCGAAGTGCCCCGGGTCGTCCGGATCGGCGCTCATCGCACCGGCCCGCGAGTTGAGCAGGTGCCACGGCCGGGCCGAGCCGTAGGCCAGGCCGCCGCCCGGCTCGTCCGGCTCGATCAGCACGACCCGGTCTTCGGTGCCGCGCAGCAGTTCGCGGGTGGCCAGCACGCCGGCACACCCACCGCCGACGACGGCCACGGTCCGACGGGTCACCGCTCGACCACGGTGACGCAGGCGTCGTCGGCCAGGCGGTAACCGAGCCCGTAGACGGTGGTCACGACCTCGGGGTCGGCCAGCTTGGTGCGCAGTCGGCTCACGTGCACGTCGACCGTCCGGTTGGTGGTGTGCGTGTGCCCCCACACCTGGGCCAGCAGCTGACTGCGGCTGAACACCTGACGCGGGTGCCTCGCGAGGAACAGCAGCAGGTCGTACTCGAGGCGGCTCAGGTCGAGCCGCTGCCCGGCCCGGACTGCGGTGCGGGCGCCGGGTTCGAGCCTCAGCGCGTCGCCGGTAGCCGGCGGCTCCTCGACCGAGACGGCCGTGCCGGCCGCGTCCACGAAGTCACGCAGGGCGGCGACGACCCGGTCGCGGCCGGCCCCCGAGCCCGAAATGCTGATCGTGACGGTGACGGGTGGCTCGGGCCGGTCGGGCACGGGATGCAGACGGCGGCGCGGAATCGTGGGGTGGGCGACGGCGAGCGCGGACATGGGGTTCTCCCTCCGGTGGCGGCCCGAACAATATATCTCCTATCTGCAAAATAGGTTAAGACCCGGCCGGCGGGTCGGCCGCTCGAAGCGGCTGATCCTTCCGGATTCCGCGGCGATCGCGGAGAAGTACGCGGCTGAGGTCAGCTGACGTCGATCGTCAGGGCGCGCGTGCTCCGGACGCCGAAGCTGTCGGTGAACGCCACGGTGAAGACGGCAATGCCCGCGGTCGCCGGCGTGCCCTCGAGGGTGCCGCCGGCCGGGAGGGTCAGGCCGTCGGGCAGCGCGCCCGAGACGACCGACCAGGTGCCGGCGCGACCGCCCGCGACCGTGAGCTGCTGGTAGTAGTAGTCGCCGACAGCGGCGGCAGGCAGCGAGGTCGTGGCGATCACCGGGGTGGTCGTGCGGACGGTGACCTTGATCGAGCGGGTGACCGCCTGCGGCACGTAGTCGGTGAAGCGGACGGTGACGGCGGCCGAGCCCGGGCCGGTCGGTGTGCCGGTGATCGAGCCGTTCGGGCGCAGCGTCAGGCCGGTGGGCAGCTTGCCGGCGGCGATGCTCCAGGTGCCGCGCCGAGCCGCGGTGAGGGTGAGCCGGCCCGCGTACGCCTGTCCGGCGGTCACGGTCAGCGAGGCGCTCGTGATGACCGCCTTGGCCGGCGGGCGCGGCACGAACAGCAGCCGGTTGGCCGAGCCCCTGGCGTTCTTCACCTTGCTCCCGGTGGCGTTCTTGACCAGCAGGTTGCGTACCTGGGCCGGGCTGAGGCCGGGCGACGCGTCCAGAACCAGCGCGGCCGCGCCCGCGACGTGCGGGGCCGCCATCGACGTGCCGCTGGCCACCGCGGTCAGGTTGTCGCCGCCGTAGTAGTCGGAGCGGATGTTCACGCCGGGCGCGAACAGGTCGAGCGCCGTGCCGTAGTTCGAGAACGTGGCGCGGCGGTCGGCCGCGTCGGTGGCGCCGACGGTGATGGCGGCGGGCAGGTTGGCCGGGCTCATCGTGCTCGCGTTGGCGTTCTCGTTGCCGGCCGCGACCACGTAGGTGACGCCGGAGTTGATCGAGCGTTGCACGGCCGCGTTGAGCGAGGCGCTCTTCGAGCCGCCCATGCTCATGTTGGCCACAGCCGGCTTGACCGCGTGCGTCGTGACCCAGTTGACGCCCGCGATGACCTGGGACAGCGAGCCGCGGCCCTTGCAGTCGAGCACCCGGACGGCGACCAGCTTGACCTTCTTGGCCACGCCGAAGTACTGGCCGCCGATCGTGCCCGCCACGTGCGTGCCGTGCCCGTTGCAGTCGTCCGCGTTGCTGGTGCCCGAGAGCGCGTCGTAGCCGTAGGAGGCGCGGCCACGGAAGTCGGCGTGGGTGACCCGGATGCCGGTGTCGAGCACGTACGCGTGCACCGAGTCGCCGTCGTCGGTCGGCGTGAACGTCTTGGACGCCTTGGTGACCCGCTGGTCGATCCGGTCGAGGCCCCAGGCCGGGTTGTTCTGCGTCGCCTGCAGGATCAGGATCCGGTCCTGCTCCACGAAGCGCACGTCCGGATCGGCCGCCAGCCGGCGCGCCTGGGTGGCGCTCAGGTCGGCGACGTAGGTGGCGCCGCCGTCGACCGACAGGGCCGAGACGTCGCCGCCGGCCGGCTCGTCGAGCGTGACGATGTACCGGCCCGGGATCGCACCGGGCAGGCCCGTCCCGAAGACGGTGCCCTCCGGCAGCGAGGCCTGAACGGGGACGGCGGTGCCGACGAGGACCACGGCGGCGGTGGCGGCCGCGGTGGCCAGGGTGCGCATACGCATGGCCGTGTGATCGGTGCGGAACAGCCGTGACATGAGGTGAAACCCCTGCCGGCAACGCGGAAATACCGGCCCTGCCACGGTCGTTACACCACTCGCGACCGGCGGACGCCATCGCCGGCGCGGAGAGGTACCGATCATGAAGGTCCGAAACTCGCTGCGGTCGCTCAAGAGCAAGCCCGGTAGCGTGGTCACTCGTCGCCGCGGCCGCCAGGTTGTGATCAACAAGAAGAACCCGCGCTGGAACGGCCGACAAGGCTGACCCGGCTGAGATAGCCTGGACAAGACAAAGCCGGAGTCCCCGCCGCCACGGGGGCTCCGGCTTTTCTCATCCGCCCCGATGGGCCACGAGGGCCAGGCGTACGCGGTTGGGGCTGTTGGTCTTCGTCATGAGCGCCGTGATGTGCGTCTTGACCGTGGTGATCCCGATGTGCAGCCGCTCGGCGATCTCGGTGTTCGAGAGCCCCTCGCCCACCAGGTTCAGCACGTCCTTCTCGCGCGCGGTCAGTCCCTCGACCGGCTGCCGCGGCGCCGCCCCGGCGCTGGTCGCCCGGCGTACGAGCCGGTGCAGCACGTCCCGGCTGAACGGACTGTCCCCGGCTGCCGCCCGCCGGATGCCGTCGAGCAACTCTCCGGGCGGCGCGTCCTTGAGCAGGAACCCGCACGCGCCCGCGTTGAGCGCCGGGTACAGGTGGTCGTCATCGCCGAACGTGGTGAGCACCAGCACCCGGACGGACGGCCGCTCGGCCAGCACCCGGCTGGTCGCGCTGATCCCGTCGACGCCGGGCATCCGCAGATCCATCACGATCACGTCGGGCGTCAGCCGGGCCGCCAGCGTGATCGCCTCGCGCCCGTTCCCGGCCTCGCCGACCACCTCCAGGTCGGGCTCGGCGTCGCACAGCATCCGCAGCCCGGCCCGGATGAGCTGCTGATCGTCGGCGAGGAGCACCCGGATCACGCGGCGGCCCCGCTGTGCGCCGGCAGCACCGTGGCGACCCGCCAGCCCGGGCCGTCGGGCCCGGCGGTCAGCGTGCCGCCGAGCACCTCGACCCGCTCCCGCATGCCGGTGAGCCCGTGCCCGCCGCCCGGCGCTGCCACGGCCCGAGCCTGGCCCCGGCCGCCGTCGTCGCTGACCGCCCACACCACAGCGCCCTCCTCGACCGCCACCCGCAGGCGGGCCAAGGCGTCGGCGCCGGCGTGCTTGGCCACGTTCGTCAGGGCCTCCTGGGTCAGCCGGAGCACGGCCAGGCCTCGTACGGAATCGATCGTTCCCACCGCCTCGTCGATGTCGGCTTCGACCGTGACCCCGGCGCGGCGAGCCGTTTCGACGGCCCCGCCCAGGGCAGCGGGCAAGGCGCCCGGCTCGACCGCGGCCAGTGCCGCATCGGTCGCCGCGCTCTGGTCACGCAGCACAGCAACGAGCCGACGCAGATCGTCCAGGGCCGCGGTGCCGGTGCGGTGCACGTCGTCGAGCACTTCCCCGACCCGCGGGTCGATCCCGGGCAGCACGTGCCGGGCCACACCGACCCGCAGCACCATCGACGCGACGTGGTGGGCCACGACGTCGTGCAGCTCCCGGGCGATCGCGCTGCGCTCGTCGGCGCGGGCCGCGCGGCTCTCCGAGAGGGCGCGCTGCTCGGCCTGCCGGCTCAGCTCGCGTGACGTACGGATGACCAGGCCGAGCAACAGCGGCAGGCCGACCGGCAGGATCAGCCCGATCAGCTCGTCGCCGTCCCGCAGCACGCCCAGAGCGAGGTGGACGCCGGCCAGCAGCGCGGCCGCCACCGCGTACACCGACGGCCGCCGGGCCTGCACGACGAGTTCGCCCAGCGCCCAGCTGGCGCCGACCTGGTTGATCGTCGTGTCGTCGATCAGCAGGAACGCCGCCACCAGCAGCGCCACCTGCACCGCGAAGTTGACCCGGGGCAGGCGCGAGAACACGATCAGCAGCACGAACGCGGCGATCGCGAGCGCCCACTGCGGGCCGGTCGGCGCCGGTTGCCCGCCGGGGTGGAAGACGAGGTAGCTCAAGCCGCTCAGGTCGAGCAGGACCATCCGGGCCCACGTGTCCCGCTTGTCGAAGAGGCGAGCAAGCCAGCCCATGGGGATCACCCTAGGCGCTGCGTTCGCAGCGCGGCGCGCACGCCCAGGGCGGTCCCGATCACCAGGACGGCCAGCGCGGCCAGGGTGAGCAGATCGGGCCGCAGCAGCGGCTGGCCTCGCAGGGCCTGGCCGGTCGTCAGGAGCGTCAGTCCCGCGTACGCGAACCCGGCCACCGTGACGAGCCGCGCGCTGGTCATCTGGTCGAAGCGGCCGCGCCGGGTCAGCAGCAGCGCCAGCAGCGGCATCGCCTGCAGGCCGTGCATGCCCACGAAGTGCCCGATCCGCAGGTCGCCGCCCGTGGTGCTCCAGCCGAGCAGCGGCAGCCCGGGCCCCCCGTCGCGCACCCCCACCGAGTGCGCGCCCGAGATGGCCTCGGCCGGGGAGGCCTGGTTCGGCATCACCATCGGCCAGGCGACGATCAGCCCGAGCAGGGAGAGCAGCAGACCCCAGCGGATCGCGTTCGCGGCCACCCGATCCGGGATCCGCTGACGCAGCGCCACGACGGCGATGACCAGGTGAGCGACGAACAGCACCATGATCGACGCGCCCATGACCGACCAGAGCCGGCTGTCGAGCGTGTTCGTGTCGTTGAAGTGGCTGCGGTGACCGCGCACGGTCTGCACGGTGATGACGGCGATCTCGATGAACGAGACGGCGACGATCACCGTGCCGGCCCACTCGCCGGTCCGGCTGCGACGGGGCAGCACCGCCAGCATCCAGGCCAGCGTCAGGGCGTACAGGGCGAACGAGACGGCGAATTTGAACGGCTTGGCCCAGATCGGGGCGCCGACCAGGATCCGGTCGTCGGCCACCAGGCCCACGGCGGCGACGAACGCGAGCAGGGCCATCGCAGCGGTCAGCACCAGCAGCGGCCGGTGCCATCGAACGGTGCGGAGCGCAACGGTAGTCATGCAGGCAGCGTCTTGCTTCCCGGCGGCCGGATCGTCCGCCCGCAGGCCCCGGTTGCGGCCGATGGTCGGAAGGCGCCTCCTACCGTGGGAGGAGATACTGTCGCGCGTGATCGACTTTCCCGCCGACGAGACGGGCCGGCGCAGCAGTGCTGCCTTCGGCCGCCACGTGGTAGCCGATGCCCTGCGCGTCGCCGACCCGGCCGCTGCCGATGCCGCAGCCGCCCAGACCGACTGGCGCCGCGGCTACCTGCCGCACTTCCGGGCGCTCGTCTCGGCTGGGCTGGCCGGCGGCTACGACATCGCGGCGGCCGGGCTGGCCGCGGTGCACCACAGGATGCCGGTCACGATCGAGGCGCCCGAGCAGCCGTTCGAGACGCTGACCACGGCCGGGCGTGAGACCCGCGAGACCGAGGTCGTGCTTCCGTACGGCCGGGAGTTGCTGCGCGGGGATGCCCTGCGGCAGCGGCTCGACGCGTGGGTGGCAACGGGAGTCGTCGAACAGTCGTGCGCCGAAGCGGTGCGCGAGGTGATGGACAACCCGGACTGGCTCGACCTGTCCGACCAGCGGCTGGTGGTGATCGGGGCCGGGGCCGAGATGGGCCCGGTGCCGGCCGTGCTCGGCTGGGGCGGCACGGTTGTCGCGGTCGACCTGCCCGCGGTCTGGGCGCGGATCTCGGCGGTCCCGTCGGCGGGCACGGTGATCGCGCCGGTGCGGCCCGGGCGCGACCCCGGCGCCGACCTGCTGACCGAACTGGGCGCGGTCGCGCACTGGCTCGACGGGATCGAGGGCCGGCTGATCGTCGGCAATTACCTGTACGCGCCCGGGGCCGCGTACGTGCGGTTGTCAGTCGCCTTCGACGCTCTCGCCGTACGCCTGCGCGAAAGCCGCGACGACGTCGCGCTGGCCTTCCTGGCCACGCCGACCGACGTCTTCGCGGTGCCGCCGCCGGCCGTCGAGCAGTCCACGCAACGATTCCGGGCCCGGTCCCGGCGGGCCCGCGTGACCGGGGCGCTCTCCGGCGGCCGGTTGTTGCAGCCCAATTACCGCGGCGACGCCGTCAACGACAGCCTGGTGCCGCAGCAGGGCCCGAATTACGCGCTGGCGAAGCGAATCCAGCGCTGGCGGGCGTCGATCGCACGCCGCGACGGCGTGGTCAGCTTCGCGGTCGCCCCGCCCACCTGGACCCGCTCGGTGACCAGCAACCGCCTGCTGGCCGCGGCCTACGCCGGCGCCCATCTCTTCGACGTCGAGATCTTCCGCCCCGAGACGGCCAACCGCCTGATGGCCCTGCTGCTGGTCCACCAGATCCGCAAGCCCCGCCCGGCCGCACCGCTGGCCTGGCAGGACGAGGCAGAGTCAGCGGCCCACGGCGGTCTGTGGCGCACCGCCTACCACCCGAGGACGGCGCTGGGCCTGGCCGCGGTGCGCGGCTTTCTGCCCTGACGGGGTAGGTACGGCATTCAGGGCTTGGCCCCGGCGTCCGAGGTGATCAGCACGACGTTGCCATCCGGGTCGTCGACCATGGCCGCGTACGGGCCTTCGGTCTGAGCCGGCGCCATCCGGCCGTGGTGACCGGCCGCGGTGAGCTTGGCCCACTCGGCGTCGACGGCCGCGTCGTCGCCGACGTAGAACTCGAGGAACTGCTGGTAGCCGCGCTCGGGACGCACCCAGTCGGGATCGTTGGCGGCGGCGAAGCCCTCGGCCAGCACGAGGGTGACGCCGCTGTCCATCCGGCAGAGCGAGGCGGGGTGGCCGGCGAGCGGCTCGGGGATGTCGAGCCCGAGGAGCCGGTAGAACTCGATCGACCGACGCAGATCACGGACGTCGAGTCCGATCATGCCGAGCTGGATTCCCATGGTGTCTCCTTCGCCAGATCGTAAGCACCTACCTATGATCTATGGACGCTTACGATATGTCAAGGCGTGAGAAGGTAGGAGCCGTGCGAGGCGAGGAGCGAGCGGATCTCGCGGCCATGGTGGGGCGGCTGGCCCGCCGGCTGATCGCGGCGGAGGAGCCGATCCTGGCCCGGCACGAGATCTCGATGTGGGCCTACGTGGTGCTCAGCTCACTGCGCGAGGGGCCGACACGGACGCAGGCAGCGCTGGCCGCGGCGATCAACGCCGACAAGACGCGGCTCATCCCGGTGCTCGACGACCTGCAACGACGCGGGCTGATCGAGCGGACGCCCGACCCGGCCGACCGGCGCGTACGCCTCCTCAGCCTGACCCCGGCCGGCCGGAACCGGCAGCGGGCGGTGCAGGCCGAGATCCGCGCCGAGGAAGAGGCCCTGCTGGCCGGCCTGGCCGAGGACGAGCGGGCCGGCTTCCTGGCCGCGCTGAAGGCGCTCAGTTAGGCCGAGCACTGCGGAGCGGCGTAACGGCCCCGCTGGACGGCGGTGGTGAGTTCCTTGCCGCCGACGGTGATCGAGCAGGTCATCGCGCCGGCGCCGCCCTCTTTGCGCTGGGCGAGCAGCACCAGCGGGGGCTTGTCGCCGACGAACTCGAAGGTGAGCCGCCACGGCAGCGACACCTCGCCCTTGCGGATGATGTCGCGGTCCTGGTCGGTGTATTCGACGCGGGCCAGGTCACCGCGGCCGCTCGAGGTGACCAGATAGACGACCTCGACGGGCGCGGCGGCGGACGGCGGATCGGTTTCGACGACCGGCGCCACGGCGGTGACGGCGGGTGCCCGCTCGAACCGGTCGCCGTCGCTGACCACGGTGAGCAGGACGCCGGAGAAGCAGGCGAGGAGCGCGAGGACGGAGGCCGCGAACCACACGAGGCGCCGGTCGCGTCGCCGTGGTGCCTGTTCGACGTAGCCGTCGTCGGGGACGGGGGCTACCGGCATGCCGGGGACGGCGTACGCGGCGGGTGTGGGCGGCCGGGACCGGCGGTCGTCGGGTCCACCGTCCTGATCGGCGTTCGTCACAACCTCACAGTAGGGGGACGGTGCCAACCGGTCACGGCGGCTAAATGTCGTACCGGGGCCGTAAGTTGTCGGCATGACGGACTCCGCCCTCACCGAAGCCGACTTCGCCGCCGCGGTCGGTCAGGCGCAGGTCGCCGCCAAGTCGTATTACGACACCGGCGACGTGCTGATGACCGACGCCGACTACGACGCGCTGCTCGACCGCATCGCCCAGGCGAAGAAGGCCCACCCGGAATGGGACGACGGCGGCCTCACCACGCAGGTCGCGGCCGGGGTGTCCGGCGGCGGCGACGTGCGGCACCCGGTGCCCATGATGTCGCTCGAAAAGATCAACGGCGACGAGGGCGTACGAACCTTCGTCGCGAGCCTGGGCGGCGAACCCTGCCTGGTCGAGGTCAAGCTCGACGGCCTCGCCATCCGCGTCGAGTACGAGTCGGGCCGCCTGGTTCTGGCCGCCCTGCGCGGCGACGGCAGCACCGGCGAAAATGTCACGGCCCAGGTGCTGCGCGGCGTGGCCGGGCTGCCCGCCCAGCTCGCCACCGGGTGGACGGGCGAGGTGCGCGGCGAGATCTACATGACCGTCGGCGACTTCGAGGCGGCCAGCGCCAACCGGGTCGCCGCCGGGGCCAAGGCGTTCATCAACTCGCGCGGCGCGGTGGCCGGGTCGATCCGCAGCGTCGACCGCACCTACGAGACGCCGATGACCTTCGCGGCGTACGACATCTCCGGCGCCTTCGAGTCCCACCGCGAGCGCATGGCCCGCGCGGCCGAGCTCGGCTTCCCGGTGGCCGGGCGGCTGGCCACCGGCGCGATCCAGGTCGCCACCGACGCCGAGGCCGCGCTGGCCGCCGTCGCCAACATCGGCGAGCTGCGCCGCAGCCTCGAGTTCCCGATCGACGGCGCCGTGCTCACGGCCGACCTCGAATCGACCCGCCGCAAGCTCGGGTCCGGCAGCCGCACCCCGCACTGGGCGGCCGCATTCAAATATCCCGCCGACACCGGCTCCACAGTGCTGCGCGACATCGAGGTGCGGGTCGGGCGCACCGGCCGCATCTCGCTGCGTGCCGTGCTCGACCCGGTCTTCGTCGACGGCACCACGATCACGTACGCCACCCTGCACAATCCCAAGTTCGTCGAGGAACAGGGCCTGGCCATCGGCCAGACCGTCGCCGTGTGGCGGGCGGGCGACGTCATCCCCCGGGTCACCGCGCCCATCGGCGAGCAGCCGCACGGCCTCACCCCGTGGGCGCCGCCCGAGGCCTGCCCCCAGTGCGGCGAGCCGTGGGACAAATCCAGCCTGCTCTGGCGCTGCCACACAGCCTCGTGCAGCGCCACCAACGCGCTCGAGTACTGGTGCAGCCGCGAGGCCATGGACGTCGAGGGCGTGGGCGAGGCGCTGTGCGTCGTCCTGGTCAGCCGCGGCCTCGCGAACGACGTCGCCGACCTCTACCAGCTCACCGAGGAGCAGCTGGCCGAGCTCCCCGTCGGCAACACCAAGGCCGGCGGCGTCGTGCTGCTCGGCAAGCTCAACGCGGCCAAGGTCGTCGCGTCGCTGGAACGCAGCAAGGCCCAGCCGTTCAACCGCGTCATCACCGGCCTCGGCATCCGCATGACCGGCCGCAGCGTCGGCCGCTGGCTGGCCGCCCGCTTCAAGACCATGGACGCGCTGCGCGCCGCCACCGTCGAAGAGATCGCCGAGATCGACAAGATGGGCCTGATCAAGGCCCAGCACGTCGTCGACGGCCTGAGCGCCATGTCCGGCGTCATCGACCGCCTGGCCGCCGCCGGCGTCACCATGAGCGTCCCCGAGACCGAGGGCGACAAGCCCTTCGAGGGCCGCACCTACGTGGTCAGCGGCAGCGTGCCCGGCTACACCCGCACGACCGTGAGCGAACGCATCGAACAACTGGGCGGCCGCGCCAGCGGCAGCGTCTCCGCCACCACCACAGCGCTGATCACCTCCGAGACCACCACCGCCAAGGCCACCAAGGCGGCCAAGCTGAACGTCCCGATCATCGACCCGGCCGAGTTCGCCGAAATGCTCGCCGACGGACGACCTACTTGAGCGCCCAACAGGCGGGGGCGCCCAACAGGCGAGAGGGCGGCCGAACGATGGGCTGAAGGGGTTGGCAGGCGACGCAGCCGGGTCGGCGCGACCTGCAGGTCGCGCGGGCATGGGCGGGTGGCAGGTGTGGGCCAGCGGGCGCTCGCGATCGCCGACGCGGCCGAGCTTGCCGGTCGAGGCCGCATGCGGGTGGACCGACAGGTCAAACGTGCTCGGGCCGGGTGACAGGTGTGGGCAAACAGTCGCTCGTGATCGCCGGCGCGGTCCAGCTTGCCGGTCGAGACCGCATGCGGCAGTACCGGAACGTCAAGCGGGCATGGGCCGGGCGACCGGTGTGGGCCGGCAGGCGCTCGCGATATTGCCGGCATGGCCGAGCTGGTGGTCGGGGCCGCGTGGGGTTGGAATTGTGGAGTCAGTCGGCGTGGATGCGGCCCTCGGTGGCGGTCAGGCGGGCGCCCGTGCCGCCCCAGCGCAGGGCGACGATCTCGGCGGCGATGCTGACGGCGGTCTCCTCCGGGGTGCGGGCGCCCAGGTCGAGGCCGACCGGGGAAGCCAGCTGGTTCAGGTCGGCATCGGTCACGCCGGCCTCCTGGAGGCGCTTGTTGCGGTCGTCGTGGGTGCGGCGGGAACCCATCGCGCCGACGTAGGCGACCGGCAGGCGCAGCGCCACCTCGAGGACCGGGACGTCGAACTTCGGGTCATGGGTCAGCACACAGAGGACGGTGCGCTCGTCGATGCGGCCGGCCTCCACCTCGGCTGTCAGGTACCGGTGCGGCCAGTCGACCACCACCTCGTCGGCCGAGGGGAAGCGGCGGGCAGTGGCGAAGACCGGGCGGGCGTCGCAGACCGTGACGTGGTAGCCGAGGAACGAGCCGATCCGGGCGGTTGCCGCGGCGTGGTCGGTGGCGCCGAAGACCAGCATGCGGGCGGGCGGCGCGAACGACGCGACCAGCACCGAGAGTCCTTCGCCGCGGCGCTCGCCCGACGGCCCGTAGTGCAGCACGCCCGTTCGCCCGGCCGCGAGCAGGCCGCGTCCGTCATCGGTGGCCGCGTCGTCGATCCGGTCTCCGCCCAACGTGCCGTCCCGGCGGTCGGGCGTGATGACCAGATGACGAGAGTCGCTGACGTCGTTTCCACCGTCCGGCGTGATGTCCGAACGGGCGTCGCCGCCCATACCGTCAGCGGATCCCGACGTAGCGCCCGGACCGGCATCACCCCCGACACCATCACCGTCTCCCGACGTGGCCCCCGGACCGGCACCGCCCCCGACACCCGACGTAGCGCCCGGACCGGCGCCGCCCCCAACACCGCCACCACCACCCGACGTAGCGCCCAGACCAGCACCGCCTCCAACACCACCCGGCGTAGCGCCCGGGCGGGCACCGCCCCCGACACCGCCTCCCGAGGTGGCCGCCGGACGGACGTCGGTGGGGTTCCTGGTCGTGGAGGCCGGGGGGTTGCCACCGATGTTGTCGGTCAAGTGACGGGCGTCGGCGAGGCCGTTCGATATGGGCGGCGGGTGGTCAGCGGGTGCGGGGGGCCGGCTGCCGGGAATTCGGGTCAGCAGGGCCACCGGGCGGGATTCGGCGATTGCCGCGGCCAGATCGGGGAGTTGGGGAAAGGACTCGCGGTCGACTCGCTCGATCAGCAGCTCGATCGTGCCGCCGCAGGTCAGGCCGACCTCGAAGGCGTCGTCGTCGCTCACGCCGAAGCGGGCGGTGCGGGGGGCGCCGGTGTCGATGACCTCGCGGCACAGTTCGTAGACGGCGCCCTCCACGCAGCCGCCGGAGACGCTTCCCACCACCTGGCCGTCGGGGCCGACGACCATGGCCGCGCCGGGCTGGCGGGGGGCGCTCGACCACGTCGCGGTCACCGTGGCCAGGCCGACCGGCACGTCGGCGTGCCACCACTCGAGCAGGGCGTCCAGCACGTCACGCATGGGGATTCAACTCCGGGACGTCGAGGTCGAGGTCGTCGGCGACGTCGTCGACGGGCACGACGCGTACGGAATGGGACTGCAGATAGGACCTTGCCCCGGAATCGCCGGTCGCGCTTGCGATCACACCGGGCCAGTGGGCGCGACCGAGCAGCACCGGATGGCCCCGGCGCTTGCCGTAACCGCCCATGACCAGCGCGTCGGCACCGGCATGGGCGGCCACCCGGCGTACCGCCTCGGGGGTGACGCCGGGCATGTCGACCAGCAGGACCACCGCGGACCCGGCCGGCGTGCCGGTCAGCGCCCGCAGGCCCGCTCGCAACGAGGAGCCCAGACCGGTCGGCCAGTCCGGGTTGATGACTGTCGTAGGCAGACCGGGGGCGGCGGCCAGCACTCGCTCGGCCGCCGCCCCCAGCACCACGACGATCTGTGACAGGGCCGCCTCACGCAGGGTGTCGACGGCCCGTTCGACCAGCAGCTTGTCCGGGTACGGGATCAGCGCCTTCGGCATGCCGTAGCGGCTCCCCGCACCCGCGGCGAGCACCAGCCCGGCTGTGTTCCCGATCACCGGCCAAGCTTAGGCCGTCATTGTTCGGATGCCGCCTTGTCGCGCGCCACCCGGACCAGCTCGACGAGCCCGCCCGCGTACTCCTGCGCCTCGGCGTGCGCCTCGTCGAACGGCGGCTGGAAGCCGACGCCCTCCCACTGCTGGGTCGCCTCGTTCCAGCGGTCGTTGCCGACCTCGAAGTCCCACGCGTCGATGCCCAGCTCGTAGTAGAGCTGGTCGGCCGAGTTGCCGGCGGCCGAGTAGAGCACGTCGGCCACCGGGCCGGTGTACGAGGGCCAGGTCACCGTGCCGCGTTCGGCCGAGATGGCGCCAACGATCCGGCGGGCACTGTCCAGGAAGAACTTCGACTCGTCGATCGACGGTCGCGGCAACGTGACGCGGCCGTCGGCGCGATAGGCACCGGGCGGCCACATGAAGTAGCCGCCGTAGCTGTGCACGTTCATGGCCAGGCCGATGTTCGGGTGCGCCTGGGCGAGGGCGATCACGTTGCGGCTCTCGGCCTCGGAGAGTTCGGCCGTGCCCGCGTACGTGCCGGAAAGGCAGTTGGAACTGCCGCCGACGTAGCCGTCGAAGTAGGAGCCGACGGTGTAGTTGCGGTTGACGTCGACTCCCCACGAGTCGCGGTTGCGCGGGTCGCGGGACGCTCCGGCGCAGTGGTTGACCAGGTTCTTGCGCTGGAAGTTGAAGTCGTTGAACGAGTAGTTCGCGCCGTCCGGGTTGACCGTCGGGATGACGAACACGTCGGCCGAGTCGACCAGTTCGCGCGTGGGTGGGTCGGTCGCGTAGTTGGCCAGCAGCCGCTCCGCGAACTCCAGGGTCACCAGCGGGGTGGCCCACTCGCGGGCGTGCTCCTGCGAGTACGCCAGCACGCCCGGCTTCGAGCCGTCGCGCACCTTGCCGATGCGCAGCGCCTGCACCGTCCACGGACCGGTCGGCACCTCGGTGCCCTTCAGTCCGTCGTCGAGCCGCGCCGGCCCGGCGATCGGCATCGGCAGGCCGGCCGAACCGGCCTCGACGAATGCGCGGAACTGCTGCGGGTAGCGGGCCGTGACGAAGGCGGCCACGTCGTCGGTCGTGCTGATCACCTTGCCGCCGGCGTCGGTGGCCAGTCGTACGGTGAGAACGCGGTCCCGGTAGGTGGCCCCGAGGGGGCGGTTGGCCAGGCCCGGGTCCACGGTGCGCACCTGGACGCCGTTCATGTTCTGGGCGCCGAACCGGACCGACTCGACGACGACGGCGGCCGCGGCGGGATCGCCGAGATAGGCCGCGGCCGTACGCCGGTAGCCCTGCGTCCGGTTGGGCAGGTTGATCACGTCGACGAGCTCGGGGTACTGCCGCCCGAGCCGCTTGATCCGCGCCCGCACGTCGACCGGCGTCAGGTACGCGTCGATGAAGTCCTTCTGATAGCCGCTGGGCGTGGGCGGCGGGGACGCACCCGGCCACGCCGCCGGGGTGGCCGGCCGGGCCGTGCCGCCGAGGCTCGAGGTGGCCGTCACCTGCACCGGCTTGGCCGGCAACGGTTGCGGCAGCGCGTAGTGGTACTGGTACTCCCCCGCGTCCTCGAACCGCACGAGCGGGAACGACCCGGTCGCGCCGTCCGCTGTCCGCCAGGTGACGGTGATCTCGACGTCGGGGTCGTCGCTGGAGGTGGTGGCGACCTGGGTCTGCACGAACGTCCGCCCGGCCGTGGTCCACCAGTACGCCTGCAGGAAGTGCAGCGTGTCGGCCTGCACCGCGACTTTCGCGGACCGCTGGGCGCCGCCGGACGACTCGCGCTGGACGACCTGCACCGGCACGGCGCCCTGCCCGGTCAGCGTCGCGAACTGCCGATCGTCGACGACCATGTCGACCAGCACGGCGCCCTGCTGGGTCCGCGGCCGCGCGGCGAGGTCGGCGCCCTGGGCCACGAGTCGCCGCAGCGCGTCCTCGTCGGCCAGCCGGAATCGGATGAGCGCCGTCTCGCCGGCGTTCAGAGTGACCGACGGCGGCGCCGCAGCGGGCGCTGCCTGCGCCGGCACAGACACCGACGCGGTGATGAGAGCGAGGGTGGCCACAGTGGCCACCCATCGAGGTCGGAGCGACATCGAACCCCCTGCTTCGTTGAAGGATGTCGCTCACCACCCCACCTCTCCCATGGATGGATGTCAATGTCAGTGGAAATTCGGTTGTCCGCCCGGGCTTGATCCGCGAAGGTCGAAGCATGACGTACTGACGGACTGCCCTCAGCCCTTCCCAGTGGCCGCGCGCTGTGACGCGCCGCCGTCATGTCGTCATTCCCTTTTCGTGGAGTTCTTTTGTCTCAGCAGTCTGCTCGCGCAACTGTTCGTGTCTTCGCCTCTCCCGGCAGCTGGATCGAGTCGGACGCCCTCGTGCAGTGCGACCGGGTCGCCGCGCTCGACGGGATGATCCGGGTCGCCGGCATGCCGGATCTGCATCCGGGCAAGGGGGCGCCGATCGGGGCGGCCATGTTGTCGTCGGTGCTGTATCCGTTCCTGGTCGGGTCGGACATCGGCTGCGGCATCGCCGTCTTCCCCATCAGGATCAAGCGGCCCGACGCGGAGCGGATCGCCGCCCGCTTTCCCGACCTCGACCGGGCGCTGACCCCGGACGACGAGGAATGGCCGGCCGACATTCCGGCCGGGCACACCGACAGCCTCGCCACCGTGGGGCGGGGAAATCATTTCGTGGAGCTGGCCCGGGTCGACAGCGTCCGCCAGGAGACGACGCTTTCGGAAAAGAGCCTCGTGCTGATCGTCCACAGCGGATCACGCGGGCTCGGCGAGCGCATCCTGCGGGCGCACACCGAGGTGCACGGGGCCGGGCCGGCTGCCGACCCGGCCGCGTACCTGAAGGCGCACGACGACGCCGTGCGCTGGGGGTCGCTCAACCGGCGGCTGATGGCGGCCCGGGTCGGGCGCGCGCTCGGGGCCGAGGTCGGCGAGCCGGTCGTCGACGAGTGCCACAACCTGGTCGAGGTGCGCGACGGTCTCTACCTGCACCGCAAGGGCGCGGCCCGCGGCGACTCGCGGGACGTTCTGGTCGCGGGCACGCGGGGCACACCGTCGTACCTCGTCGCGGCCCACGCGGGGGCCGAGGCGAACTTCTCGGTGGCCCACGGCGCCGGGCGCAAGATGTCGCGGTCGGACGCGCTCCGCCGCGGGAAGGCCAAGCACACGGTGGCCGAACTCCGGCGTACGAAGGTGGGCTCGCTGGTCGTCTGCGGCGACCGGCAGTTGCTCTTCGAGGAGGCGCCGACGGCCTACAAACGGATCGAGCAGGTGATCGGGGATCTGGCGGCGCACGGGCTGGCCACGCCGGTCGCGGTCACCGTCCCGCTGGTCACCTACAAGACGAGGGGGCACCGGTGAGGGTGCATCTGCTGCTGTCGGCCGGGCGCGGGCCGCGGGAATGCGAGTGGGCGCTGATCGAGCTGCTGGTGCGGTTGAAGGCCGAGGCGGCGGCACGCGGGCTACGGGCCGCGGTCGCCTCCGACACGTCCCGGTCGGCCCTGGTCACGGTCGAGGGTGCGGGGGCGGGCGAGTTCGCGCGGGGCTGGACGGGCACGCTCTGCTGGCAGGCTTCCAGTCCCTTCCGTACGGGCATCGGCCGCAAGAACTGGTACGTCATCGCGCAGCCGGTCAGCCTCGACGTGCCGCACACCGCGTTCTCGGAGCGCGACGTCGACGTCGTCGCCACGCGCACCGGCGGGCCGGGTGGCCAGCACCGCAACAAGGCAAGCACGGCCGTACGGGCCACCCACCGGCCGTCCGGCCGGGTCGTGGTGGTCGACACCGAGCGGCAGTTCGGGCTCAACCGGCGGATCGCCCTGCGGTTGCTGCGGGAACACCTGGAAGCGGACGAGGCCGCCGTCGAACGGGCCGCGGCGGCCGGCCGGTGGCGGGTGCACGATCAGCTCGTGCGCGGAAACCCGGCCCGCATCGAGCGGCCGGCTATCGGAGCGAGCGCCCCCCGAGGAACGAGACCGCCTCGGCGAGCCCGAGGTCGGTGAGCGCCGGGTCGTAACGCGGCCCGACATCCCGCATGAAGGCGTGCTCCCCGCCGGCGTACACGTGCAGCTCCAGATCCTCCAGACCCGCCTCGTAGAGGGCGGAGATGATCTGAGCCCGGGCGCCGGCGGGGACGTGCGGGTCACGCGACCCAAAGATGATCATCAGGTCGCCGCGGATGTCGGCCGCCCGGCTCAGCGAGTCGGCGGTGTCGGCGCCGAGCGAGCCGTTGTGCAGGCCGGTCGGGTAGAAGCAGACGGTCGAGGCGACCCGCTCGTCGAAGGCGGCCCGGAACGCCAGGTGCCCGCCGAGGCAGTAGCCGGCCGCGTGCACGGTCGTGACGTCGGCGCGCCCGGCCAGGTAGCCGAGCACGCTCGTCCGGTCCTCGTCGAACTCGGCCGTCGTCATCGAGGCGGCGCCGGCCAGACCGGCCCGCTTGCCCGCGTCGTCGAACTCGAGCGCGACCCCGGCCAGTTCGCCCCGCGGATAGATCTCGGGTACGCAGACCACCAGCCCGGCCGCGGCCAGGCGGCGGCAGGTGCGCAGCGTCGACTCGGTCAGCTGGAAGATGTCGGAGTAGAGCAGCAGGCCGGGCCGGTTCCCGCCGCCGTCGGCCGTCAGCACCCGGGCCCGGATCTCGTGGCCTGCCCCGGCAATGCGTACGTCTTCCTCGAGCACCTTCATGCCTGCGCACCCTACTGGGAAGATCCGTCGTCGTTCCGGACCGTCGCCCCCGGGCGGAGTGGCGCGTGCCCGCCCATGGTTCCCGACCAGCGGAAATATCCGGCCCCAGCACCCGAGGGAGCGATAATGCCCAGGTGCAGACTGCATCCGAGTATGTCTATATCGTCCGGCCACCGCGGCTGCGGGCCGGCGATCAGGTGCGACTGGTGTCACCGACGGACTCGCCGGACCGGGCGGACGTCGAGCGCACGGCCCACTGGCTCGAGAGCCTGGGTCTGAAGGTCTCGGTGGCCGAACACGCGCTGGACGCCGGTTCCGGCGCCGACCGCATCGCCGACATCGACGAGGCCCTGCGCGACCTGTCGATCAAGGCGATCATCGCCGTCGGCCGCGGCGCCTATGCCCACCGGATAGCCGACGACCTCGACTTCGCGACCGCGGCCCACCTGCCGACGCTGCTGGTCGGCTTCCGCGACTGCACGATCCTGCACCTGGCGTTCTGGGAGCGGGCCGGCCTGGCCGGCATCTACGGCGAGCCCGACCGCTCGTTCGTGGCCGCGGCCTTCGGTGCCGAGCCGGCCGTCCTGCACAGCGAGCCCGACTCGCACACCGCCGAACTGACCACCACCGGCCAGGCCGCCGGCGTGCTGCTGGGCGGCGACCAGGAACAGATCGCCACTGCCGCGGGCTGGATCCTGCCCAGCCTGCACGGCGCGATCCTGCTCCTGGAGGCCCGCTCGCTGAACGCGGCCCAGATCGACCGCCAGCTGACCATGCTGCATCGCACCGGCCGCCTGCAGGGTCTCAACGGGGTGGCCCTGGGCCGCTACATCGACTGCGGCCCGGGCCCGGTGCTGGACGTCCTGCGCGACCGGCTGTCCCCGCTCGGCGTGCCGATCCTGGGCGGTCTGCCGATCGGCCAGGGCGCCATCCCGCTCGGCACCCCCGCCTTCCTGGACGCCGACGCCGGCACCCTCACGATCGAGCCGGCCGTCTCCTGAGGGCGACGCGCCCAGGCTCGTCAACAGCGGCTGATCGAGCTGGCTCACCACTGATGTGATCATGGACGTACGCTGTCCCCGATTCGCGTAACGTGCCGGGCAACGGCAGTGGCCACGGGCTGACGGAGGACGCGCATGGGTGACGGCCGGTCGGTGTTCACTCTCGACTTCGGCGCGGGCCGCCAGGCCCTGGCCGCCCGGGTGTCCGACCGGGACGGTCTCGAGGCGGCCGTCCGCGACCTCGGCCTGACCGGTCCCCGGCCCGCAGTGGCGATCGTGGGCGGGGCCAACGGCATGACCGACGCCGACATGGAACGAACCAGCGCGGTGGTGGCGCTGGCCTTGCTGCCCACCTTCGCCGCCACCCGCGCCGTCGTCGTCGACGGCGGCACCGACGTCGGCGTGATGCGCCTGATGGGCCGCGCCCGCGACACCTTTCCCCTGGTCGGCGTGGCGGTCGAACAGACCGTCGTGCTGCCCGGCCGATCCGCCGGCCCGGGCGACCCGGCTCCCTTGGAGTCGCACCACTCGCACTTCGTGCTGGTCCCCGGCACCGAATGGGGCGAGGAGGCCCCCTGGCTGGCCGACACCGCCACCGTCGTGGCCGGCTCCGCCCCGTCGGCGACCGTGCTGATCAACGGCGGCCCGGTCTCGGCCGACGACGCCGCCGAAAGCCTGCGCTCCCATCGCCCGGTGCTGGTGCTGGCCGGCACGGGCCGCCTGGCCGACCGCATCCAGGCCGTCCGCAACGGCGCCCGCGACGACGACCAGGTCGCGCACCTGGCCGAACATCCCCTGATCCACATCGCCGACGTGTCCGACCCGGCCGCCGTACGCCGTCAGTTGACCGCCCTGCTTCGGCCCGGCGGCTGAACCCCGAAAAGCTGAAGCGATCTTGCCGGGCGGGCCCGTATGTTCGGCGGGTGCTCGTGCGGATGCTCGGGCCGTTCGAGGTGAGCGGCGAGAACGGGCCGGTTGTCGTGGCCGGCGGGAGCCAGCGGACCGTGCTGGCCATGCTCGCGCTGCACGCGGGGCAGCCCGTCGGCGCTGCGGCTCTGACCGACGCGCTCTGGCCCGAGGGGCCGCCCGCGTCGGCTCGCAACAGCCTGCAGTCCCATGTGGCCCGGCTGCGCGCGGCGATCGGCGTGCCCGCGTTGATCGCGCTGACGCCGGCCGGCTACTGCCTCGGTCTGCGTCGCGCTGAGGTCGACGTGCTCCGGTTCGAAGATCTGCTGCGCGACGGGGCGGTGGCCGAGGCGCTCGACCTGTGGCGCGGGCCGGCGATGCCCGAGTTCGAGGGCGAACCGTTCCGGGGCGTCGCCGGGCGGCTCGCCGGGCTGCGTCGCGAGGCCCTGGCCGATCTCGTCGGAGCCGGTGGGCCCGTGGATCGGCTGTGGGTGGCGGCGGCGGACGACCCGTGCTGGGAGCGCGGCGCGGTCGTGCTGGCCACGGCGCTGGCCCGCGACGGGCGGCGCGGGGAAGGGCTCGAGGTGCTGCGGCGGCATTCCGACGCGGTGGTCGACCGGCTGGGGATCGACCCGTCCGAGACCGTACGGCTTCTGCAGGTCGCGCTGCTGCGCGGCGAGGGACCGGGGACTGTGGTGGGAACTCCTGCCTCCGGTTTGTCACCGGCGCGCGTACCGAAAAAGACCGTGCCCCTCCGCTTTTCCAGCTTTCTCGGACGCGAGGGTGAGCAGCGGACGCTGGCCGGCCTGCTGGCCGAGCCCGGCATCGTCACGGTGACCGGGCCCGGCGGCGTCGGGAAGACCCGGCTGGTGGCCGAGACTGTGCGGGCCGGTTCGAGGGTGGCCTGGGTGGACGCGGCCGATGTGACCGCCGATGACTTCCTGGCGGCGGTGGCCACCGAGGTGGGCGCGCGGGTCGGGCCGCTCGACGATCCGCTCGAGGTCATCGGGCGGCACGCGGCGGGCTTCACCGTCGTCGTGCTCGACAACTGCGAGCACGTCGTCGAACCGGCCGCGACCGTCGTGCAGGCCATGCCGGGCGTCCGCGTCGTCGTGACGAGCCAGGAGAGGCTGCGGGTGGACGGCGAGCGGCTGCTCGAACTCGGGCCGCTCGACCAGCCGGCGGCGATGCGCTTGTTCGCCGAACGGGCCGGCGTGCCCACCGGCGACCCGGTCATCGTCGAGCGGCTCGACCGGCTGCCGCTGGCGATCGAACTCGCGGCCACCCAGGCGGCCGCGCTCGGGGTCGACGAGTTGCGGGAGAGGCTCGACGACCGGCTCGACCTGCTGGTCCGCGGCGGCCGGACGAGCGCCGCCCGGCACCGCACGCTGCGCGCGGTGGTGGAGTGGTCGTTCGGACTGCTCGACCCCGCGGCGCGGCAGGTGCTGACGCGGCTGTCGGCCTTCGCCGGCGCGTTCACGGTGTCGCAGGCCGAGGCCGTGGTGGCGGCCGACGGGGCGGCGGCCGTGCTGGCCGACCTGGTCGACCGCTCGCTCGTCGTCCGGCACGGGCCGGGGCGGTTCCGCCTTCTCGAGACGATCCGGGCGTACGCCGCGTCGTTGCTGGGCGAGGAGCGCGAGGCGCTCCACCGCCGCCACGCCGACGTGATGCTGGCCACCGCCCGGCGGCTCGACCTGATGTTCCGCGGACCCTCGCAGGCCGTGGCGGTGCGTGAGCTCGACGCCCTCCTGCCCGACCTGCGCCTCGCGGTGCTGCGGAGTTCGCGCGCCGGCGACCTGGCCGCGGCGCTCTACCGCTACGGCTACCGCTGCCAGCAGTACGAGGTGCTGGCCTGGGGACGGGCGGCCGGTGATCAGCCCGACGCGCGAGCCGCCGCGGCCACCCACGCGTGGGGCCGGGGCGACCTCGCCGAGGCCCGCGCGCTCGCGGCCGGGTACGAGAGCGACGCCGTCCACGAGGTGCTGGGCGACGTCGCGCTCGTGTCGTGCGACGCCGCGACCGCCCTCCGGCACTACCGCGCGATGGGCACCGAGCCCGTGCACCGGGTGTCCGGGCTGGTCGGCGAGGCCCTGGTGCTGGCCTGGTCGGGGCGGGTGGACGAGGCGGTCGCAGCGGCCGGGTCGGCGGTGGATCTCGCCGTGTCGACCGGCAACCCGGGCGCCCGGGCCGAGGCGCTCTACGCCCTGGGCGAGGCGCTGGGCGACAGCGACCCCGACCGGGCCCTGAGCCTGCTGGCCGAGGCGGCCGAGGTGGCCGCGACGGTCGACGAGCGGCTCTTCCTGGGCGCGGCCGAGACGGCGGCGGTGGCGATCGGCAGCCGGCACGGCGACCCGGCGGCCGCGCTGTCCGCGTTCCGCGAGGTGCTGGCCATGTGGCGCCGGGTGGGCAACGACACACTGCGGGCGACGGCGCTGCGCAACCTGGTCGTGCTGCTCGTGCGGGTCGGGGCCGACGAGACGGCCGTCCTGGTCGACGCCGCGCTGCCGCCGGCCGACGTCTATCCGGCCGAACAGGCCCGTCTTGATCGGGCTCGGGCCGCCGCCGGCGAACGGCTCGGCGCCGACCGGGTGGCGGCCCTGCGGCGGCGCGGCGCCCTCCTCCCTCCGGCCGGGGTGCACGACGAAGCGTCACGGGCCATCAACGCTGCGCTGTCCCGGATAGCCGGATAGGCGAGCTTTGGTCGCCGGGCGGTCACGATCGGCGTGCGGGCTGCGCCCGCCGGGCACGGCGTCGATACCGTTAGCGCGTGTCTGACATCCCGTGGTGGGGACTCCCCCTCATCGCTGCCCTGTTCGCCCTGGCCGGAGCCGCGGCGGTACAGCTCGCGTCCGCTCGCAACGACTATCTGCGCAGCCGCCGGAAGCGCACCCGAAGGTGGTACGAGGAACGCAAGGAGGCGTACGTGTCGCTTCTGTCGGTCTTCGAGCGTGACACCTACCGGCTGCGGGCCGCGTACGACGCCGGCGAGAAGGCGGTGCCCGTCCTCACGTACATGGACGAGGTGGGCCCGGCCCTGATGCAGGTGCGGCTGCTCGCCTCCGGGCCGGTGCGCAGCGCCGCCCTGGCCGTGCACGTCCTTTTGCAGAAGCTGCACGGCCAGATGAACCCGGCCGCCGTGGTCGGGGTCGAGCCGCAGATCCACTTCCGTGAGCTGCTGGCCCAGGTGCCGCTGGTCATGCAGCAGTTCGAGGCGGCCATCCGCGACGAGCTGCGGATCGAGACGGCGCCCCCGTCGCCGCCGGTCGACGGCGAGAGCCGCAACTGGCCCCGGTTGAGACGTCCCGCACGCACCGCACCCCTGGATGGCCGGACCGAAGTGGGGCAGGATCTGAAGGCGTGACCGATGTGAGCGTTCCCCTCGACGCCGTGTCCGCCGCCGTGGTCGAAAGCGGGATCGTCGCGATCCTGCGGGCTCCCACGGCCGACTATTTCGCCGCCGTGGCCGAGGTGCTGGCCGAGAATGGCATCACGGCTCTCGAGGTGACGCTCACCTCCCGGGGCGCTGTCGAGGCGCTGGCCGGTCTGCGCCGCCAGCTGCCGTCATCGGTGGCGATCGGCGCCGGCACGGTGCTCACCCCCGAGGACGCCAAGGCCGCGGTCGACGCGGGCGCCGAGTTCCTGGTCTCCCCCGTGCTCGACCGCGGTCTGATCGCCACCTCGGCCGTCCCGTTCTACCCCGGCACGTCCACGCCGACCGAGATGTACGCGGCCCACCAGGCCGGCGCGCCGCTGGTCAAGCTGTTCCCGGCGGCCGGTCTGGGCCCCGAGTTCCTGCGTAACGTGCGCGGCCCGCTGCCCCAGATCAACGTCATGCCCACCGGCGGCATCAAGATCGAGGACATCGCCGACTGGCTGTTCGCCGGGGCCCGGTCGGTCGGCCTGGGCGGCCCGCTGGTCGGCGACGCGGTCGTCGGCGGCAGCCTCACCGCCCTGGCCGCCCGGGCCCGCCACGCGGTCAGCGCGGTCGCCTTCGCCCGCTCATGACGGGCCTGCTCACCTTCGGCGAGACGATGGGGCTGGTCGCGGCCGACGGCATCGGCACGCTGGCGTACGCGAAGAGCTTCTCGTTCGGCATCGGCGGCGCCGAGAGCAACGTGGCGATGGGCATCGCGCGCCTCGGCGGCGAGGCCACCTGGCTGGGCCGGGTCGGCCCCGACGCCACCGGGGCCCTGATCGCGTCCCGCATCGCCGCCGCCGGGGTGCGCACGCTGGCCATCACCGACGAGTCGTTCACCGGCCTGATGGTGCGCCACCGCCGGTCCGGCGAGTTCGCGCAGGTCGACTATCACCGGGCGGGCAGCGCGGGCTCGCGCCTCTCCCCCGCCGACGTCCCCGCGGCCGAGGTCACGGCGGCCACCATCCTGCACATCACGGGCATCACGCCGGCCCTGAGCGAAACGGCCCGGGCGGCGACGTTCCAGTCGATCGAGACCGCCCGGGCAGCCGGCGTCACCGTGTCCATCGACCTGAACTACCGGGCCAAGTTGTGGAGCCGTTACGACGCCGCTCCCGTCCTGCGCGACCTCACCACCCGGGCCGACGTGGTCTTCGCGTCACCGGCCGAGGCCGAGCTGTTCGTCGACCCGGGCGACGTGCCGGCCGAACTGGCCAAGCTGGGCCCGGCCGAGGTGATCGTCAAGGACGGCGGCGACGGCTGCGTGGCGCTGATCAACGGCGAACGGCACACGGTGCCGGCCCTGCGCGTCACCGTGGTCGACCCGGTGGGCGCGGGCGACGCGTTCGTGGCCGGCTACCTGGCCGACCGGCTGGCCGGGGCCGCCCCGGCCGAGAGGCTCACGACGGCGATCAGAGCCGGGGCGTTCGCGGTGACCGTCCCGGGCGACTGCGAGGGCGCCCCCACCCGCGCCGAACTGGCCGCCCTCACGGGCGACGACGTCCGCCGTTAGCGCTTCGCGGCCGCGCGGGCCAGGCGCTTGCGTTCGCGCTGCTCACGGGTGTAGCGCTTGCGATTCTCGAGGTCGCGCTTCCACTGCTCGCGGGCGCCCTCGTCGCAGCCCTGCACGGCGTTCTTCGTCTGGGCCGGCCCGATCATCGAGCGGAACCACATGTCGTCGAACGTCTCGTGAATCCACTGCCGGAACCGGCCGCGTCCCTCGGCGTCCTTCGTCATCTCCGCGCCCTCCCGAACCGACATAGTTGCCACACAAATCATTTGTACCCCAACCATCGGCCTGGCGGCAACGAATGTGAGGCGTCCGCCTAGAGACTGCCCCGGCGGGCGGTCAGGAAAGCATGTTCCACCTCGTTGTCGGTCAGCGTGAGGGCCTCGTCGTAGGCGGCAGCGGCCTCGGGGCTTCGACCCAGCAGGCGCAGGAAGTCGGCCCTGGCCGCGGCGAGATAGGCGTACGTGGCCAGGGCGGGCTCGGCCGTCAGCGGCGCCAGCGCGTCCAGCCCGGCCTGGGGGCCGTCACGGAAGCCGACGGCCACCGCCCGGTTGAGCGCCACCACGGGCGAGTCGCCGGTCAGACGGAGCAGAACGTCGTACAGGCTGACGATCTCGGGCCAGTCGGTCCGCTCCCAGGACGGCGATTCGGCGTGCACGGCGGCTATCGCGGCTTCCACCGCGAAGCGGGTCGGCGCCTCCCGGCGCAGCGAATCGGTCAGCAGGGCCACACCCTCGGCTATCTGCGGATGGTTCCACCGGCTGCGGTCCTGGTCGGGCAGCAGCACGAGGGCGCCCGAGGCGGAGACCCGGGCCGCGGACCGGGCATCGGTCACCAGCAGCAGCGCCAGCAGGGCGGCGACCGCGGCGGACCTGGGCATGAGCAGGTGCAGGGTCCGGGCCAGGTGGATCGCGCTCGCGGTGAGGTCGGCGCGGATCAGGACGGGGCCGATGGGTGCGGTGTGCCCGGTGGTGTAGAGCAGGTGCACCACCTCGAGCACGGGGTCGAGGCGGGACCCCATCTCGTCGGGGTCGGGCGTCCGGTACGGGATGCGGGCGGTGACGATCTTCTTCTTGGCCCGGGTCAGGCGGGCCGCCATCGTGGGCTCCGGCAGCAGGAACGCGCGGGCCACCTCGTACGTGGAGAGCCCGCAGACGAGGCGAGCGGTGAGGGCCACCTGGGCCTCGCGGGACAGCGCGGGGTGGCAGCACGTGAAGATCAGGCGCAGACGGTCGTCGCCGGGGCCGTCGGGCGGGGTGACCAGCAGCGGCAGCCGGCGGCGGAAGGCTGCCTCGCGCCGCATCTCGTCGAGCGCCCGGTTCCGCGCGACCCGGGTGAGCCACGCTCCGGGCCGGCTCGGCACGCCGTCGCGGGGCCAGACGGCCAAAGCCTGCGCGTACGCGTCCTGGGTGCATTCCTCGGCCAGGTCGAGATCCCGGGTGACGCGCGCCGTCGTCGCCAGCACCTGAGCCCAGTCGCGGCGGTGGGCCTCGGCCACCGCCGCGACGATCCCGGCCGTCATCCGTGGTCGACGACCGGACGGATCTCGACGCCGCTGTGGGTGGCCCGCACCTCGGGCAGCAGCTTGGCCAGGGCCAGCACCTCGTCGAGGTCGGCCGCCTCGAGCAGGTAGAAGCCGCCCAGCGCCTCCTTCGTCTCGAGGAACGGGCCGTCGGAGGTGACGGACCCGCGCAGCGTCGTGGCGGTCGGCGCGGGTTCCAGCTCCTGCCCGCCGATGACGCGGTCGCCCGCCGCGGCCCGGAACTCGGCGTGAGCGGCGTCGTGTGCCCGTCGCTCCTCGCCGGTCAGCGCCTCCCACTGTGCGGAGTCGCCGTAGATCAGCAGGGTGTACTTCGGCATGTCGGTTCCTTCCGTTCTTCGCTGTCATTCCACCGACGAACGCCGCCGACCGGAAATCGACAAGCCGGGCCCTGTTCTGCTTCAGACGGTTTCTACCGCAGACGATTCCTACCGCAGACGGTTCCTACCGCAGACGGCTTCTTACCGCAGACGGTAGAAGCGCCAGAAGTCGTTCGGGATGTCGAGCACCTCCGGCGACCGGTAGCCGGCCTCGCGCGCCCAGGCCAGCAGCGTCGGGGCGCGCAGGATGGTGCCGTTGGCGATCACCGGGTCCTCGGCGCGGGTGGCCGGCAGGCAGTGCAGCACGCTGAACGCGTACTGGAGCCGCTCGATCTCGCCGGCCGGGGCGGTGAACTCGTCGGCCACCCGCTCGTCGCCGATGAAGACGCTGCCGCCGGGCGCCAGCCGGGGGCGGACGGCGCTCAGCACGCCGACCGGGTCGCCCATGTCGTGCAGGGCCTCGAAGATGGTCACCAGGTCGTACTCCCCGTCGATCCGGGTGGCATCGCCCAGCGTGAAGCTCACCCGATCGGCCACACCGGCGGTGGCCGCGGCCGCCCGCGCTTCCGTGATCGAGGCCTCGTCCAGGTCGATTCCGCGTACGGTGATCGCCGGGTAGGCCAGCGCCAGCGCCACCGACGAGCGGCCGGCGCCGCAGCCCAGGTCGAGCACCCGCGCGCCCGGCGTGGTCAGCAGTCGCGCCTCCACCTCGGGCAGGGCCGGCAGCCACTCCGCGGTGAGCAGGTGGTCGAACATCGGCTGGTTGAACGCCGCGATGCCGTGCCGGATGTGCTGCCCGTAGTCGGAGTACGGAATGCCCGCGCCGGTGCGGAACGCCGCGACCACCAGCGGAAAGACCATCCCCAGCCCGGCCGCGAACTCCCCCGGGCCACCCTCGTCGAGCAGCACCTCGGCTGCCCCCGCGGCCAGCGCGAACTCGTCGCCGTCGACCGTGAGGAACCCGGCCGCGGCCTGCTGTTCCAGCCACTCCCGGGCGTATCGCTCGTCGATCCCGGCCGTCTTGGCCAACTCCGCGGCGCTTGCCGGCCGGTCCCGCAGCGCGGCGTAGAGGCCCAGCTCACGGCCGAGTTCCACGGTCAACAGTTCGGTCGCGCCGACCAGCGCGGTCAGGAGTCGTCCGCTCAGATTCTCTGCTTCAACAGTCATGCCCACCACCCTCGGCCCCCGCGCGTGCAGTCCGCGTGCAGCGCCCTTGACCTCAACCTGAGTTCAGCTTGCAGACTCGCCGCATGAGAGCAGCCGTGTTCGACAAGTTCGGTCCGCCCGAGGTCCTGCACGTCGTCCACGTGCCCGATCCGCAGCCCGGCCCGGGCGAGGTGCGGGTCCGCGTGCTGGCGGCCGGTGTTCAGCCCTTCGACGTCGCCGTCCGCCGGGGCCACATGCCGTGGGCGAAGATCCAGTTCCCGCAGACCATCGGCCAGGAGTACGCGGGCGTGATCGACGCCGTCGGCGAAGGTGTGCACGAGTTCGAGCCCGGTGATCCCGTCCTGGGCTCGACGATGCTCAACGGCGCCGCCGAACTGCTCTGCGTCGCCGCCGAGAACGTGGTCCGCAAGCCGGCCACGCTCGACTTCCCGACCGCCGCCGCCCTGGTCGCCGCGTCCCAGACCGCGAGCGGGGCGCTGCTCGAACTGGCCGTCGGTGCGGGCGACGTCCTGCTGGTCCACGCGGCCGCGGGCAGTGTGGGCACCGTGGCCACCCAGTTGGCCCGCCTCGCCGGCGCGAGCGTGATCGGCACGGCGAGCCCGCGCAACCACAACCGCCTGCGCTCCCTAGGCGCTGTTCCCCTGGACTACGGCGAAGATCTGGTCCGGGCCGTACGCGATCTCGGCCTCCAGCCGACAGCCGCGCTGGACGCCGCCGGCGGCGAGGCGATCGCCCAGTCCGTCGGGCTGGGCATCCCCCGTGACCGCATCGGCACGATCGTCGACGACAAGGCCGCCGCCGACCACGGCACCCGCGTCGTCCGGGCCGGCCGCGACCCGAAACGCCTGGCCCACGTGATCGATCTGGCCGCCCGGGGCGAGCTGCTCATGCCGGTGCAACCCTTCCCGGTGGACGACATCGTCGAGGCCCACCGCGTGGTCGAGTCCCGCCACAGCGACGGCAAGGTCGTGCTGCTGCTCGCCCCCTGACGAGAGCGAGCGCGGGCCGGCTATCCGCGGGCGTCGACGAAGAGCGCCAGGCCGACGCAGGAGCCGCTGACACACGGGCCGGCTGCGAATGCCCCAGCGTGGGTGCCGGCACTCGTTACGCGAGTGACTCCGCCGGGGAAGCGGAACACGCCGGACGTTCGGACAGATTGTCGAGCTGTTCGACGGAATTGTCCGGCTTGGTTCGTGATTCCCGGGACGGCCGCGGGCACCGGCGGCAATGGTGGCACGGGATCGATCAACGAGGCCACGGGGGACCACGTGTCACGGAATCGGACAGTATTCTGCGCTGCCGCGGCGCTTCTGACCATGGTGGCCGGCGGCAGCCCGGCAGCGGCGACGGCTGGTGAGCAACGGCAACCCGCAGGGGTCGCCGCCAACCCCGTCTTGCAGACGGTCGCCCTCAACGGCGGCGCGAACACGGCACAGGCGTCCATCAAGCCGTTCAGCCTGGTCGGCGTGACCTGGGCCGATCCGGCGGCCCGCGTCGGCGCCCTCGTTCAGGTGCGCACCCGTGCGCTGGACACCCGGCGGTGGTCGCCGTGGCAGACGCTCGAGACGGACGGTCGCGCCCCGGCCGACGTACGCGGCTCGTCCGACCCGCTCTGGGTCGGCCCCTCGGACAGCGTTCAGGCCCGGCTGACCGGCGCCCGCGGCCCGCTTCCGGCCGGGCTGCGCATGGACCTGATCAACCCCGATGCCGGCACCGACACGAGCTCGCGCGACGGCCGGGCCCAGGACGCCGTCACGCCGCGGCGAGCCGAGACGGCCACGGCCGGCGAAACCACCGCCGCCGGCCGAGCCGCCGTGCCGCTGCCCCCACGGCCGGCCCCGCGCGTGGTGACCCGGGCCGGTTGGCGCGCCAACGAGGCCATCGTCAAGGGACCGCCCGAATACACCGGCCCCACACAGGTCTTCTTCGTGCACCACACGGCCACCGGGAACGGTTACAGCTGCGCCCAGTCGGCCGGCATCGTCCGCGGCATCCAGGCCTATCAGGTGCGGAGCCGGGGGTGGGACGACATCGGCTACAACTTCCTCATCGACAAGTGCGGGACCGTCTTCGAGGGGCGCGGCGGCGGGATCGGGCGCACCGTGCTCGGCGCGCACACACTCGGCTTCAACGCGAACGCCAGCGCCATCGCGGTGATCGGCTCCTACGGCGGCCGGGCCGTCTCCACCCGGGTCCGCACGGTGATCGCTGCCATGGCGGCCTACAAGCTCGGCGCGTACGGAAGTCCGCCCGCCGGACAAGTGGTGGTCACGTCCGGCGGGAGCGAGCGCTTCCCGCTGGGCCGCAAGGTGCCGCTCTTCCGGATCTCGGGGCATCGCGACGCGGGCCAGACGGCCTGCCCGGGCAACGCCCTCTACGCGCAGCTTCCGTCGATCCGGGCGATCGCCGGCGCCGCCCCGGCCGGGCTGCGGATGATCGGCATGGGTGGTTCGGCTCGCGCCGGCAATTGGTACTTCACCAAGGGCGTCATCCAGCCCGCCTGGTCGGTGACCACTCCGCTCGGCCTGATCAACCGGTTCGAGGTGTGGGTGGACGGCGTGTTGCGCGTCGCCACGCCGGCCGGCAGGCGGTCGGTCCCGGTCCGGCTGACACCGGGCGGGCACACCGTCACCGTGCGGGCGCTGCATCTGTCCGGCCGGTCGACGGTCGTGAACAGCCGGGTCTTCGCGGACACGAGCGCACCGGTCTTCAGCCGCGAGCCGGACTTGGCGCTGCGGCCCGGCACCGTCAACCTGGGTGCGGTGCCGATGCACCTCGACTGGACCGTCCGCGACAACGCCAGCCTGGGCTCGGTGCGACTGACCCGGCCCGCGACCGTCAATCTGGGCGTCACCGCTCGCACCCGCAACGTCGGCGCTCCGGCCAACCGGCCGGCCACGTTCACCGTGCGCGCCACCGACCGGGCCTTCAACTTCGTGAGTGCCTCGGTCACCCGTACGCCCGTGGTCGTCTCCGAATCCGGGGCCCAGCGCAGCGGGACGTGGCGGCCCCTGCGCAACAGTTCCTACCTCGGCGGCACGGCGGTCGGTGGCAGCGTCCGCGGGACGAGCGCGTCGTGGCGGTTCAGCGGCAGTTCGGTCGCGCTGGTGCTCAGCAAGGGCCCGCGCGCCGGCCGGATCGGGGTGTTCCTCGACGGGCGGCCGCAGGGCATGGTCGACCTGCGCTCGGCGCGCCCGCTGCCCCGCCAGGCGGTCTGGTCGCGCTGGTGGCCGCAGGGCGGCGAGCACACCGTACGCATCGTGGTCGAGGGAACGCCGGGCCGGCCGGGCGTGGCCCTGGACGGCCTGGTCTATCTGAAGTAACTGACAGCAGATGTCAGTCTTGGCGGGAAGGATCGCGTCCATGAGTGGATTCGCAACCCTGGCGATGATCAATTTGGACGCGTCCGACCCGGCCGCGCAGGCCCGCTTCTACGCCGGTGTGCTCGGCTGGGAGATCCTGCACAGCCAGGACGACTACGCGATGATCGGCGACGGCTCGACGAGCATCGGCTTCGGGCGGGTGCCCGGCTATTCGGCGCCCGGCTGGCCGGAGGAGAGCGCCCCGAAGCGCTATCACTTCGACCTGTACGTCGACGACCTGGACCAGGGCGAGCAGCAGGCCCTGGCCCTGGGCGCGACCAAGCCGGACGAGCAGCCCACCCCCGAGCGGTGGCGCGTGCTGCTCGACCCGGAAGGTCACCCGTTCGACATCTGCCTCAAGAGCTGAGGGACCCGATGGCCTGAGACACCAGGCCAGTGATGGTCCACGCGGCGAGCCGGTCGAAATCCGGCTCGCCGCTGCCCTGTCCGCCCTCGGCCAGCACGGCCCCCAGCTGTGGGAAGTCACCGCTGGCGACCGCTTCGCCGATCAGTGCGGCCTGCTCCGGAACGGGCGTGGACCCGGCCAGCTCGGCCGTGACGAAGGTGGCCATCAGTCCGGTGACCAGCGCGACGATCTCGAGCTTGGCCGGCCCGCCGAGACCGGTCGGCTCGAGCGCGGCGAGCCCCTGTTCGAGGTACGCGAGCATGTTGCGCCCGGTCACCCGCCGGTTGGGCAGGGCCGCGGGCAGCCACGGGTGCGCCAGCATGAGCGAGCGCTGGGAACGGGCCAGCGCCAGCAGATCCGTACGCCAGTCGCCGGTGAGCTCGACGGGCGTCCGCGTCGCCCCGACCCGGTCGACCATGAGGTCGACCAGGCGGTCCTTGTCCGGGACGTACGTGTAGAGCGACATCGCCCCGGCACCGATCTGCTGGGCGATGCGGCGCATGGTGACCGCCCCCAGCCCGTCGGCGTCGGCGATCCCGATCGCGGCGTCCACGACCTGGTTGCCACACCGACCCGTACGACTTCTTCTGGGCCAGTGGCGCATTCGGGCTCGAACGGGCGCTGGTCGGTGGCGTCATGCTGAAGCAGGGTGAGGTGACCTCCGGCCAGGCGCTGCGCATCGTGATCCGGATGAGGTTCCGCCTGCGCCGGGCCATCCTCGGACTGCCACTCCTCGACGCCTATCCGCAGGTTTTCGGGGGCCGGCGGCCGGCGCTCGAGGAGTGGCTCACCCATTCCTCGCCGGACTTCTGGCACGAGGCGAACATGGCCGAGGCGGCCGGGGCCATGGAGGTGCCGGTCAGCCTGACGCTCGGCTGGTGGGATCTCAGCCCGGCCCAGGTGCTCGACCAGTACGCCCGGCTGCGCGACGCGGGCCGCGACGTCGACCTGCTGATCGGCCCCTGGACCCACACGTCCGCCCTCGAGAAGGGCTGGGCCGAGGTGTTCGCCCAGGCGATGCGCCGGCTGCGCGGCGAGCCTCCGGCCTATCGCGTACGAGTCCACGTGGGCGGCACGAACGAGTGGCGCGACCTGCCCGGCTGGCCCCCGCCGGACACCCGGGCCGAACGCCTGAGATTCGATTCGCTCACCGCCGAGCGTGGCTGGCGTTTCCGGTACGACCCCGCCGACCCGACCCCGTCGATCGGCGGCCCGCTGCAGTCGTCGACACAGGGCCAGGTCGACAACGCCCCACTGGAGAAGCGCGGCGACGTGCTGCTGTTCACCAGCGACCCGGTCGAGCGGCCACTCACGCTCATGGGCCCGGTGCGGGCCGAGCTGGACGCCACGACGACCGCCGCGAGCGGAGACCTCTTCGTACGGCTGTGTGACGTCGACCCGGACGGCCGCTCGCTGAACGTCTGCGACGGCCTGACCCGCATGACGGGCGAGCCCCGGACGGTCGTCGACATGGGACACACCGCGCATGTCTTCCGCCCCCGCCACCGCCTGCGGCTGCAGGTGAGCGGCGGCGCGCATCCCCGCTTCCTGCGCAACTACGGCACCGGCGAGCCGCCCGGCCGCGCCACCCGCCTCGTGCCCACGGAAACCACGATCGGCGCCGGCTCCGAGTTTGTGTTGACCTTGGTTTAGCCCGCCTCGCAGTGGGGGTACTGGCAGCGCCGCCACCCCCACTATCGAGGAGCTTCCATGTCCATCCAGGGCATCTTCTATCTGATCGCGGTCATCCTGCTCGTGCTGGCCGCGCTGCCCATCTCGTCCCGAGGCATCAGCCTGGCCCTGCTGGGCGCCGCGTTCGCCCTGCTCGCCTTCTCGTGGGACACCATCACCAACTGACCGCCGCAGGCTCGGGCCGGCTCACGGCCCGAGCCGAGCCGCGGCTCCCGTGAGCCCGGCCCGGCTCGACGAGGCCCGTGGATGAATCCGATCGGGGGTGTGCTCTCATGGTGCGCCCCCATCGCGAGAAAGATTCATCCACCGTGTCGATTCATGCCGTCCGATATGGACACCTGGTGACCGCTGCGCTCGTTCTGAGCCTGGCCGCCTGTTCCACTCCTGAGGCAGCCACCGCCCGGCCGGCCCCCAGCGCCTCCACGTCCGCCCCGGTGTCGGTGTCCCCGTCCACCGGTGCGTCGCCAACGGGATCGGGGCCACGCGACCTGAACCCGAAACTCGCGCCCTACTCCACGACGCCGGACATCGGCGAGCCGATCCTCGGCAAGGACGTGGCCAAACGGTTCGGGGCCGCGCGGGTCACGAAGACCTATCAGGACGTCGTCGCCTTCCTGCGAACGGAGAGCTTCGACCTGGATCGGTTGCGGCCGAAGAGCAAGTACGTCGTGTCGGACTTCGCCTCAGTCTCCCGGCACATGATCCCGCCGACGCGCGACCACTGGCGCGACTCAGTTCGCGGGGCTCTCAAAAACAACAAGGACGACGTAGGCGACGTCGAGGTCCTGGCCTTCTGGGACCTGAGCGACAAGACCTACACCTTCGCGAAGACGGGGCCGTACGTTGTCGACGAGAAGGTCGGCCAGTCGGTCCTCTACATCGACGAGGAGACCAACTGGCTGACGATCGCCGTGTCCTACAGCGCGCGGGTGCGGATGGTCCGGGGCGGGGTGACCTACCGGCGTCCGATCACCAAGCAGGTCACCCTCGTCGTCATTCCCGGCGCCGGCAACTGGTTGCTGATCAGCTATCGCGGCTCGTGGAACTTCGGGAAAGCACTACCCGAGTGAGCGCTTGTAGATGACGGCCTGCCACGGCGCCAGGGCCCAGTCCTCGGGCGGCGTCGGCAGGTTGGTCAGCAGCAGTTCGGCGCCGGTCCAGGCTTCGTCCACCTCGGCTCGTACGGAGTCGCCGGAGAAGTTGCCGATCACGAGGAGCTCGGTGTCGTTCAGGCGGCGGGTGTACGCGTACAGCTGCTCGTGGTTGGGCAGCAGCATCGTGAAGTCGCCGTCGACCACGGCCGGTTCGGTGTGCCGCAGGTCGGCCAGCTTGCGGTAGTAGTGGTAGACCGAGTCCGGGTCGGCGTGCGCGGCCTCGGCGTTGATCTCGGGGTAGTTCGGGTTGACCGCGAGCCACGGCGTGCCGGCGGTGAAGCCGGCGTGCGCCGAGGCGTTCCACTGCATCGGCGTACGGGCGTTGTCCCGCCCGCGGGCCCGGAGCACCGTCAGCACCTCCTCGGGTGACCGGCCCTCCAGCTCGACAGCCTGCGCGTACTGGCCGAGGGCCTCGATGTCGCGGAACTCGTCGATCGAGGAGAACGGGTAGTTGGTCATGCCGAGCTCTTCGCCCTGGTAGATGTACGGCGTGCCGCGGTGCAGGTGCAGCACCGTGCCGAGCATCTTGGCCGACGCGACGCGGTGGGCGGGACTGTCGTCGCCGTAGCGGGAGACCGCCCGCGGCTGGTCGTGGTTGTTCCAGTACAGGCTGTTCCAGCCGACCTCGGCCAGCCCGGCCTGCCACCGGTTGAAGATGGCCTTGAGGTTGGTCAGCCGCAACGGCATCAGCAGCCACGGGTCGTCACCGCGGTCGGCCCACACGTGGTCGAACTGGAAGACCATGTCGACCTCGTGCCGGTGCGGGTCGGTGAACAGCTTGGCCTCGTCGACCGTGACGCCGGGCATCTCGCCCACAGTCAGCATCGCGTCGCGGCCGGCGAACACCTCGCGGTGCATCTCTTGCAGGTATTCGTGCAGGCGGGGGCCGTTGATGAAGCCGGCCGAGCCGTCACCGTAGGGCGATCCGGCGGTCAGCCGGCCGTCGGGCAGCGGCACCACCTTGGAGATCATGTTGATGACGTCCATCCGGAAGCCGTCGATGCCCCGGTCGAGCCACCAGTTCATCATCTCGTAGACGGCGTGGCGGACCGCCGGGTTCTCCCAGTTGAGGTCGGGCTGCTTCTTCGAGAACAGGTGCAGGTAGTACTCGCCGGTCTTCTCGTCGAGCTCCCAGGCCGAGCCGCCGAACACCGAACCCCAGTTGGTCGGCTCGGCCCCCGGGGTGCCGGGTTCGAGGCCCTCGCGGGCGGGCTGCCACCAGTACCAGTCACGCTTCGGGCTGTCCTTGCCGGACCGGCTCTCGAGGAACCAGGGGTGCTCGTCGGAGGAGTGGTTCACGACCAGGTCCATGATCAGCTTCATGCCGCGGGCGTGCACCCCGGCCAGCAGCTCGTCGAAGATCTCGAGGGTGCCGAAGACCGGTTCGATGTTCTGGTAGTCGCTGATGTCGTAGCCGTTGTCGTCCTGCGGCGAGGGGTAGACGGGCGACAGCCAGATCACGTCGACGCCGAGGCCGGACAGATGGTCCAGGTGGTCGATGATGCCGCGCAGGTCGCCCATGCCGTCGCCGTCGGCGTCCGCGAAGCTGCGCGGGTAGATCTGGTAAACAACCGCACTCTTCCACCAGAGATCCGTCATAGGTCTTCTCTAACACGAGAACGCCGGATCAAACCGCTGGGCATACTAAGCACGTGTTAACTACCAGCACGAGTGATACGAGGCATTTGTCGTGAAGGTCGCCATGCTGGGGCCGATCGCCTGGCGTACGCCGCCGCTGCACTACGGCCCGTGGGAGCTGGTGACCAGCCTGATCACCGAGGGTCTGGTGGAGCGCGGCATCGACGTGACGCTCTTCGCCACCCTCGACTCGATCACCAAGGCCGGCCTGGACGGGGTGGCGCCGAGCGGATACGAGGAGAACCCCGACCTGGACGGCCGGGTGTGGGAGGCGCTGCACGTCGGACACGCGCTGGCCCGCTCGGGCGAGTTCGACATCGTGCACAACCACCTCGACTGGCTGCCGCTCGCCTTCTCACAGCACTGCGCGGCGCCCATGGTGACGACGATCCACGGCTTCTCGGGCCCGAACATCCTGCCCGCCTACCGCCGTGGCCGGTCGGCGTACGTCTCGATCTCGGACAGCGACCGCTCCGCCGACCTCGACTACCTGGGCACCGTGCACCACGGCATCGACATGAACGGCCTGCCCGTCCACCTGGAACCCCGGGAGGACCTGATCCTGTTCGGGCGCATCCACCCCGACAAGGGCACCGACCTGGCCATCGACATCGCCGCCCGGGCCGGCCGGCGGCTGGTGATGTGCGGAATCGTGCAGGACCGGGCGTACTTCGAGGAGCTGATCGAACCGCGGATCGACGGCGACCGGGTCGTCTATCTGGGTTCGGTCGGACCCGAGGACCGCGGCGCGATCCTCGGGTCCGGGCTGGCGCTGCTGCACCCGATCCGGTTCGCCGAGCCGTTCGGGCTGTCGGTGGTGGAGTCGATGGCCTGCGGGACGCCCGTCATCGCGTACCGGAAGGGGTCCATGCCGGAAGTGGTCGACGAGGGGGTGACCGGATGTCTCGTCGCGAACGCCGACGAAGCGGTCGAAGCCGTCGAGCGGGTGCGCGACCTCGACCGCGCGGCCTGCGCGCGCCGCGCCCGGAACCGGTTCTCGCGCGACCGCATGGTCGACAACTACCTGTCGATTTACCGGAAAATCGTCAGGTGAATGGCCCTTCTTGTTAACGTCGCAATGTGAATTGCGTGTTAATCCGGGCCATTTCCCGGATCTCCGCAATGGCGATTACGCGCGCCCGGCACCGCTTGGCCCGGGTGCGCTGAGCCGTGCTGCGGGGAGGCGTACGCAGAGCGAGAAAGGCCTAGTCATGCCCGCGACGTACGGTTTTCTGAGCACCTACCCACCCACCCAATGTGGTTTGGCGACCTTCAATGCAGCTTTGGCCACGCATCTGAACACGAACGGCGGCTCAGGAGTCGTCCGGCTGCTCTCCTGCGACAGTGTCAGCGGCGGCATCGAACTGGATCGGGGTGCTCCGAGGACAGTGCACACCTGGCACACCGACACCCCGGGCGGCTGGCGGGCCGCGGCCAACGCGCTCAACCGTTTCGACGTGGCGATCCTCCAGCACGAGTACGGCATCTATCCCGGCGACGCCGGCAACGAGGTGCTGCCACTGCTGCGCGCCCTCCGAGCGCCCTCGATCGTGGTGCTGCACACCGTGCTCAGCACGCCCGACCCGCTGCAACGTCAGGTGCTCGAACAGATCGCGGCCACGGCCGACGGGGTGGTCACCATGACTGACACCGCCCGGCAGCGGCTGACAGGCGGGTACGACGTCGACCCGCGCAAGATCTCGGTGATCCCGCACGGCGCGGGCAGCCGCGGCACCGGCCCGCGCGAGGAGCACGACCGCCCGCACCTGCTGACCTGGGGCCTGCTCGGCCCGGGCAAGGGCATCGAGTGGGCGTTGCGTGCGCTCGCGCAGCTCGGGGACCTGAGCCCGGCCCCGGTCTACACGGTCGCCGGGCGTACGCACCCGAAGGTTCTCGAGCAGTTCGGCGACGCCTACCGCGACTCGCTCCGGGCCCTCGCCGCCTCGCTCGGGGTGTCCGACGCGGTGCGCTGGAACGACGCGTACCTGGAGGAGGACGACCTGACCCGGCTGATCCGCTCGGCCGACGTGGTGGTGCTGCCGTACGACTCCACCGAGCAGGTCACCTCGGGCGTGCTGATCGAGGCGGTCGGCGCCGGCATCCCGGTCGTCGCGACGGAGTTCCCGCACGCCGTCGAGCTGCTGGCCGACGGCCCCGGCCTGCTCGTGCCCCACCAGGACCCGGAGGCGATGGCCGCGGCGATCCGGCACGTGCTGGCCGAGCCGGGCCTGACCGGGCGGCTCACCGGCCTGACCGGCGGCCCCACCCTGCGCTGGCCCGCGGTCGCCGCCCGCTACCAGGCCCTGGCCAACGGCCTGCTCGCCACCGGTTCCCCGCTGGCCGCGTCGGTTCCGGCGTGACCACGGCCGCCGGCGGGCTCCGCCTCGTGCCGCCGCCGATCCAGCTCGCCGACGCCCCACCGCCCGACTGGAGTCACGTCGCGCGCCTGTCCGACGACACCGGCTTGCTCGAGCACGCCCGCAACGCGATCGTCCGGCGCGAGCACGGCTACTGCGTCGACGACGTGTCCCGCGGGCTGCTGCTGATCAGCCGCGAGCCGAGGCCTACGGCCCAGCTCGTCGGGCTGGCCGAGCGCTACCTGGCGTTCCTGACCCACGCCCAGGGGCCGAAGGGCGGCTTCCGCAACCGGTTCTCGTTCGACCGGCGCTGGGAGGACGAGCCGTCGGTGGGCGACTGGTGGGGCCGGGCGCTGTGGGGCCTGGGCACCGCCGCCGCGCGCTCGACCGTGCCGTGGATCCGCCGTGAGGCGATGAACGCGTTCCTCATCGGCTGCCGGGAGCGCTCGCCCTGGTCGCGGGCGATGGCGTTCGCCGGGCTGGGCGCGGCCGAGGTGCTGCGGACCGATCCGCGGGCCGTCGCGGCGACCGAACTGCTGGCCGACGCGGCCACCGTGATCGGGCTGCCGTCGAACAAGGAGGCGGACTGGGTCTGGCCCGAGCCCGAGCTCACCTACGCCAACCCGGCCCTGCCCGAGGTGCTGATCGCCGCGGGCGACCTGCTCGGCGACGAGACGCTGCTGCGGTCGGGGCTCAAGATGCTGGCCTGGCTGTGCCGGGAGCAGGACAACGGCGGGCGGCTGTCGGTGGTGCCGGTCGGCGGCTGGCGCCCCGGCGTGCCCAAGCACCGCTTCGACCAGCAGCCGATCGAGGCCGCCGCCACCGCGGACGCCTGCGCCACCGCGGCCGCGGTCACCGGTGACGAACGCTGGGACGAGCAACTGTTCCGGGCAATCGCCTGGTTCCTGGGCGACAACGACGGTCAGAAACCGATGTACGACCCCTTAACCGGTGGATGTTATGACGGACTGACGGCAACTGGTCCTAATGTGAACCAAGGAGCCGAATCCACCCTCGCGCTCGTCTCCACGCTGCAGCATGCCCGCACGCTGGCGACCCGGAGCGCGACCCGACCGTCAGGCGGCCTAGCGTGACCGCAACCATGAATACACAAAACATGATCACCAGACACGACGTCGTCATGCAGCCGGACGGCCGGCGCGTCGTGATCAAGCTGTTCGTCCCGGGCGAGGACTCGCAGACCGTCAAGAACCGGGCGGGCCGTCTGATCGAGCGCATTCTGCAGCTCGACGAGGCCGAGACCGGCCGGCTGCTCGACGACGTGCTGACCCGCTTCGCCGGCCGGCACCACGACCTGCTGGGCACGTTCCAGCACCACTACGACCTGGTGCAGCACCGGGTGCCGCCCGAGTTGGAGCTGTCGCCGACCGCGCGGACGCTGATCGGCGCCTACTTCAGCCACGAGTTCGCGGTCGAGGCGGCCGCGCTCTGCAACCCGTCGATGGTCGAGCACCCCGACCAGGCCGGCCTCGAGCCGGGCGAGCTCAGGGTGGCGATCAGCCTGCGGCAGATCGGCGAGGGGCACATCTCGTCCATCGGGTTCTGCTCGGCCGTCCTCGGCCCCGGCGAACAGCTGCGTGTGGAGGACCGCGGCGGGCCGCTCACGGTCGGGCACCGGATCGATGCCACGCACTGGAAGAACCAGCTGGCGGCGGCGCTGATCGATGCCGAGGTCGACAACGAGGCGTCCTCGTACGTGGTCTCGGTGCTGCCCGAGCGGTTCACCGACGTCGAGTTCGAGGACGTCATCGCGCACGTGCCCGGCGAGCTGCTGGCCCGGCCGCAAGCGCAGGAGACGATCGACCGGATTCGGCACATCGTCTCCGAGGACTACGCGCTCCAGTTCCCGTGCGCGGTGCCGTTGCACCAGCGAGTCATGTGGCCGGCCACGCAGGCCGAGAGCAACGGCATGGAGGACGCGCGGTTCGTGCGCGTGACCGACCCGGACGGGCGGCACGTCTATCAGGCGACCTACACCGCGTACGACGGACGGCAGATCTCGGGCCGGGTGATCTTCTCGCGCGACCTGCGGCACTTCGAGGTGACCCGGCTCAGCGGGCCGGCCGCAGCCAACAAGGGCGTGGCGCTGTTCCCTCGCTACATCAACGGGCAGAAGATGGCGCTCTGCCGCTCGGACGGCGAGACGCTGGGCCTGGCCGTACGCGACGAGCAGCACCGGTGGCAGCAGTCGGTGCCGCTGCTCATGCCGCACCGCGGCTGGGACCTGATCCAGGTCGGCAACTGCGGCTCGCCGATCGAGACCGAGGCCGGGTGGCTGGTGCTGACCCACGGCGTCGGGCCGATGCGGCGCTACGCGATCGGTGCGATGCTGCTCGACCTCGACGACCCGTCCAAGGTGATCGCCGACCTGCCCGAGGGCCTGATCGAGCCGGACGACATCGAGCGCGAGGGGTACGTGCCGAACGTCCTCTACTCGTGCGGCGGGCTCGTGCACGACGGTCGCTTCTGGATGCCGTACGGGGCGAGCGACGTGCGGATCGGTTTCGCCAGCATGCCGCTGGACGCGCTGCTGGCCCGCATGTTGCCGACGGCCCGGAAGGTCAGCGGGCGTCGTGCACCAGCAGGGCGATCTGCACACGGTTCGTCAGCGACAACTTCGTGAAGATCCTCGACACGTACGCCTTGACGGTGGCCGTGCTCATCAGGAGCTCCGTGGCGATCTCCTGATTGGTGCGGCCCTGGGCGATCAGCCGCGCGACGTCGATCTCGCCCGGGCTGAGCCGTTCCAGCGCCGTACGGGCCCGGTCGCGGCCCGGATCGGCGCCGGACACCATGCCGATCATCTTGCGCAGCACCTCGGGCGACATCATCGGCTCGCCGGCCGCCACCCGGCGCACGGCGTCGGCGATCTCGCGCGGCGGGGTGTGCTTGAGCAGGAAGCCGCCCGCCCCGGCGCGCAACGCCCGCAGCACGTGCTCGTCGGTGTCGAACGTCGTCAGCACGATCACCTGGGGCGCGCCGGGGCGGCGGCGCAGCGACTCGGTGGCGCTCAGGCCGTCGAGGCCCGGCATGCGGATGTCCATCAGCACGACGTCGGGCCGGTGGGTGTTGACCGCGGCCGCGACCTCGGTGCCGTCGGTGGCCGCCCCGACCACGTCGATGTCGTCGAACGCGTCCAGCATCATGGTGAGCCCGGCCCGGACCAGGGCGTCGTCATCGACGAGCAGGACCTTGGTCGTCATCTCGCCGCCCCGGCTCTCGTCGGTACGCCGGCCCTGGTCGCTCACGTCGGCCACGGCAGCCAGGCTCTCAGATGAAACTCGCCGCCCGTGGTCGGGCCGTGCTCCAGGCGGCCGCCCACGAGCTGGACCCGCTCGCGCAGGCCGGCCAGGCCCGAGCCGGCGCCCGGCATCGCGGCACTGCCCGGGGCCAGCGCGTTGCGCACTGCCACGTCGAGGCCGCGCTCGGCGCAGGCGCTGATCGCCACCCGTACGGGCGCGCCCGGTGCGTGCTTGCGCGCGTTGGTCAGAGCCTCCTGCACGATGCGGTAGGCGTGCCGGCCCACGGTCACGGGCACGCCGTCGCCCCCGTCGAGGGTGAGGCCGACGTCGGCGCCGGCCGACCGGGACTGCTCGACCAGGGCGGGCACGTCACCCAGAGTGGGCTGCGGCTGATCGTCCGCGGGCGCGCGCAGCATGTGGATCACCGAACGCAGGTCTTCGAGGGCGTCGTGGGCGGTCTCGCGGATGACGCCGGCCGCGCGCTGCTCGTCGCCGGAGGCTTCCCGCCGTACCTCCAGAGCGCCGGCATGGACGGCCAGCAGTGACAGCCGATGCGCCAGCACGTCGTGCATCTCGCGGGCCAGGCGCTCGCGCTCGGACGAGCGGGCCTGCTCGACCCGCAGCCGCTGGCCTTCCTCGGCCTGGCGGGCCCGCTCGGCCAGCGAGGCGACCAGGTGGCGGTGGGAGCGGATCAACATGGCGATCGCGACCAGGCTGACGTGCAGCAGCACGAGGAAGATGACCACCTCGTAGTAGAGACGCGTGTTGCCCAGGGCGATGAAGTAGATCGAGGCGACCAGCGCGGCGTGCAGGGCGACCAGGCCGGCCGCCACCCCGGCACGGCGGCGCAGACCGACGGCGAACAGGGCGATCGGTGTGGCCCCCATCGGCAGCGCGAACAGGATGCCGAGTGGGATCAGCACGAGGGCTAGCGTGACCGGACGGGTGCGCCGGAACAGGATCAGGCAGGCCACGGCGAGCGCGCCGGTCGCGACCTCGACCGGGACCGGCGCGCCGTCGCCCTCGCTGATCGTGTTGACGAGGAAGAAGAGGCCCAGCGCGACGGCCGTCGAGGCCACCGACAGCTCGACCAGCAATCTCCGCATGGTTCGACGCTACCGGCGCCGCCTTCCGGGGGGGCAGTCGACTTTGGTCTACGCCGCGTCGACCCGAGTCGGTATCGGCGGCCCGGACGCCGCGCAAGACTCGATGACGTGCTGGAACAGGAAACGACTGTGCCCACCCCCTGGTGGTCGCGGATGCTCGTGTGGCTCCTGCTGCCGGTCGCCGGCGCCGGGCTGCTGTGGGGAATCCTCTGGGTGATCGACCGGCTGCCCTTCGGCGGACCGTTCAACCTGATCCGGGACCTGCCCGAGCCGTGGGACCTGGTGGTCGCGCTCGGGATCGGCTTCGTACTCGGGCTGATCCTCGCGGCGCTGGTCGACGCCGAGTCGCTGACCGTGCGGATCACGCCGATGGAGGTGGTGCTGACCCGGCCCGGTCATCGGCGGGCGGTGCCCAAGGGCGAGATCGCGCTGGCCTTCCCCGACCGTGACCAGCTCGTGCTGCTCGGGCGCACCGGTCGCGAGCTGGCCCGGGAGCCCTCCCACCTGTCGAAGCAGAAGCTGAGCGCGGCGTTCGGCTCGCGGGGTGTGGCCTGGGCCGAGCAGGATCCGTACCTCGACGCGTACCGGCGCTGGGTTCCCGGCCTGCCCGATCTGCCCGACGCCGTCTTCACCGCCCGGCAGAAGGCGCTCAGCGCGGGCGACGACGATGACGTCCGGGAGCTGCGCGAGGAGCTGGGACGGCTCGGGTTCGTGGTGCGGGACGAGAAGAAGCGTCAGTACTGGCGTCGCGCCTCCTGAACGGTGCCGGTCACCGTCCAGATGGTCAGGACGGCCAGGAAGTCACCGCGGGCGCCGGCCTCGTCGACGTGCGAGAACCACTTCTCCCGTACGCCGGGCGGGGTCGTCCACACCTCGGCCGGCACCCCGGCGTTGACCATGGGCAGCACCACCGCAGCCGACCCCGGGTCGCCGAACAGGCACGTCACGGGGGTCGCGCTGACGTCCGTCAGCCCCTTGCCGACCAGCCGGCGGCGCAGCGTGCGGCCCATGTCGACCTGTTTCGGCGTGAGGCGGCCGTGCATGGCGGCCACGACGGCGCGGGCCAGGGCCGGCGGCACCCCGTCGAAGGCCAGCGAGCTCCAGTCGGTGTCGATCAGGCAGATCCGCCCGCCGGGCCGGGTCACCCGCACCAGCTCGGCGATGGCCAGGTCGGCGTCGTCGACGTGCTGGAGCACCCGCTCGCACCAGACCCCGTCGACGCTGCCGGCCGGCAGGTCGATCGCCGAGACGTCACCGGTCGTGTAGCGCACGTTGCTGCCGTCGTGCCGCTCGACCGCGGCGGCGATGATGGCGGCCGAATAATCCAGGGCGGTCACGCCCCCGGCCGGGCCGACCTCCCCGGCGATCCAGCGGGCGACGTCGCCGCCGCCTGAACCCGCGTCGAGCACCTGCCAGCCCGGCTCGGGCCGGAGCGCGTCCATCGCCGTACGGCGAACCCGGCGGATCTCGGGGTGCCGCCCCATCTCGTCGAGAGCGGCCAGCAGCATCGCCGTCATCTCACGAGGCTGCCGATCGAGGTCGGCGAACGGCGTGCGTTCCATCTGCGCGGGCTTCATGGGACGAATGTTGACGCATCAGAAGCTCTCCGCTGAAGCACCCGTCACCCATCCGACAGGCAGCCTCACGGTCTGCTGCCTCGCCGATCAGTCCTGACCCGGACTGGCGACGGGCAGCCCCGCGGCCTTGGCCGCCTCGAGCAACCGGCGATCGTAGGTGACGAAGGCGGTGAGAGCCGACCCCGACTCGTTGGTGAGAACCTGCGCGGTGGCGAGGTGGATGGCGTCGAGGCTGCGCAGCGCCGGCTCGGCGAAAGCGGCCGCCGTCGCGCGGATCGTGGAGTCGATCTCGAGCCGGAACAGTCGCCCGACGGCGGCGGGGACACCGATCATCGCCTGCGGCGCCGACCGCCGCAGGGCTCGGGGCACCTCTACCTCGACGAGGGCGGAGGAAACCAGGGGCGCGTCGTCGTGCGAGTTGAGCCAGGCGACAAGGTCGGCACTGTGCGTTTCCTGGCGGACGAGCTTGACGACGGCGGCGGAATCCAGATAGATCACCAGCGTTCCTCTTCGCGCATGTCGGCGAGGGCGGCGGCGACATCCACGTCGTCGCCGCCGAGTTTCGGGGGAAGAGGAACCGGCCCGCCACCGGTGGGAGCGACAGCCCGACCCGTGGCCACCAGCTTCGCCAGAGCCTTGTGGTCGTCGCCGACCGGAACGAGCCGGGCGATCGGGCGCCCCCGATCGGTGATCTCGACGGTTTCACCCCCGCTGACCCGAGCGAGAACCTGGCTGGTGTTCTGGTTCAACTCCCGCACTCCAATACGCTCCATAATGAAGAGTGTAGAACTTCAGGTTCTACACCGCTATGACTCAGTCACCCTAGAACAGCGCCAGTCGGCAGACCGCAAGTTGTCCACAGGCCCGGTCCGGCGCGATGCGCGTTGTCCACAGGCCCCGGGGCAGCGTGCGGGAACAGTGCGCGCATGTGGCAAGGTTTCGAGACATGAGTGACGCGGTGCGGTTCGGGCTGGTCGGCTACGGCTCGGGTGGGCGAACCTTTCATGCTCCCCTGATCGCCTCGGCGGCCAACGTCGAGTTCCTCGGCGTGGTCACCACGAACGAGGAACGCCGCAAGCAGCTCGCCGAGCAGCACCCCGCGGCAACCGCGTTCGACTCGATCGCCGCGCTGGCCGAGGGCGGCGCCGAGGCGGTGGCGATCTCGACGCCGGTCACCACCCACGCCGACCTCGCGCTCGAGGCCATCGCGCACGGGCTGCACGTCGTCTGCGACAAGCCGTTCACCCTGACGGCCGAGCGCGCCCGCGAGGTCGTCACCGCCGCCAAGGCCAAGGGCGTGCTGCTCAGCGTCTATCAGAACCGGCGTTACGACTCCGACTTCCGGACGCTGCGACGGCTCATCGACGACGGGCAGTTCGGCACGGTCCGGCGGTTCGAGTCGCGCTTCGAACGCTGGGCGCCCGAGCGCAAGCCCGGCCCGGCCGGCGGCGGCACGCTGCTCGACTTCGGCTCCCACCTGGTCGACCAGGCCCTGCTGCTCAACGGGCCGGCCGTCCGGGTCTACGCCGAGGTGCGCGGCAGCGGCGAGCTCGACGACGACTTCTTCCTCGCGCTGCACCACGTCAACGGCGTCGAGTCACACCTGTGGGGCAGCTGGCGCCAGGGCGCGCCGGGCCCCCGCTACCGGGTCGCGGGCACCACCGGCACGTTCGTGGTGGCCGACGTCGACAGCCAAGAGGCCGCGCTCAAGGCGGGCCTGTCGCCGGCCGCCCTGGGCGACGGGTGGGGCGTCGAGCCCGAGGCGAAGTGGGGCCACATCTACCGCGGCGACGACGGCACGCGGGTGCGCAGCGAGCGCGGCCGCTGGGATCTCTACTACCCGGCCTTCGCGGCGGCCGTGCGGGGCGAGGGTCCGCTGCCGGTCGACCCGGCCGACGTCGTGCGCAACATGACCGTCCTCGACGCGGCCCGCGAAAGCGCGCGGAGCGGGCAGACGATCAGGCTCTGAACCCGGGCGGCCCTGGGCGGGCGCGCGGGCCCCTCGGGCTTGTCCGCGGGTCAGGCTCGCAGGCCGCTCAGGGCTATGCCGAGCACGCGGTCGCGCTGGACGTCATCGACGTACGTGCCCGAGGTCAGGCCCGCGACGAGGCGCAACAGGTCGTCGAAGCTGGCGTCGGCGCGCACCTCGCCCGCCTGCTGGGCGCGGGTGAACAGCGGCTCGCCCGCCTCGTACATGGTCGCGCGGCACGAACGGAACATCTCAGACTCGCGGTTGAGCGCCTCGATGACCGCTCGCTTCGTGCCGACGTACGAGACGAACTGGTCGAGCCAGGCGGTGAGCGCTTCCCACGGCGGGCGGCCGGCAACCTCCTCGGCGACGCGGGCAAGCTGGTTGATCTCCTCGACGTAGACCGCCTCGAACAGATCCTGCCGGGTCGGGAAGTTGCGGTAGAGCGTCCCGATGCCCACGCCGGCGCGCCGGGCGATGTCTTCGAGCGAGGCCTCGGTGCCGTTCTCGGCGAACGCCTCGCGCGCCGCGACCAGCAGTGCTTCGAAGTTGCGGCGCGCGTCGGCACGCTGCGGACGGCGTACGGCAACCGCCATGGAGACACTCCTCACAGATAACCGGCTTGCCAACCGGAGGCACCCCTCCACTAATCTGGAGGCATGCCTCGACTTTACCAGCGCTCGCCGCGAACCACCTTCGCGGTCCTGGCCGCCGCCGCGGCGGCCTTCTCGCTCATGCAGTCGCTGGTCACGCCGGTCCTCCCGACGATCCAGCAGGACCTGCACACCTCCCCCGGCACGGTCACCTGGGTGCTCACCGCGTGGCTGCTCAGCGCGTCGGTCGCCACCCCGCTGATGGGCCGCATCGCCGACATGACCGGCAAGGACAGGGCGCTGCTGGTCGCGCTGGCCGCGATCGCCGTCGGCTGCCTGCTGGCCGCGGTCGCCCCCAACGTCACCGTCCTGATCATCGCCCGGGTCATCCAGGGCCTCGGCGGCGCGATCTTCCCCGTCTCGTTCGGCATCCTGCGCGACGAGTTCCCGCCCGCGCGGGTCACCTCGGCCATCGGCGTGCTGGCCGCGGTCATCGCCACCGGCGGCGGCCTCGGCATCGTGCTGGCCGGCCCCATCGTCGGCGCGCTGAACTGGCGCTGGCTGTTCTGGCTGCCGCTGGCCGTCGTCATCGTGGTCGGACTGCTGGCCTGGCGGCTGGTTCCAGCTTCCCCGGTACGCACCCCCGGCCGCGTCAACTGGCTGTCGGCCGCCCTGTTGTCGGGCTGGCTGGTCGCGCTGCTGCTGCCGCTGAGCAAGGCCACCGCCTGGGGCTGGGCTTCGGCCCGCACGCTCGGCTTCCTCGCCGCCGCGGTCGTGCTGCTGACCGCGTGGCTGCTGACCGAACTCCGGTCGTCCGAGCCCCTGATCGACATGCGCATGATGCGCCTGCCCGCGGTGTGGACGGCCAACCTGGTCGCCCTGCTCTTCGGGGCCGCGATGTTCGGCGTGTTCGCCTTCCTGCCTCAGCTGATGCAACTCCCCCGCGAGTCCGGCTTCGGTTTCGGCGCCACGGTCACCGGCGCCGGCCTGCTGATGCTGCCGATGCTGGTCACGATGGCCGTCTTCGGCTCGCTGAGCGGCCCGCTCACCCGCTGGGCGAGCAGCAAGGCGCAACTGCTGTGGGGCGCCGGTCTGAGCACGATCGCCACGCTGGCCCTGGCCCTGCGCCACGACGCACCCTGGCAGGTGGCAGTGGCCGGCGGCGTCTTCGGCATCGGCCTCGGTCTGGTCTACTCGTCCCTGGTCAACTTGATCGTGCAGAGCGTCCCCCGCCACCAGACCGGCGTGGCCAGCGGCATGAACACCAACATCCGCACGATCGGCGCCTCGATCGGCACGGCCGTGGTCAGCTCGATCATCACCAGCCACCCCGGCCCCCAGGGCCTGCCCGCCGAATCCGGCTACACCGAGGCCTTCCTCGTGCTGACCTTCGTGGCGGCGGCCGCCTTCCTGGTCGCCCTGCTGGTACCCACCGCCCGCAAGACCGCTCCCGAACCCGAGCGAAGCCCCGAGACCCTGCCGGAGCTCTCCCCCGTCGAGGTCTGACCGCCCGACAACAAAGCGCGCGCTCACCCATCCGGGAGGGCGCGCGCTCCGTCGTAGCTGTAACCACACTGCCGCAAGACTATGCCCCGGGTCGCATGCGAAGCAGAGGCGAATCCCGGAGCGCACGACTGCCACTTCACCGCGACACTGGGCAAGAGACTAGAGTACCTACGACCAGTGTTCAAGCGACTAGTCACCATGAGGTGGTTGACGATGCGATCAGGCGGATCGGTGCGCCCTGCCTCACACTCTCAACGACCCGCCGACCAGGAACTTCGCCAGAAAAGACGTTACCCCGGGTCGCATGCGAAGCAGAGGCGAGTCCCGGGGCGTGCACTGACAACGTTAGCACGACGTCGAGCTCTTCTACGAACCTCGGAGGCATCACGTGTCCCGGTCTGAGCCCGACGCCGAATGGGTCAAGCGATTCCTCTCTGTGCCGCGATTCCGGCCGTATGTCCGGGACTGCGGAGGGAACGAGGCACTGGCTTTGGCGCTCTATCGATGGAACATCGAGGTGTCGTCGGCTCTCCATCCAGCGCTCAACTTTCTCGAGGTTCTCCTGCGCAACGCTTTCCACAACGAGTTGACCAGCCACTATGTAAGATCCGCGTGGTGGACGGTCGCCCGGCTGGCCGGTGATGGCGCGCTCCTCATCGCCGGCGCTCGACGGAGGCTCAATCGAACATGCCGCCATGAGCCGACCTCCGATGACGTTGTCGCCGCGATGCCCCTCGGCTTCTGGGTCTCATTGCTCAACCGCGACAACGAGGAGGTCACGTGGCGGCCGGCTCTCCATCGTGCCTTCCGCCCGGGCTATCGCGGGCCACGGCGCGAGATACACGCACATCTGGAGCATCTACGTATGTTCAGGAACCGAGTCATGCATCACGAGCCCGTTCACATGCGGCATCTCGAGGCGGATCACCAGCGCATCTACGAGCTTGCGGAGTACCTCGCTCCTGGGGCTGCGAAGATGCTGCGGCCTGTGGACCGTCTGGCCGAGGTTCTGGCTCGCCGACCCGTGCCTTACCTCGGAAGACGGCGGCCCGGCCTGACTCAGACGGAGATGTGAGCAAGCAGGTTGTCGACGACTTTGTCGAAGTTGGCTATCAGGGACAGGTGACCCTCGTCGGGGCGCAGGTGCACCTCGGCCCCGGGCACGTGGTGGGCCAGCCAGTGGCCGTGGGCGGGTGGGACCATGCGGTCCTGTTCGCCCTGCCAGATGGCGACCGGCACGCGGATGTCGGCCAGCGCGAAGCCCCAGTCGGCCAGGACCGCCAGGTCGTCCTCGCGCCAGCCCGCGATGCCGGCCGAGACCGCGTAGCGGGTCGACTCGGCCAGGTAGTCGGCGAAGCCGCCCGTCAGGGCTTGCTTGTCCACCTCGGACAGCAGGTCGCCGAAGGCCGCCACCACGTCGTCGGCGGTGACTCGGGCCAGGTCGCCGGCCATGTCGGTGAGGAATGTGTCGAGGGGCTGGACGCCGGCCGCGGCCGCCTCGAACTCGGCGATGTTCTCTTCGCCCATGCCGGCGAGCCAGTCGAGACCGGGCGCCTCGTAGGGGGCCACGCCGGCGATGGTCGACGCGCCGACACAACGGCCGGGCAGCAGGGCGGCACAGGCCAGCGCGTGCGGGCCACCGCCGGACCAGCCGACGGTGACGAAGTGGGTGGCATTCAGGCCGTCGAGCAGGGCGGCGGTGTCGGCGGCCACGTCGGCGACCCGGCGGCCGGGGTGCGGCGACGAGCCGCCGTAGCCGGGGCGGCTGGCCTCGACGATACGCAGGCCGTGCTTCAGGGCCGATTCGAAGACCGGGGCTTGGCGCACGGCGCCGGACGGGGTGCCGTGATGCAGCACCAGCGGCAGGCCGCCGGGCGGGCCTTCGATGAGGTATTCGAGCGTGCGGCCGTCGGGCAGGACGATGCGTTCCACGCCGACGAATGTACGCAAGCGACGCGCACGCCGCTGGCGGAACGCCAGGGCCGACCCGAAGGGGCCCGCATGGACGGACGCGGGCCCCTCGTTCACACCAGGGTCAATTACGGATGATGGTGAAGGTGGAGGTCGGGTTCTCGATGTCCCGGTAGTTGTTGCTCATCTGCAGGTTGGTGAAGGTCGCCGAACCGACCGCGGGGCCCTGGCCGGCCTCGGGCATCGGGTTGGCCCAGATGCCGTAGCCGGACTTGGCGTCGTAGGCGTCACCGCTGCGCTGAGCACCGGTGATCGTGACGTTCGTGAAGACGGTGTCCTTCACGATGTTCTGCGGCTGCCCGCCCACGTAGTTGGTCTGGAACATGATTCCGGAGTAGGTCGGGTCGATGATGTCGACGTTCGAGACCCGGATGCCCTGGAAGACCTTCGACGCGCTGAACACCCAGATGGCCGGGAAGACCTGCGCGCCCCAGAAGTGGCCGCCGGCCCGGACGATCGAGATGTTGTCGAAGACCGTCGGCGGGTCGGCGCCGAACCCGTTCATCGGGTAGCCGAAGTCCAGCGAGCTGATCGTGATGCCCGAGTAGACCAGGGTGTCCGCGATGTAGATGTTCTTGAACGTATTGGCGTACCCGCCGTAGACCGCGATGCCGGCCGCTCGCCACGTCAGAATCGACGTGAGGTTGGAGTAGACGTTGTTGATCTCGTCGGCCCCGCCCGCGTCGATCGCCGAGAACAGCGCGAAGCTGTCGTCGCCGGTCGCCCGGGCCTCGTTGTTGTCGACCAGGTTGCCGGTGCTGCCGTTGGTCATGTTGACGCCGTCGGCGAACGTGTTCCGGATCCGGGTGTTCTTGATGACCATGTTGTCGGTGTTCGCGCCCCAGTAGAGGCACACCACGTGCTCGGTCCAGATGTTGTCGATCGTGATGTTGGCGACGTTGGCGAAGTCGAAGACCTTGCCGGGGCCGTCGATGCGGATCGTGTAGTTGCCGAAGAACGCGAAGTCGGCGAACGTCGAGCCGTTGGCGGTGCTGTCGGCCCGGAAGCCGGCGTCCGTCTCGGTCTGCGTGGACGGGGTGTAGAAGCGCGTGTACCAGGGCCCGGCCCCGACCACGCGGATCGACTTGCCGTACACCTGGAACTTGGAACCCGTCTGGTAGTCACCGGCCGGCAGGTAGACGCCGAGCTTCGACGAGTCCTGGCGGGCGGTGTCCAGCGCGTTCTGCACGGACTGGTGGTCGAATCCGGCCGGCACGACGTACCGGGCCGTGTCCGGGTTGGCCTTGGGGGCGACCTGCTCCAGGTTGATGAAGTCGATCGCGATGGCCCCGCTGTTGGCGCCGTCCTTCTGCAGCTTGATCGTGCTGCCGGCCGGGAACGAGCCGGTCAGCAGGATGTTCGCCTCGTCGTAGATGTGCCGCGGCCCGGTGCCCGAATTCTGCGGCGCCGCCTCGTTGCCGTACAGCCAGGCGTACTTGGAGGTGAGCGGCAGCGTCTTGTTCAGCGAGCCGTTGACGTAGACGTTGATCGAGCTGGTGGTGCCGTCCGGGATCGAGAACCGCGCCACGATCGTGTTCGTCGCCGCCCGCGAGGTCCACTGCACGTACGCCCCGGTCTGGTTCAGCGTCACGGCCTTGCGCCCGGACGCCTCGCCGGCCAGGTCGCCGACCGTCCGGTTGGGGCCGACAACCGCGGCGCCGCCACCGGTCTGGCCATCCTCGGCCTCGTAGAAGTCGAACGGCATGTTGGCGCCACGACCCACGAAGAACGACTTCTCGCTGGTGTTGTTGGCCTGCTTGACGGGCAGCTCGTTGGCGTCGTTGGCGACGACCGTACGGACGGTGTAGCGCCCGTTGGCCGCCGTCCAGGTGCCCAGGTTGATCGCCGGCGACGACGCGCCCGCCGCGAGCGTCCCGCTCCACGAGCCGGTGAGCGTGCGGACCACCGACGAGCCGTTGAGCACCGTCAGCGTGATGCCGTGGGCCCCACCGGCCGACGCCGCCGAGCCCTGGTTCTTCAAGGTGACCGAGAAGGTCACCGTGTTGCCCGCTGTCGGGGCGCCCGGCGACCAGCTGACCACCGAGGCGACCAGGTCGGAGCTGCTGACCGGGGTGACCACCAGCGCCGCCGGGCTGGTGTAGGAGTTGTTGGCCTCGTTGGACTCGATGACCGTGTTCGACTCGTCCACCTTGGCCACGACCTGGTACGAGCCGGCGTCCCGGGCGCCGATGCCGGCCGAGACGGTCGCCTGCGCTCCTGCCGCCAGCGCACCGACGGTGGCGGTGCCCACCTTGGTCGTACCCAGGTAGAAGTTGACGTTGGAAGCGGCGCTGGCCACGCCGCCCGCGTTGCGCACGGTGGCCGAGAGCGTGACAGTGTCGGTCTCGACCGGGGAGGCGGGCGAGGCCGAGGTGCCGGTGATCGTCAGGTCCGGGTTGGGGGCCGCGGTGCCGATCGCCTGCAGCTCCGCGACCTGGCCACTGGGGGCGCCCGAGTTCGCGGTGAAGGACAGGCGCAGATCGGCCGCGGTCGCGCTGACCGGAACGGTCACCGTGTTGCCGGAGGCCGGGTTGAAGGAGTACGACGCCGCGCCCACGATCGTCGTGAAGGTGCTCGAGCTCTGCTCGCGTCCGAGGATCGCGAACGTCTGCTGCCGCGCGCCCCACGAGCTGTCCGGGTTGAGCTTGACCACGACCGACGACAGGGCCGCGTTCGCGCCCAGCTTGACCGTCAGCGTGGCCGGGTAGCCGCCACCTTCCCAGTACGTCGCGGTGTTGCCGTCGTTCGCGTTGGTGGCCACGAACGTGTGCACCACCGAGGACGCCTCGATCGGCTTGCCCTGGGCCAGGTTGCTGCCCGGAACGGACGTGCCGTTGCGGGTGACCGTGTTGCCGAGCGCCGACGTGTTGCCCGCGGCGTCCTTGGCCCGCACCTGGTAGGTCACGGTCGCGCTGGCCGGCTGCGTGTCGGTGTACGTGAGCACGTTGCCCGCCACGCTGGTGCGCAGCACGCCGTTGGCGAAGACGTCGTAGCCGGTGACGCCGACGTTGTCGGTCGAGGCCGACCAGGTGAGCCGGATCTGGTCGCCGCCGGGCTGGGTGAAGGCCAGGTTGCCGGGCACGCTCGGCGCCTGGGTGTCGCCGCCCGTGACGGGGCCGTAGACCTCGAGCTCGGAGAGCTGACCGGCGGGCCAGCCGGTATTGCCGGTGACGTTGACCCGCACGAAGCGCGCGCTCGCCGCGGTGAAGTCGATGGTCACCGTGTTGGCGCCGGCCGGGTTGAAGACGTAACCGGCACCGGCTTTGAGGGTCGAGAACGAGCCGCCGTCGGTGCTGCCCTGGACGGACAGGGTCTGCGTCCGCGTGGCCCACGCCGTGGCCGGGGGCAGCTTGAGGACGACCTGGTTGACCTGAGTGGCGGTGCCCAGGTCGACCTGGAGCCACTGCGGGAAGGCATTGTTGTTGCTTTCCCAGTACGTGTTGGCGTTGCCGTCACCGGCGTTGCCCGCGCCGTAGACGTCGGTGACGCTGCTCGCGCTGAAGGTCTTGCCGGCGGCCAGGTTGGGGCCGGCCGCGTTCGCGGGTGAGGGGACAACGAGGACGGTGGCTACGACGCCGGCCGCGGCGAACGCGGCGAGAAGTCGTCGTCTCAATCTGGACATGCGGGAGCGCACCTTTCTTCGAGGAGGCAGAGCTGGACGGGCTCAGGAGGGATGGACCTCGAACTTGGAGAGCTGGCCGGCGGGCCAGCCGGTGTGGCCGGGCGCGGACGTCGTGGGTGGGGTGGTCCGGTTGGCCATGGGGAATCCCTTTCTCAGGTGGCCGGCCCCCGGGTGTTACGAGCGCATGCGCAGCCACACGGCGGTGTCCTGGGGGAGGCGGTCACCGTCGAGAGGGCTGCTGGCGAGCAGAACGGACTGGTGCGCGGGCAGGGCGATGGGGGCGCCCGACATGTTGACGACACAGGCGAATTCCTGACCGCGGCAGAACGCGAGCACCGCCGGGTTCAGGTCGAGCCACTCCATGCCGCCGCGGTGGAGACCGGGCTCGGCCCGGCGCAACGCGATGGCGGAGCGATAGAGCTCCAGCATCGAGTTGGGGTCGCCGGTCTGGGCCTGGGCCGTGCGGTCCTTCCACTCCGCCGGCTGGGGAAGCCAGGGGGTGGCGGTGGTGAAGCCGAACGGGGCCTCGTCGCCGGTCCACGGCAGCGGCACCCGGCAGCCGTCACGGCTGTGCCCGCGCCGGCCCCACATCGGGTCCTGGAAGTCCTCGGGCGGGATGTTCTCGTTCTCCCACAGTCCGAGCTCTTCGCCCTGATAGATGTAGGTGGCGCCGGGCAGGGAAAGCGACAGCAGGGCAGCCGCGCGGGCCCGGCGGGTGCCCAGTTCGAGGTCGACCGGGGTGCCGTCGAGGTTGTTGTCGAAGCTGAACGTGGTGTCCACACGGCCGTAGCGTGTGACGTGCCGGGTGACGTCGTGGTTGGAGAGCACCCAGGTGGCCGGGGCGCCGATCGCCGCGTGGGCGTGCAGGGTGCGGTCGACGCACTCGCGCATCAGCCGCGGATCCCAGGCACAGCCGAGGAAGTCGAAGTTGAACGCCGCGTGCAGCTCGTCGGGTCGCAGGTAGTTCGCGAACCGCTCGACCTCGGGCATCCACACCTCGCCGATGAGAGCCCGGTCCCCGCCGTACGAGTCGGAAACGCGCCGCCACGACCGGTAGACCTCGTGCACGCCGTCGAGGTCGTGGAACGGGTGGGGGTTGCCCTCGAGCACCTCGGGCAGGGCCGGGTCCTTGAGCAGCAGCGCGGCCGAGTCGATCCGGATGCCGTCGACGCCGCGGTCGAACCAGAAACGCAGAATGCTCTCGAACTCGGCCCGCACGTCGGGGTGGTCCCAGTTCAGGTCCGGCTGCTCGGGCGTGAACAGGTGCAGATACCAACTGCCGTCTCCCGTACGGGTCCAGGTGGTGCCCCCGAACTCCCCTCGCCAGTCCGTAGGCATCTCGTCGCCGTTCTCACCCCGCCCCGGCCGGAACCAGAAGTAGTCCCGCTCCGGCGCGTCCGGGTCGGCCAGCGCCGCCTTGAACCACGGATGCGCGCTGGAGATGTGGTTGGGCACGATGTCGACGATCATGCGGATGCCGGCCGCGTGCGCCTCCTCGATCAGCGCCTCCGCCTCGGCCAGCGTGCCGAACGCGGGATCGATGTCGCGGAAGTCGGCCACGTCGTAACCGGCGTCGGCCATCGGCGACGGGTACCACGGGCTCATCCAGATCGCGTCGACGCCGAGGTCGCGCAGGTGTCCCAGCCGGTCCCGGATGCCCGCGATGTCGCCGACGCCGTCGCCGTTCGCGTCGGCGTAGCTGCGCGGATAGACCTGGTAGATCACCGCGTCGCGCCACCACTGGGAGTCTTTTTCGGACACTGGAAACCCGCTTTCTGTGCACAGTGGGTCCGACGACCCTTGTTGGATCGCCCGTATTGTGTGTTTACGTCAGCCTTTCAGACTGCCGGTCGTCAGGCCTGACATGATGTTTCGCTGGAAGAGCAGGAAGATGATCACCGTGGGGATCGCGGCGATGACCGAGGCGGCGATCACCACGTTCTGCGGCGTGCCGCCCGAGAAGGCGTAGATGCCGACGCTGAGCGTGCGCGTCTCCGGTGACGGCATCACCAGCTTCGGCCAGAGGAAGTCCTTCCAGACCGCCGTCACCGCGAAGATCGACACCACGCCGAGGATCGGCCGCGACATCGGCAGGATGATCGACCACAGCGTCCGCAGCGGCGAGGCGCCGTCCACCTGCGCGGCCGCGATCAGATCCTCCGGGATCGAGTCGAAGAACCGCTTGAGCAGGAAGATGTTGAACGCGTTGGCGACCAGGGGCAGCCAGATGGCCCACGGCGAGTCGAGCAGGTTGACGTGAATGATCGGCAGGTCGATCGCCGTCACGTACTGCGGCACGATCAGCACCATGGCCGGGATCATCAGGGTGGCCAGCATCAGCCCCAGGATCACGTTGCCGAAGGCCGGGCGGAGCTTCGAGAGGGCGTACGCCGCCGCGGTGTCGAAGACGAGCTGGAAGAAGACCGCGCCGGCCGCGTAGTAGAACGTGTTGAACATCAACTTGGCCAGGTCGAGGTTGGTCCAGGCGTCGATGTAGTTCTGCAGCTGCGGATCGTGCGGCCACAGCGTGGGCGGAGTCTGCGCGATCTCCTGGCCCGACTTGAGCGCCCCCGTGACCATCCAGTACAGCGGCCCCAGGAAGACCAGCGTGAAGCCGAGGACCACGACCGTGAGCAGCGTCCAGTAGATGACCTTGCCGCGGCCGCGGCGGAGCTGGGCCTGCGAGATGAGGGTCCGGGTGCCGGAATCAGCCATGGTCTCAGTCCTGTTTCGTGGTCAGTCGCACGTACACGGCGGAGAAGGCGGCCAGCACGATGAGCATGATCACGCCGAGCGCGGCCGCGCCGTTGAGGTCGTTCTGGAAGAAGCCGTGCTGATAGATCAGGTAGGCCACCGAGGTCGCCGAGTCCTGGGTGCCGGCGCCGTTGGCCAGGATCAGCGGCTCGATGAACAGCTGCATGGTGGCGACGATCTGCAGCATGGCCAGCAGCGCGAGGATGAGCCGGGTCTGCGGGATGGTGACGCTCCAGATGCGGCGCCAGATGCCGGCGCCGTCGAGCTCGGCCGCCTCGTACAGCTCGCCCGGGATGTTCTGCAGCGACGCCAGATAGATCAGCACGGCGCTGCCCAGGTTCATCCAGGTCGAGGCGATCACCATGGCCGGGATCGTCATGGTCGGCGACTGCATCCATTCCGAGGTCGGCAGGTGCAGGAACGTGAGGATCGCGTTGAACAGGCCGGCTTCGCTGGGGTCGTACGCGTAGTACTTGAAAAGGAAGAGCGCGGACGCCGGGGGCAGCATCACCGGCAGGTAGACCAGGATCCGCAGGTAGCCCTTGGCGTGCCGGAACTCGTTGAGCAGGATCGCCACGAAGAACGGCAGCACATAGCCGACGACGAGGGCCAGGATCGTGAACAGGAACGTGTTCTTCCAGGCGATCCAGAAGCTGGGGTCGGCGACGATGCGGGTGTAGTTGTCCCAGCCGACCCAGGTGGTCTCGCCGCGCCGGGTGCGCTGGAAGCTCATCACGATGCCGCGGATCATCGGGTACCACATGAAGAGGGCGAAGCAGACGACCGCCCCGATCAGGAACGCGTGCCCGGTGAGGTTGTCTTTGATTCGGCGTGCGGCTTTGCCGCTGGGCTTGGCCGGCGCCGGTGCGGTCTGCGTGGTGACGCCCGGCGCAGTCATGATCGCCAACTGGGGCTCCTGGGTTGAGGGCGCGGGAGCCGGAGGTCCGGCTCCCGCGCTCCGGGGTCAGCTGCCGGCGGCCTGGAGCTGGTTGACCTTGGTCTCGGCCGTCTTGAGCAGGGAGTCGATGTTGGCGTTGGGGTTGGTCAGCACCCCGGACATCGCCGAGTCGAGGACCGCGTAGATGGCCTGCGCGTTCCGGGGCTCACCGACGATCGGCACCGGGTTGTCCTCGAACGCCTTGAAGTTCGCGGTGTCGACGTTCGCGTTGGCCTTGCGCAGCTCGAGCTCCTGCTTCTGGGCCTCGCTACCGTTGGTGAACAAAAGCGGCTGGGGCAGGCCGACCGGGTAGTTCTGCGGCTTCGCCCGCACGTAGTCGAGCTGGCCCTTGCCCGGCGTCAGCTTCTGGTAGGCGATCCACTTGAGACCGGCCTTGACCTGCTCGGGGGTGAGGTCCTTCTTGAAGAAGTAGCCCTCGCCGCCGCCCAGCGTGCCCTTGGCCGGGCCGTCCTGACCGGGCATCGGGCCCATGGCCCAGTCCTCGTACTTGCCCTGGAACTGACTCACGATCGCCTGGGTCGCGTCGGGCGCGCCGATGAACATGCCCACCTTGCCGGCGCCGGCGTTGGTCAGCAGGTCGCCCCACTGCAGCAGCTGACGGCTGCCCATGCTGTCGTCGCCGTACCGCATGTCCTTGAGGTTCTGCAGGACCTGCTTGCCCTGGGCGTTGTTGAACTCGGCCTTCTTGCCGTCCTCGCTGAGGATCTTGCCGCCCTGCGAGTAGTTCAGCGCGGTGAAGTGCCAGCCGCCGGTGTTTCCCGCGCTGTATTCGGAGTAGCCGGCGACGCCGCCGCCGGTCCCCGCGATCTTCTTGGCCGCGGCGCGAACCTCGGCCCAGGTCTTGGGCGGGGCTTCCGGGTCGAGCCCGGCCTTCTTGAAGAGGGCCTTGTTGTAGACCAGACCCATCGAGTAGTTCTTCACCGGTACGGCGTAGAGCTTGCCCTCCTCGGTGAAGACCTCCTTGAGGGCGGGATCGACGCTGTCCCAGGTCGGGATGGTGTCCTTGGTCGCGTACTGGGTGATGTCCATGGCCTGACCGCTGTCGAGCACCTGCTGCAGGTCGGTCATGTAGCCGTAGAAGACGTCGGTCATCGTGCCCCCGGCCAGGCGGGCCGTGAAGTCCGGCGGGTTGTTGCACTGCTCGCCGACGCTGACGCTCTTGATCGTGATGTCGGGGTTCTGCTTCTGGAACTCCGCGACATCGGCGTTCCAGTTCGCCAGCAGTTCCTTCTGCGCGCCGACCGGCTGGCAGTCGACCGTGATGGTGACCTTGCCGGCAGCGTCTGTCCCGCCGTCGTCGTCGCTCTTCGTGGAGCACGCCGTGAGGCTGAGCCCCAGGCCGGCCACGAGCGCGAGCGCCGCTGCCTTCCGGTACTGCGGTACGGACATCTGTCCATCCCTTCGGGAACGGTTATCCATGGCCATCGTTGTCAGGCGTGATCGTGTGACTTGGGTCTCGCATGTTTCGTGGACGTGACGATACAAAGTCCAACCGGTTCACCGCAAGAAGCCGACTGAAGAAAGAAAAAACGCGACTAGCCCCGCTGTAGGCGCGCACGACAAAGGGCGGGCCGCAGGGCCCGCCCTTCAGGTAAGAAACTTGCTGGTCAGTCGCGCTTTCGTGCCGGCCCGGTGGAGCCGCGCACCACCAGCTCCGGCTCGAAGAGAAGCTCGTCGGGCTCGACGCCGCTGCCCTCGATCTGGTTGACGAGCAGGTCGACGGCCGACTGGCCCATCAGCTCGATGGGCTGCCGGACGGTCGTCAGCGGCGGGTCGGTGCACGTCATCAGGGCCGAATCGTCGAAGCCGACGACCGACACGTCGCCCGGCACGTCGAGGCCGAGCCGGCGGGCGGCCCGGATCGAGCCCAGCGCGAGCACGTCGGAAGCGCAGATCATGCCGGTCACGCCGCGGTCGATCAGCTTGGCGGCGGCCAGGCGCGCGCTCTCCATCGAGAAGCTCGTGCGCTCGACCAGGAACTCCTTGCCCTCGAGGGCGGCCAGCTTGCGGCGCGAGGGCACGTGGTCCTCCGGGCCCATGACCATGCCGATGCGCTCGTGACCCAGCGATCGCAGATGCCCGTACGCCTGCTCGACGGCCACCGCGTCGTCGGTCGAGATGTGCGGGAAACCCAGGTCGGAGACGCCCGCGTTGACCATGACGACCGGCATGCGGCGGTCGGTCAGCGCCCGGTAATGGCCGTGCTCGGCATCGGCCAGGGCATACGAGCCGCCGGCGAAGACCACCCCGGAGACCTGATGGTCGAGCAGCATCTCGATGTAGTCGCGCTCGGGGACGCCGCCGATCGTGCGGGCGGCCAGCAACGGGGTGAAGCCACGCTGAGCCAGCGAGGCGGTGACCACCTCGGCCAGCGCCGGGAAGATCGGATTTTGCAGCTCGGGCAGGACGAGACCGACCAGCCGGCCGCGCTCGCCCCGCAGCTTGGTCGGTCGCTCGTAGCCCAGGACGTCGAGCGCGGTCAGAACGGACGCGCGGGTCGCCTCGCTCACACCGTTGCGACCGTTGAGCACCCGGCTGACGGTCGCCTCGCTGACGCCTGCCTTCTTGGCCACCTCGGCCAGACGTTTGGTCACGTAGGCAGCGTACGTCAAATGTCTGCAAAATTCGAACGCGCGCTTTCATGACGTTCGCCATCCGCCGTTCGGTCTTGCAGGTTGTTCCGCATGATTGCGGGCCGTGCTCGCTGACGCGTTTAAGTCGTCACTCTCTGCTCGCCTGACATTCCGGTGTCCCGATTCGCTTTCGCCGACCACGTCGCGTCCCACGCGCTTCGGTATCGCCGTCCAGCACGGGATGGTGACCTGAGAAAATGAGCGCATGGCGTCGAAGACGAAGCTCTGCCCCTGCGGCCGCGGGCTGCCCTATGCCGAGTGCTGCGAACCGGCCCACCTCGGCACTCCCCCGGCCACCGCCGAGGCGCTGATGCGGTCGCGCTACTCGGCCTTCGCGCTCGACGACGACGACTACGTGCTCCGGTCGTGGCACCCCAAGACCCGGCCGGCCCGCATCGAACCCGACTCGCGGCTGCGCTGGACGGGCCTCGACATCATCGAGTCCACCGGCGGCGGCCTGTTCGACACCGAGGGCATCGTCGAGTTCCGGGCCCACTACAAGGACCACGGCAAGGCCGGCGACATGGTCGAGCGCAGCCGTTTCGTCCGCTCCGACGGGCACTGGGCGTACTGGGGCCCGATCCTGGCCAACGGCTCGTTGGCGAACGCCTGAGCTGGTGTGATTCTCTTCAGGTGAGGATCTGAGGAGGAATTACCGTGGAAGGCGACCAACGGCCGATCGAGGACTCCGTCGTCCGCGATTTCAAGGTCAACCTCTCGTACGGCCGATACCTGCACCTCGACGAGCTGTTGAACGCCCAGCATCCGGTGAGCGTGCCCGAGCACCACGACGAACTGCTGTTCATCCTGCAGCACCAGACCTCGGAACTGTGGCTCAAGCTGGTGCTGCACGAGCTGCGTGCGGTGACCCGCCGGATCGCCGCGGACGACCTGCGCCCCGCCCTCAAGGGGCTGGCCCGGGTCAAGCACATCCAGCGCACGCTGACCGAGCAGTGGTCGGTGCTGGCCACGCTCACGCCCAGCGAGTACGCCGAGTTCCGCAGCTTCCTGGGCACGTCGTCGGGCTTCCAGTCGTATCAGTACCGGGCGGTCGAGTTCCTGCTCGGCAACAAGGACAGGCGGATGCTGTCGCTGTTCACCGACGACCAGAGCGCCCTGGCCATGCTGACCGAAGCGCTCGAGGCGCCCAGCGTGTACGACGAGTTCCTGCGTTACCTGCACCGCCACGGCCACGACGTGCCGAGCGAGCTGCTGCAGCGCGACGTGACTCTGCCCTGGCGCTACAACGAAGACCTGGTGCCGGTGTTCGTGCGCATCTACAACGACCCCGAGAAGTTCTGGGAGGCGTACGAGGCCTGCGAAGAGTTCGTCGACATCGAGGAGAACTTCCAGCTCTGGCGGTTCCGCCACCTGAAGACGGTGGAGCGCACGATCGGCTTCAAGCGCGGCACCGGCGGCTCCAGCGGGGTCGGCTTCCTCAAGGCGGCGCTCGACCTGACGTTCTTCCCCGAGCTCTACGCCGTACGCACGGAAATCGGAATCCCCGGCTGACCCGTCAGAGGGCCGCGTTCAACAGGGAGCGCAGGGCCGGGACGAGTTCGTCGAAATCCGCCTTCTTGCCGGTGAAGAACTCCGCATAGAGAAACGCGCCGACCATGCGGACGTAGAGAAAAGCGAGATGCTGAAGGTCGGCGTCCGGCGGCAACTCGTCAGTCAGCCCGGTCTCGCGGAAAACCGTGAGCTGATTGGCGACCGCGCTCTCGTGCACGCCGCCGGCCGGTGTGAACAATATTCGCGATGCCGCCTCGGGATCCTGGCGCAGAAAGGTCTCGAGGACGGGCGACCGCAGCAGCTCGCCGAAATGCCGGGAAATCTCGACCACACCGTCGAAGCCCGCGGCCGTGCGCGCCGCCCGGGATTCGGCGAACATGGCTTCGGTGAGCGCTCGCAGGACGTCGTCGAGCAGGGCGTCGCGGCTGCCGGCGACCCGATAGAGCGTGGCTCGGCTGATGGCCATGGAAACGGCCAGTTCTTCCATGTCTATTGTGGATCGGCTCAGAAAGTGCTCGATCCCGGCCCGCACCACCTGTTCGTGCGTGACAACCCGGCGGCTGGCCCTTTCATCGCCCACTACCGTCACCATCGCCCGCATCCGACCCGGTGATCACTGTGCCAATCTGCCGAATTGATGCGCGGTTTCCCTTCGTCGGATCTCATCCCCACCAGCTCCTTTGTCCGTAATGCCGCCGGAGTCCTTGTCCGTAGTGCCGCCGGAGTCTTCGTCCGTAGTGCCGCCGGAGTCTTCGTCCGTAGTGCCGCCGGAGTCTTTGTCCGCAGTACCTCCGGACATCGAAGACTTTCGCTGCGACCGCCGTCCCACGATTTCCGCTCGCCTTGAAATACGGATCGGAGGGCCCTCAGGATCGATTCGGCCACGATCCGATCCCGCTCGCGGATTCACCTGCCCCTCCCGCTCGCCACTCTGCTCCTTCGGCCGGTCGGCCGGACTGGGGCCGGCGCCCGAATCGGGGTGTGGTTTTCCGCAGGTGAGTTCGGCGGCCGGCTTCATGGCCGAGCCGACCGCCGATCCCTAGCGTTTTCGCCATGACCTCGACGTATGCAGCCGACGGCGGCCTCACCGGCTTCGTCACGGGCCTCGTGGAACGCCTCGGTGGGCCCGGTGCGGGCCTCGCCGTGGCGCTGGAAAATCTGTTCCCCCCGATCCCGAGCGAGGTGATCCTGCCGCTGGCCGGCTTCGCCGCCGGCCAGGGCCGGATGAGCCTGATCGGCGCCATCGCCTGGACCACGCTGGGTTCGGTCGTGGGCGCGGTCGCCCTCTACTACGCGGGCGTGCTGCTCGGCCGCGAGCGGCTGCGGGCGATCGCCGCCCGCCTGCCGCTGATCAAGCTGAGCGACATCGACCGGACGGAAGCCTGGTTCCATCGCCACGGCCCCAAGACTGTGCTGTTCGGCCGCATGATCCCCATCTTCCGCAGCCTCATCTCCATCCCGGCCGGCGTCGAGCGCATGTCGCTGCCCGTCTTCCTGCTCTGCACCACCGTGGGCAGCCTGATCTGGAACTCGGCCTTCGTTCTGGCCGGCTACTACCTGGGCGCCAACTGGCACGAGGTCGAGGCCTACGCCTCCACCTTCCAGAAGGCCGTGATCGTCGCCTGCGCGGTGGCCGTGGCCGCCTTCGTCGCCGTCCGCCTGACTCGCCGCCATCGCGTACGGTGACCGAGATGCTTCCTCGCGTTCACCCGTCCGGGCCGGCGGGCTCCGACCTGGCCGCCCGCCCGGGCGACCACGCGATGAGCCGGGGGCTTCGCCTCTTGATCCGGGCCGGGCAGCCGCTGGCCGTGGTGTCGCTCGGGGCGCTGAGCGGCGCCGGCGAGGTCCTCTTCCTGATCGTGGCCGGCCTGGCGTGGCGGTCACGGGGCCGGGCCGGTGTGCTCGAGAGCGCTCGGCAGATCGTCGCCTGGGAGCTGCGCCGGCTGTCGCTTCCACCCATGAGCGCCGATGCCCCGCGAATGCTCGGCTACCTCGTCGCCCGGCTGCTGCCGGCCGCTCTCGGGGCGGTCGCTGCCGGGCTGCTCCTGGTCGGGCTGGTGCTGGCCGGCATCGTGACGCAGGCCGTCCTCACCGGGCAGATGAGCGGGGCCGAGCTCGTCATGCAGATCGTCATCGGGTCGGCGCTGCTGGCCCTGAACATCCAGGCCGTCGCCAGCGTGCTGCGGCTCGACCGGTGGCTCGCCGGCAACCTGCTCGAACCGGGCGGCCGCGAAGATCTCGAGCAGCGCATCACCGAGCTCACCACCACCCGGGCGGGCGTGATGGCAGCCGTCGACGCGGAACGCCGGCGCATCGAGCGCGACCTGCACGACGGACTTCAGCAGCGGCTCGTCGCGCTCGGCATGATGCTGGGCCGGGCCCGCCGCAGCCACGATCCCGAGCAGGCGACCCGGCTGCTCGGCCAGGCCCACGACGACGCGCAGCGAGCGCTCGACGAGTTGCGCGAGGTCGCCTGGCGCGTCTACCCGTCGGCGCTCGACCACGGCACTCTCGAAGACGCGCTCGGCATGGTCGCGCACGGCTCGGCCGTTCCCGTCCGCATCGATTACCGCCTGGCCGATCGACCGCCGCCACAGGTCGAGACCGTGCTCTACTTCGTGGCCTGCGAGGCCATCACCAACGCCGCGAAGCACTCCGGCGCTACCGTGATCCACATCGACATCACCGGCGACGACGGAGAGATCGCGATGGTGCTCCGCGACGACGGCCAGGGCGGCGCCGACCCCACCGGCAGCGGCTTGCAGGGCCTGGCCCGCCGCGTGGCCGCGCTCGACGGCCGCTTCACCCTGACCAGCCCCGAGGCCGGCGGCACCACGATCCAGGTGACGCTGCCATGCCACTGACCTCCCGCACCGGCAACGCCCCGCGACCCAGCCTTGCCCCGCGACCCAGCCTTGCCCCGCGACCCAGCCTTGCCCCGCGTGAGTTCAAACGCCTCCCCGCACCCGAGACGACCCGCCGCGACCCCCATAGCCCGCTCCGCGACGGGCGCCTCTCGGCGGTTCGGCGGTTGTTGCCGTGCGCATAGTGCTGGCCGAGGATTCGACGCTGCTGCGCGAGGGTTTGGTGCGGCTGCTCGGCGACGAGGGCCACGAGGTTGTCGCGGCGGTCGCCGATGCCGATCAGCTCGTCGAGACCGTCGGGAAACACCAGCCCGACATCGTGGTGACCGACGTCCGCATGCCGCCCACCAACACCGACGACGGGCTGCGCGCGGCGCTCGAGATCCGCCGCCGCTGGCCCGGCATGGCCGTGCTGGTGCTCTCGCAGTACGTCGAGAAGCGCTACGCCGCCCGGTTGCTGGCCGACCGTTCCGAGGGCGTCGGCTACGTCCTCAAAGACCGGGTCGCCCAGGTCGAGGACTTCCTCGACGCCCTGGACCGGGTCGCCGCCGGCTCCACGGCGCTCGACCCCGAGGTCGTGCGGCAGCTGATGTCCGCGACGAGCCACACCGATCCGCTGAGCCGGCTCACCGCCCGCGAAAGCGACGTCCTGCGCCACATGGCCGAGGGCTACACCAACGCCGCCATCGCCGACCGCCTCTTCGTCTCGCAGAGCGCCGTCGAGAAACACGTCAACGCCATCTTCGACAAGCTCGGTCTGGCCGACACCACCGGCTACAGCCGCCGCATCCTGGCCGTCCTGCGCTACCTCGGCTCCTGATCGGTGGCCGCGATCATCACCGGCGGCACGGCCGGCGCGGCGGGCTGGCCATCGCCACCCCAGGCAGGCCTGTCCACCGGCCGGCGCCGACGCGCCGACGGCCTGCGCCGCTCTACCCGAGCGGCGCCTCGCCACCGATGGCCCTGGGTCGTGTCAGGCGATCTTGGTCCACGTGGTGCAGCTGCTGGATTTGAAGATGCCGCCGGGCGGGATGGTGACCAGCAGTTGGCCCTGCGAGATCTCGTTGGCGATGATGTTGCTGGAAGCGCCGTCGGCCGAGCGGGATCGTTCCCAGTAGCAGAACTCCTTGTTGGAGGAGGAGCGGTAGGTGCCGGGGACGAAGTCGGAGCCCACGAAGTAGACGCCGTTGCCGGGGATCGTCGTCCTGGTGGACTTCGTCCTCATGGCGGCGGGGGTCACGCGGGTGAAGAGCTTGCAGCCGCTGGTCTTGAAGACCTTGTCGGTGGGCTTGACGTAGACGATCCGCTGGCCGTCGCCGATGTCGTTGGCGATGATGCTGCTCGTCGCGCCGGTGGTGTTGGTGGCGCGCTGCCAGTAGCAGGCGCTGTTGCCGACCGAGCGGTAGACGCCGGCCTGGAAGTCCTTGTTGACCACGTAGGTGCCGTTCCCGGGGATGGTCGTCTTGGGCGCTGCGGCGGCCGGAAGCAGGCCCGTCGACAGGCCGGCGAGTCCGCCCACCAGATAGACCGCTGCCACTGCGACCTGCCGCTTGGCCATTCCACGCCGGAGAGAAGCGCTCATCATGTTCCTTCGTTCCTGCTGTCAACGGAGACGGTGCCACCGCGCGTGGGGCGGTCGCGGAGAGCCCGCCGACAAACGCCCTTGAACGGTCAAGGTCACCAAATCGGATTTCTCGACGCTCCGCGGCCCGAACGGGACCGGGTAGACCGTCCGCGCTCAAGATCCGCCCGAACGGCCGACGTCGTTCAGGTTCGGCAATCGGGCGGCTGAGCGTCCACGGGGCGGTGAACGGCTGAGCGTCCGCGGGGCGGTGAACGGCTGAGCGTCCCGAGGCGGTGAACGGCTGAGCGTCCCGAGGCGGCGGGCGGCTGAGCGTCCGCGGGCGGTGAACGGCTGAGCGTCCGCGGGGCGGCGGACGGCTGGGCGGCGTACAAAAGGGGGATGAGTTTGATCGTGATCACGGGGGCCAGTGGGCGGTTGGGCGGGCGGGTGGCTCGCAGGCTGAACGGGGCCAAGCGGCTGCTCGTTCGGGATGCCGGGCGGGCACCGGATATCGAGGGCGCTGACGTGGCTGTGGCGGCCTATCGGGACGGGGACGCTGTGCGGCGGGGGCTGGAGGGAGCCGAGACCGTGTTCATGGTGTCGGCGGCCGAGACGCCGGATCGGGTGACGGAGCATCGGAGTTTTGTGGATGCGGCCGTGCTCGCGGGGGTGCGGCACGTGGTCTACACGTCGTTCATGGGGGCGGCGGCCGATGCTTCGTTCACGCTGGCCCGCGATCACTGGGCCACCGAGGAGCACATCCGGGACAGCGGGCTCGCCTTCACGTTTCTGCGGGACAACCTCTATGCCGACTTCCTGCCGTTCATGGTGGGCGAGGACGGCGTCATCCGCGGACCGGCGGGGGACGGGCGGGCGGCGGTCGTCGCTCAGGACGACATCGTGGACGCCGCACTGGCTGTGCTGCGCGACCCGGGAGCTCATGAGGGGCGTACGTACGACCTGACCGGCCCGGCTGCGTTGAGCCTGACCGAGGTCGCGGCGGAGATCGGCGCGGCCACCGGGCGGGAGGTCCGCTATCACGCCGAGTCGATTCCCGAGGCGTACGCGTCGAGGGCCTCCTACGGCGCGCCGGATTGGCAGGTCGAGGCGTGGGTGAGCACCTACACCGCGATCGCGAAGGGCGAGCTGGCGGCGGTGAGCACGGCCGTCCCCGACCTGACCGGGCACCCCGCGACGACCCTCGCGGAGCTCTTGAGTAAAAGCTCGGCGGCCTGAGCCGGTGGCCGGCAGAGCTCGCGATGGCCGTCACGGGGCGACCGGCAGCGCTGGCCGACCTGCGAGGCGCGGGCGCGGGGGCCGGCCGGCTGCTCAGCTCGCGTTGACCGGCAGCGGCTCACGGACTCCGCGCACCGGGCAGACCGTGTACATCCGGGCCTCGGCCAGGTCGAAGACGAGGCCGGTCAGCGTCAGCCGCCCGTCCGCCTCCGCCTCGCGCACCACCGGATAGGTCCGCAGATTCGCCAGCTGCTGGGCCACGTTGGCCGTCACGCAGCGCTCCTCGTCCGCACAGTCCGAGAAGTCCACGCCGGACTGCGACAGCCAACTGCCCAGCGCCTGGTCCTCGCCGAAGCCGCCCTTCATCAGGGCTCGCACCGCTCCGCACCCCGAGTGGCCGCAGACCGTGATCGTGCCCACCCCGAGCACGCTCACGGCGAACTCGATCGCCGCCCCCACCGAGACGTCGGCGCCGCCGGACGGCGGGACGATGTTGCCCACGTTGCGCACGCAGAACAGGTCGCCGGGGCCGCTGGTGGTGATCAGGTTGGGGACCAGGCGGGAGTCGGCGCAGGTGATGAAGAGCTGTTCGGGCTGCTGCCCGTCGCGGGCCAGGCCGGCCAGGTGGGGGCGTACCAGCGGGGCGACGCTGCGCTCGAACTCGCGGATTCCGGCGCCCATGGCGTCGCGGCGCTGGCGGTCACGGTCCTGCCACTGCGTCCACGAGCCGAAGCGGCGGGCGGGGGCGGTCTTGCCGTCGCCCAGCCGGCCGCTCGTCGCGCGCGAGAACCACCCGTCGTTGGTCTCGCGCACGGTCACCGTGCCGCCCGCCTTCTCGTAGTTCGAGCGCCAGTCGTCGATCACCTGGAACGCGCCGTGGTCGAGATAGTCGAGGTGCAGCTCGACCGTGACCTGGTGCCCGGGCGGCACGAGGGCGAGGGTGCGGATCACCCGGCCCGAGCCGACGAAGGCCAGCGTGCCGCTGATCGTGACCGTCCACTCCCCCGGCCCGGCCGTCACGACCCGGGCGTCGCACCGGACGATCCGCCACAGCATCGTCAGCACCGCCGCCCCGAGCCCGAGCGCGACCCCGGTGAGCAGGTCGGTCGCCACCACAGCGACCGCGGTGATCAGATACGTCGGCAGTTCGCGGTGCCGGATGTAGGTGCGGATCTGGGCCAGGCTGATCAGCCGCAACCCGACCACGACCAGCACCGCGGCCAGCGTGGCCATCGGGATCGTCTCGAGCAGCGGCGCGCACAGCAGCACGAAGACCGCGATCCACAGGCCGTGCAGAACGGCCGACATCCGAGTGCGGGCGCCCGCGGCCACGTTGGTCGAGCTGCGCACGATCACGCCGGTGATCGGCAGGCCGCCGAGCAGGCCGGAGGCGGTGTTGCCGACGCCCTGGGCGACCAGTTCCCGGTTGAGGTCGGCGCGCGGGCCGTCGTGCATGCGGTCGACGGCCACGGCCGAGAGCAGGGATTCGACGCTGGCCACGAGGGCGATGGTCAGCACGGCCACGGCGATCGGGCCGAGTCCGGCGTCCGGCCAGCGCGGGAAGATCAGCTCGTCGAGCGGCCGGTCGGGCAGGTCGACCCGCTTGACGTCGGCGCCGATCGCGGCGGCCAGGGCGGTGGTGACCACGACCGCGGCCAGGGCGGCCGGCAGCAGGGAGGTCTTCACCAGGCGCGGCCAGAACAGCAGGACGGCGATGGTGAGCACGCCGAGCAGTGTCGAGACGCCGTGGCCGCCGGCGATCTGGGCGGGCAGGTCGCGCAGGTTCTTCCAGGCCTCGCTCTGGGCGTCGCCGCCGAGCAGCACGTGGATCTGGCTGAGCGCGATGACGAGGCCGATGCCGGCCAGCATGCCGTGCACGACGGCGGGCGAGAGAGCGAGGGCGGCGCGGCCCAGGCGGGCGACGCCAAGAAGTATCTGTACGCCACCTGCCAGCGCGACGATGGCGGCCGTGCCGGCCAATCCAAAATCGCCGATGGTCCCGGCCACGATCACCGTGAGCCCGGCCGCGGGCCCGCTGACCTGCAGCGGCGCCCCGCTGAGCAGGCCCACCACCACACCTCCGACGACCGCCGCTATGAGCCCGGACAGCAGCGGCGCACCGGAGGCGGCGGCGATGCCGAGCGAGAGCGGGATGGCGATCAGGAAGACGACGATGGACGACGGGACGTCATGCCGGAATGCCTTCAAGACGGACATTCCGGCAATGTACCCATAAAGAGTTAACGCGCAGTTACGGCGCGAGCGCGCTCAGGCAAGCCACAGCTAACTCGCGGCGGGCTTCCAGACGTCCTGGTTCGCCTCGTACATCTCGCGCAGGATCGCCGGCACGTCGTACGTCATCTTCCAGTCCGGGTAGTGCTGCTCGAATCGGGCCGTGCTGCTGATCCACCACTGGTGGTCGCCAGTGCGGGCCTGGTCGACGTAGTCGGTGCGCGCCTCGAGCCCCGTGATATCCGAAGCGATCTGGAACGCCTCGATGTGGCTGCAGTTCGAGAAGCGGCCGCCGCCCATGTTGTAGACCTCGGCGACGCGGGGCGCCTTGTGGAACGCCTCGAACGCCGACACCAGGTCGTGCGAGTGGATGGCGTCCCGCACCATCTTTCCCTTGTACCCGTAGATGTGGTACATCCGCTGCTCCATGACGCACCTCATCACGTACGCCAGGAAGCCGTGCAGCTCGGCGGCCGAGTGACCCGGCCCGGTGAGCGTGCCGCCCCGGAAGACCGCCGTGGGCATGTCGAAGTACCGGCCGTACTCCTGAACCAGCACGTCCGCCGCGACCTTGGATGCGCCGAAGACCGAGTGCAGGGTCTGGTCGATCGACATCTGTTCGTCGATGCCCTGGTGCCACTGGTGGTCCGCGGGCAGCTCGTACCGGGTCTCCTGCTCGACCAGCGGAAGCCGGTTCGGGGTGTCGCCGTAGACCTTGTTGGTCGAGGTGAAGATGAACGGGGCGCTCGGCGCGTGCGCACGCGCCGCCTCCAGCATGTTGAGCGTGCCGACCGCGTTGACGTCGAAGTCGGTGAACGGCTCCTTGGCCGCCCAGTCGTGCGAGGGCTGGGCCGCGGCGTGGATGACCAGGCCGATGTTGCTGCCCAGCTTGGCGAAGAGCGCGGCCAGCCCGTCCCGGTCGCGGATGTCGATCTCGTGGTGGGTGTACCGGTCGCCGACCTCCTTGGTCAGGCGGTCCAGGTTCCACCGGGTGGAGCCGTCCTTGCCGAAGAAGTAGCTGCGCATGTCGTTGTCGATGCCGACGACGTCCATGCCGAGGCCGGCGAAGTGCCTCACCGACTCGGAGCCGATCAAACCGGCGGATCCGGTCACCACGACGACATTGCTCATCAAACAACCTCCTGGAGAGAGTTCGGCCCGAGGTTACAGCGTGTGCGCACTTGGCCCGACCACCGGCTGCTGTGTCGTCACAGTCATGCATGGCACTGATGTGAAACGGGCACGTGACAGATTCGGCACATGTGATGGCGAGGCTCCGACAAGGCAGAGTTGGGCCAGGAGAAGGGCGGTCCCATGACGGAGTCTTTGAGCGTCACCTCGGGTGATGCTACGGCGAGCCACGGCCTCGACCTCGGTGTCGAAGAGGAGTTGCACGTCGTTGACCTGGTCACCCGTGAGCTCGTACCGAAGGCGCAGGAGATCCTCGACCGGCTCGACGCGGCCCATTTCTCGGCCGAGCTGCACCGTTCCGTGGTCGAGACGAACACGCCGGTGGCACAGACGCTGGACGGCCTGCGCGACGCCATCGTCGATCGCCGGCGCACCGCGATCACCGTCGCCGAGTCGCTCGGGCTGGGCCTGGTCGCCTCGGGCACGGTCCCCCTGGTCGACCTGGAGTCACTCCCCGTGACGCCCACCTCGCGCTACCGGCGGATGCTCGACGACTACCAGATGCTGGCCCGGGAGCAGTTGATCTGCGGCGCCCAGGTGCACGTCGGGGTGCCCGACCGGGACGAGGCGGTCGCGGTCACCCAGCGGGTCGCCTCGGCGCTGCCCACGCTGCTCTCGCTGAGCACCAGCTCGCCGTACTGGATGGGTGAGGACTCGGGCTACGCCAGCGTGCGCTCGCTGGTCTGGCTGCGCTGGCCGACCGCCGGCGACCCGGGCCCGCTGAACAGCGCGGCCGAGTTCGACGAGCTGGTGGCCGACCTGATCGCCTCGGGCACCATCACCGACCCCAAGATGGTCTATTTCGACGTGCGCCCGTCGGCCCACGTGCCCACGGTCGAGCTGCGCGTCACCGACTCCAGCCCCGACGTCGACACGGTCGTGCTGATCGCCGGCCTGTTCCGGGGCCTCGTGCTGCGCGCCCAGCAGGACTACCGCGCCGATCGCCCCTTCACGCCCACCCGGCCGCCGCTGCACCGCGCGGCGATGTGGCGCGCGGCCCGCTCGGGCCTGGAGGGCGACCTGCTCGATCTGCCGCGCTCGCCGCAGCCGGTGCCGGCCGCGGTCGCCGTCGAGCGGCTCGTCGGCGACCTGCGTCCTCAGCTGGAGGAGCTCGGCGACTGGGAGCAGGTCTTCGATCTGTCGGTGCGGGCGCTCAGCCGGGGCAGCTCGGCCGCCCGCCAGCGCCGGGCGCTGGCCCGCCGCGGCCGCATCTCCGACGTGGTCGACCTCGTGGTGGCCGACACGCGCGGCGGCGCGACCGGCATCGGCCCCGAGGGGCAGACGGTTCCGGCCGGGCTGTTCCCGTACGCCGCCGCCGGCGACGAGGCCTTCCCCGGCGGTGAGGTCGATCCGGCGTACGCGGGAATCACCAATGTCCTGACGGCCCTCGGATCGGCCGGCCTCCGTCGCCGCGAGGACGCCAAGGACGACGAGCAGCGCGCGCGGGGCATCACGTTCAGCGTGGCCGGCGAGGCTGCCACCCGGCTGTTCCCGTTCGACCTGGTACCCCGCATCGTGCCCGCGGCGGACTGGGCCGCGCTGCGGGTCGGGCTGGTGCAGCGGGTGCGCGCGCTCGACCTGTTCATTCAGGACGTGTACGGCGAGCGCAACGTCGTCCGGGACGGCATCGTGCCCGAATGGGTGCTCGACGGCTCGCCCGAGCTGCGCCCCAGCGGCGCCCTGGTCGCCCACGCGGGGGTCCGGGCCCAGGTGGCCGGGGTCGACCTGGTGCGCGACACCGACGGCAAGTGGTGCGTGCTCGAGGACAACCTGCGGGTGCCGTCCGGCATCGCGTACGCCATGCAGAACCGCCGCCTCACCGACAGCGTCCTGCCCGAGCTGCCCGAGCCGGACGGCCTGATCTCGGTCGAGCGCACCCCCGAGCTGCTGCGCCGCGCGCTGACCGACGCCGCCCGACCGGCCGCCGGCGACAGCCCGAAGATCGTGGTGCTCAGCCAGGGCCCGGACGACTCGGCCTGGTTCGAGCACCGGATGCTGGCCGAGGAGATGGGCGTCCCGGTCGTCCGCAGCACCGAGCTGTTCGTCGACGACACCCGGGTGTTCCGGATCCGCGACGGCAAGCGCCACCCGGTCGACGTCATCTATCTGCGGATGGGCGAGGACAGCCTGGTCCACTCCCCCGGCGCCGACGGCATGCCGCTGGGCCCGAGCCTGGTCACCGCCCTGCACGCCGACACGGTGGTGCTGGCCAACGCGCTGGGCAACGGGATCGGCGACGACAAGGCCGTGTACGCCTACGTGCCCCAGCTGATCGAGTACTACCTGGGCGAGAAGCCGATGCTGGCCGACGTGCCGACCTATCTGTGCGGCCTGCCCGAGCAGCGGGCCGAGGTGCTCGACCGCCTGCACGAGCTGGTCTGCAAGCCGGTCGACGGCTACGGCGGCGACCGGATCGTCATCGGCCCCCACGCCTCGCCGGAAGACCTGGCGGCCGTACGCCGGCAGATCCGCACCGCGCCGCACCGGTGGGTCGCCCAGGAGGTCGTCAACCTCTCGACACACCCGGTCTTCGACGGTCACCAGCTCGCGCCCCGGCACGTCGACCTGCGCGCCTTCGTCTTCACCGGCAGCGAGTCGGTGGTCGCCCCGGCCGCGCTGACCCGGGTCGCCCCGGCCGACTCGATGATCGTCAACTCGTCGCGCGGCGGCGGCTCGAAGGACACCTGGTTGCTCGGGTGACCGGCGTGTTACAGCCCGGTGACCTGATCGAAACCGACGACAGGGAGGTTCGGTAAATCATGTGCGGAATCGCGGGCGAACTGCGGTACGACGGGCACCTCGCGGACACCGAGGCGGTCCGCCGGATGCTGCCCTGCCTGGAATCGCGCGGCCCCGACGGCGAGGGCCTGTGGGCGCGCGGACCGATCGCGCTCGGCCACCGCCGCCTGAAGATCATCGACCTCTCCGAGGCCGGCAGCCAGCCCATGACCGACGACGAACTGGGCCTCTCACTGGTCTTCAACGGCTGCGTCTACAACTACAAGCAGCTGCGCGAGGAGCTTCAGGGGTACGGCTACAAGTTCTTCTCGACCTCGGACACCGAGGTCGTCATCAAGGCGTACCACCGCTGGGGCGCCGACTGCGTGCAGCACTTCCTGGGCATGTTCGCCTTCGCGATCGTCGAGCACGACAGCGGTACGGTCGTGCTGGCCCGCGACCGGCTCGGCATCAAGCCGCTCTACCTGGCCGAGACCCGGGGCCGGGTGCGCTTCGCGTCGACGCTGCCCGCGCTGCTGGCCGCCGGTGGCGTGGACAAGTCGATCGACAAGGTCGCGCTCCAGCACTACATGACGTTCCACTCGGTGGTGCCGGCGCCGCGCACGATCGTCAACGGCGTCCGCAAGCTGCCCCCGGCCACGGTCCGGGTGATCCGGGCCGACGGCACCGCGACCGACCAGGTCTACTGGGAGGCGTCGTTCACGCGCCGGCCCGAGGTCGCGGACGCCGAGTGGCCCGAGCTGATCCACGAGAAGCTGAAGGTGGCGGTCGAGCGGCGGATGGTGGCCGACGTGCCGGTCGGCGTGCTGCTCTCGGGCGGCATCGACTCCAGCTACATCGTGGCGCTGCTGGCCGAGCAGGGGCAGCGCGGGCTGACGACCTTCAGCATCGGCTTCGAGGCGGCGGGCGGCGAGACCGGCGACGAGTTCGCCTACTCCGACATCGTGGCGAAGCAGTTCGACACCGTGCATCACCAGATCCGGATCGGCAAGGACCGGTTCCTGCCCGCCGTCGACCGCACGGTGGCGGCCATGAGCGAGCCGATGGTGTCGCACGACTGCATCGCGTTCAACCTGTTGAGCGAGGATGTCTCGAAGTCGGTCAAGGTCGTACAATCGGGGCAGGGTGCGGACGAGATCCTGGCCGGCTACAGCTGGTATCCGCCACTTGAGCACGTGCCCTACGGCGGGGCCGTCGACGCGTACGCGGAAGAGTTCTTCGACCGCCCGCACGCCGACCTCGCCCGGCAGCTGAGCCCCGAGTGGCTGATCGGCGACGACGTCAGCCGGGAGTTCGTCGCCGCGAGCTTCGGCCGGCACGGCGCCGACACCGCGGTCGACGCGGCGTTGCGACTCGACTCGCAGGTGATGCTGGTCGACGATCCGGTCAAACGGGTCGACAACATGACTATGGCGTGGGGCCTGGAGGCTCGCGTACCGTTCCTCGATCACGAGCTGGTGGAACTGGCCGCGGCCTGCCCGCCCGCTCTGAAATTGGCGCACGGCGGCAAGGGGGTGCTCAAGCAGGCGGCCCGCGGGGTGGTGCCCGACGAAGTGATCGACCGCACCAAGGGTTACTTCCCGGTTCCGGGCATCCGGCACCTCGAAGGAGCGATGCTCGACAAGGTGCGGGACGCGCTCCTCGCACCGGCCGCCCGCGATCGGGGCCTCTTCCGGCCCGAGTACGTCGACGCGCTGCTGGCCGACCCGAACACCCCGCGCACCACGCTCGGCGCCAACCAGTTGTGGCAGCTCGCCCTGCTGGAGATGTGGCTGCAGGACAAAGGAATCTAGACAACGAGGGAGGACCCGTATGACCGGTCAGTTCAACCGTGTCGACGTCACCGTGCTGCCGATGGGCTGGACGAATCGTGAGACGGGCTCCTTCCCCTCGGAAGTCTCCGGAAGCTGGTCGCCGGCCCTGTCGCCGGACGGCCGGCACGCCGCGTACGTCTCCGACCGCAGCGGCCGCCCTCAGGTGTGGGTGCAGCCGGTCGGCAGCGAGCTGACGTTCCTGGTCGACACGGGCGAGGCCCCGGTGGCCGCGGTGCAGTGGTCGACCGGCGGCGGCTGGCTGGCCTGCCTGGTGGCTCCGGGCGGCGCTCCCCGGCACGAGGTGTGGCTGGTGCGGCCGGACGGCTCCGAGCTGCACCAGGTGGGCGGCTTCAGCGACGGCACGGCCGACAACGTGCGCTGGCTGCCCGGCCGGTCGCTGCTCGCGCTGACCGAGAACCTCACCACGGCGCTGCTGATCGACGCGGTCTCCGGCGAGCGGTCGGTGGTCGCCCGGGGCGAGCTGATCTCGCTGCTCGACGTGTCGCCCGGCCGCGACCGCGCGCTGCTGCGGGTGGGGCCGCGCGGCGACCGGCACATCGTGGTCCGCGACCTGCTGACCGGCGTCGACGAGTTCGTCACAGCCGGCGAGCAGGCGGTCTTCGGGCCGGACGGCGAAACCGTGTACGCCCGCACCGAGTCCGGCGAGCTGCCGGCGCTCATCCGGGTGGCCAAGGGCGGCGTGGAGGTGCTGGCCGCGTCCGAGACCGATGAGGTCGAGTCGTTCACCATCACGGCCGACGGGCGTACGGCCGCGGTGCTGTGGAACGTGCGGGGCGGGCTGTCCGAACTCACGCTGATCGACCTCGACTCGGGCGCGCGGCGGCCGGTGACCCCGCTGCCGGGCTGGGTCGTCAGCGGCCCGTCGTGGTCGTTCGACGGTTCCGCGCTGGCCTTCACGGCCGAGGGGCCGGGCCAGCCGCACGGCGTATGGGTCTCGTCGGCGACCGGCGTCGAGGCGGTGTCGGCCGAGGCGGCGGCGCCGAACGCGGTGCGGCCCACGCTCGAGACGTTCGCCGCGCACGACGGGCTGACGCTGACCGGCTGGCTGTTCCGGCCGGCGGGCGACGGGCCGCACCCGACCGTGCTGTGGTTCCACGGCGGGCCCGAGGCACAGGAGAGGCCGGGCCACGGGCCGCTCTTCCAGTCGCTGACCGACCGCGGCATCGCCGTCTTCGCCCCGAACGTGCGGGGGTCGTCGGGCTTCGGCCGCAGCTTCGTCAACGCCGACAACCTGGGGCTGCGCTACGCGGCGATCGAGGACGTGCGGTCGTGCGCCCGCTACCTGACGGGGTCCGGCGTCGCTTCCACCTTGGGCATCATGGGCCGCTCGTACGGGGGTTATCTGACCCTGGCCGCCCTGACCACGTTCCCCGGCCTGTTCGCGGTCGGCATCGACGTCTGCGGCATGTCCAACTTCGCGACCTTCTACGAGCACACCGAGCCGTGGATCGCGGCCGCCGCCGTCTCCAAGTACGGCGACCCGGTCACCGACCGCGAGCTGCTGGCCGACCTCTCCCCGATCACCCGGATCGACCGCCTGCGGACGCCGCTGATGATCGTCCACGGCGAGAACGACAGCAACGTCCCGGTGATCGAGGCCGAGCAGGTCGTGCGGGCGCTCGAGGCCCGCGGTGTGCCCCACCGCTACCTGCTCTTCCCGGGTGAGGGCCACGAGCTGCTGCACCGCTCGTCACGGGCGGACTACCTGCGCGAGACGGTCGACTGGCTCACGACGTACCTGTAGGAAAGGGAGCGCCGGCCACCGCGCGGTCCCCTCCCGCGGCGGTGGCCGGCGCTCCCGTCTCATCCATCTGCGTTCCCGTCGCTGCCCCGAACCCCACGCTCAGGACGGCGGCCTGCCCGTCGTCGCCCCGAACCCCACGCTCGGGACGGCGACGGTGCCGGATCGCAGACGACTCACCGGATCAGAACTGCGACAACGTGATCCCGGCGGTTCGCGGGTCGCCGCTGTGGACCAGCGACTCCTGGTTCTGCACATCGTCGAAGGCGAACGCGTACGCCTTCCCGTCCACCATGTTGTCGTGGATCACCTTGGCGTACAGGTTGGCCGGGTTGCCCTGGTAGAAGTCGGCCGCCGTGCCGCTGGGCTGGGTGTCGAGCCGGCCCAGCGTGGTTCGGGTCAGCGCCGCGCACAGCGTCCGGGCGATCGGCCCCACGACCAGGTCGTTCGGAGCGCCGAGAGCGCCGTCGCAGCCCCACACGTTGGCGGTGGACGGTTTCGTGAAGGACGCGACCGTCCGGCCGGTGCTGTCGGTGAAGTTCATGACGTTGCCGGTCGTGCGGCCCAGGAACCTGGTGTCCGGCCGGTCGGTGAACGGCACGACAGTCAAGTTCTTTCCCGCGTACGCGTTCCAGGCGCTCGTGATGTACGAGTCCAGGTACGTGGGGCTCATCAGGCCCGCGTCGGCCGCCTTGCCCGGCGCCAGCACGCGCAGCACCGTGCCGTCGCCCCGGGTGACCACGCTCCGGGCGAAGTCCGGCGACGCCTTGACCGCGTTGATGACCCGCTGCCGGCCGCCCGCCTTGACCTCACCGGTCTTCGCGGTGCGCCCGTCGCCGCCGGTCACGCTGACCACGTGCGGCACGGCGAACATGTCGACCTGCGAGCTGTTGAGCCACAGACCGGAGTCGTTGAGGGTGAACTCGCTCCAGTCGAACAGGATGTCGCGGTTGGGGTCGCCGCCCGCCCACGGCGCCGGCTGCACGAGACCGTCGGTGGTGAGCCGGAAGTCCAGCTTCTGCCCGAACGACATGTAGAGGCGGCCGGAGAGGTTCTTCGGCAGCTTCAGTGTGGTCGTCGCGCCGTCGGCCGGGCCGGCGATGGCGACGTCGGGCGCCGGCACCGGCACGGGCCCGCCGCCGGTCCACGCGGTGAAGGCGCCGGCCGCGTTGACGTAGCCGAGCTTGCCGGTCGTCAGATTGGTGCCCAGCACGTACAGGAAGACGTTGTCGCCCCGCCCGGTCTCGTTCCGGACCGCCACCGGGAGCACGTTGCTCGCCGGAGGGACCTCGGCCGGCCTCGTTGTCGTCGGCGCGGCCGTAGGCGCCTTCGTCGTCGGGGCGACGGTCGGCGCCTTCGTCGTCGGGGCCGTGGTCGGCGCGGTCGTCGGCGTCGTCGTCCCGCCCGCACACGGCGCGCCGTTGAGCTTGCAGTTGGCCGGCTTGCCGCCCGAGCCCACGAAGCCGAACGTCACGGTCGAGCCGACGGCGACGCTGCCGTTCCAGCCCCGGTTGGTGAAGGTCCGGTGGCTGCCCGCGGAGACCAGGTCGGCGTCCCAGTAGCTGCCGATCGCGCCGCCGGCCGGAAGGTCGACCTCGACCTTCCACGACGACATCGCGTCGGCGCCGGTGTTCTTGATCGTGACCTCGGCCTGCCAGCCCGAACCCCAGTCGGAGACCGTACGCAGCGTGGCGGTCGGCGCGGCGGCCGACGCCGGCAGGGCGATCCAGGTGGTGATCCCGACCACGACCGCGACCACACCGGACAGGATGAAACTTCGTTGGCGACGCATCTCTGACTTGCCTCCGTAGTGAGCCGGACCAGCCCATCCTTGGAAGCAGCCCGCCGATTCACCCCATCCAGGATGATCTTTAAGGTCGCTTTAAGGTCGTATTGCCCCTATGCCCTGCCCGCCCTGCCCGGCGTTCCCTCAGCCCAGTTCTTTGATCTGCGCTTCGATGCGCTCGCGGCGCTGCTCGAGAGTGCCGATGACGGCCTCGGTCTCGGCGAGGCCGGTCAGCTCGGTGGCGATCTCTTCCGGCTCCTGCAGGCCGATCGAGGTGTCGCTGTCCTGCCCGCGACGGGCGGTGACGTCACCGGCCACCCGGCGCAACTCGGCCAGCTCCTCGTCGAGGTCCTTCAGTTCCTGGCGCAGCTGGTCAGCCGTCTTATCACTGGTCATGACCGCCATCCTAGGGCGCACGTTCAGGACCCGCGCAGGGACTCGAAGTGCGCCTTCATCGACGGGTAGTAGTCGTTGAAATCGGGCAGCGGCCGGCCGTCGCGGGCGGCGACCAGGTTGTCGAGGTAGTACTCCCAGCCCGGGCCGACCTCGCCGACGCCCTCGGTGGTCGTCAGGTGGTGCACGAAGCGCAGCTCGGTCTCGCCGCCGACGGCGGTGAGCAGCAGCTCCAGGTGCCAGGCGCCGGCCTCGTCGATCGTGGAGAGGGCCAGCCGGTTCGGGGGCTCGCAGGCGTCGATCCGCGCCTCCATCCAGGGGTTGTTCTCCTCGTACGCCAGCTGGACCTTGACGGTGCGGCCGGGCCCGGCCTCGCCGGTCCACTGGCCGAACCAGCGCGCGGTGCGGCCCGGTTCGGTGACGCTGGCCCAGACGTCCTCGATGCCGGCCCGGAACGTACGGCTCAGAATCAGGTCGTTGCCCTCGAGCCGGCCCGTGGGTGCGTTGGTCATGCCGTCCTCTCCTCTCGGTCTTCCCGGCCCGCACGACGATCGCGGCGGGTGCGGTAGACCTCGGTCTCGAGGGCGTCGAGCCGCCGGTTCCACACGTCGGCGGAATCCACGAACCCGGCGAGCCAGCTCTTGACCTCGGTCAGGGGTGAAGGGTCGAGCCGGTAGACGCGTTCGCGCCCCTCGGCCGTGTCGCGGACCAGGCCACTTTCGCGCAGCACCCGCAGGTGCCGGCTGACGGCGGGCCGGCTGATCGGAAAACGCTCGGCGATGCGGCGAGCGGGCAACGGGCCCGCCCGCAACACCTCGAGAATCTGCCGGCGAACCGGATCGGCGATGGCCGCCACGACGTCGTCCACCCGAAAAGCGTAACTCATCGGTTACGCTTCAGCCATGAGAGATCGCTTCCACGCGCTGCACGAGAGCGGAACCTTCCTGCTGCCGAACCCGTGGGACGCCGGCTCGGCCCGGCTGCTCGAGTCGCTCGGCTTCCCGGCGCTGGCCACCACGTCGTCGGGCCTGGCCGCAAGCCTGGGCAAACGCGACCAGCAGGTCACCCGCCCGGAACTGGTCGCACACGTCGCCGCCCTCACCGCCGCCGTCGGCATCCCGCTCAACGTCGACGCCGAACGCTGCTTCGCCGACGCGCCCGACGGAATCGCCGAGACCGTCGACCTGCTCGCCGAGGCGGGCGCGGCCGGCATCTCCATCGAGGACTACGACCCCGCAACCGCTCGCATCGAAACCCTGGAGTCCGGAATCGAACGGGTCGCCGCCGCGGCCGAGGCCTGCGCCCGCCACAACATCGTGCTCACCGCCCGCGCCGAGAACCACCTCTACGGCTACGACAACCTGGACGACACGATCGAACGCCTGCGCGCCTACCGGGCAGCCGGCGCCGACGTCGTCTACGCCCCCGGCCTCAGCACCCCCGGCGACATCGGCCGCGTGGTCACCGAGGTGGCCTGCCCGGTCAACGTCCTGGCCGTCCCCGGCGCCCCCTCGGTAGCCGAACTGGCCGCCCTGGGCGTCCGCCGCGTCTCCACCGGCGGCGCGCTGGCCTGGGCCGCCTACGGAGCCCTGCGGGACGCCGCCCGCGAACTGCTCGACGCCGGCACCACAACGTTCCGCACCGGCGCCCTGACCGAGGATGAGATCGACCGCGCCTTCGGTTGACCGCCCCGGCCGGGTGGTCGCGGCCGTCGTGTTCGGTGGAATCGCCGCAGTGGAGGCGCCCTCGGCCGCAGATCTGCCGACCGAGGGCTGGCGCACCGGCTGGCCGGCGGGGTGGAGGCGTGGTGCCGCTGCCGCTACGGCACCACGCCGGATCAGGGGTGGGTCAGCCGCGGCGCCACTTCTGGTTGGCTCCGCCGGTGCACTCCCAGAGGACCAGCACGGCGCCCTCGTTGGCGTTCCAGGCGTCGATGTCGACGCACTTGTTGGCCTGGGGGTTGACCAGGTCGCCGGCGGCCGACAGGACGAACTGCTGGGCCGGGTTGCCGCTGCAGCCGACGATCTGGATGGCGGCGCCGTTCGCGGTGGAGCCCCACGCGACGTCGAGGCACTTGTTGTTCGAGGTCTGCAGGGTGCCGTTGACGAAGTTCCAGCGCTGGGCGGCCGTGCCGTTGCAGTTCCACATCTGTACCCGTACGCCGTCGGCGAAGTTGCCGTTGGGCACGTCCAGGCACTTGTTGTTGAGGCTGCTGATCACCGACGAGCCCGAGCTGCCGCCGCCGGTCGTGGTCAGCGACAGGCCGTACACCTGGAGGATCTCGTTGACCGGCTGGAACCACATCGTGCCGCCGCTGGAGCAGTTGCCGGAGCCGCCCGAGGTGACGCCCTGGGCCTGGTTGCCCGAGATCCACGAGCCGCCGGAGTCGCCCGGCTCGGCGCACGCGTTGCTGCGGGACAGGCCGGAGACCGCACCCTGCGAGTAGACGATCGTCTCGTTGCGGCCCAGCAGGGTGCCGCAGCGCCAGCCCGTCGTGCGGCCGGAGCGGCAGATCGAGCTGCCGATGGCCGCGTCCTGCGAACCGGCCACGGTCACGTTGCCGCCGGAGTAGTTGTTCACCCAGGGCTGGGAGGTCCAGTTGCCGTTCGTCCGGACCCAGCCGTAGTCGTTGCCGGGGAAGGACGAGCCGGCGAAGTTGCCCTGCGCGACGTTGTTGTAGCCGAGCGTCGGGCTGCCGGTGCCGCCGCAGTGGCCCGCGGTGACGAAGCCGCCGGCGACCGAGAAGCCGACCGAGCACAGCGTGTTCCCGTTGATCACGTACTGGTCGCCGCCGCGGGTGTCGTACATCGGGCGGGGCTGCTCGGCCGACGTGACCACAGTCACCGCGCCCGCGCCTCTGGCGAACGCGCGAGCCTCGGCCTCGGCGCCGGGGGCAGCCGTCACCACTACGCGATTGTTCGGGACATCGACGTACCAGCCGCGCACGACCGAGGACTTGGCCGATTCAGCCCGCTTGTCCAGGGCGGTGCGCGTCGAAGCGAGGTCGCCGCTGCTGTGCGCCACGACCTTCGCGTCGGCTCCCTCAGCCCGTACGACGGAAGCGGCGGAAGCGTCGGTGACCGCGACCGTCAGCCGAGCCGCTCCGGACGGGATCCAGGCGCCGGCGAAGGCGGAGCCGAGCTTGGACTTGAGGCGCTTCTCGACCACGGGGGCCGCCGCCTCGGTGCGCAGCCGGGCTGCGATCTCACCGTTGTCGATCTTGAGGTCCCGGCGCATGGCGCTGAGCATGCCGGGATCGAGATCGATCGACGGATCGGCCGCGTGCGCGGGGACGGGACTGAGGGTGCCGATCGTGATCGCCGCTGAGGCGACCGCGAGCCAACGTAGGCGCATGTCGGGGGTCCTTTTAGTGCGCCGGAAATTCGGGGATTAATCGGAGGCTGTCTATACGTGACAACGCTGTCAAGGAATAGGAAGGAACCCTGCCCGAATGAACCACGTGTGCTCCGTCGCCTGCCCTCGCCGATCGGGCGCTCGACGTGCAAGGCTGTGTTCTTGAGTTCGGACGAGGGGCGGGGTCACACCGGATGGGCATGGTCAAGGTCGTCGGCCTGGTGTTGCACCCGAGGCGCGACTGCGGGTCGGCCATAGAGGCCATCGTGCAGTGGGCCGAGCGCCGCAATGTCACCGTGCTCGGTCTGCACGACGAGATCGATCGCATCGACTGCGAGGCCGTCGCGGTCACGCCGGAAGAGATGGTCGAGCGGGCCGGCCTGCTGGTCAGCCTGGGTGGCGACGGCACCATGCTGCGCACGATGCGGCTGGTCGAGGGGCGCAAGACCCCGGTGCTCGGGGTCAACGTGGGCCGCCTGGGCTTCCTGGCCGAGGTCGACCTGCCCGACCTGCCGGCCGCCCTCACCGCGATCGACGAGCACAAGTTCACCATCGAGGCGCGCACCGCCGTCCGCACCAAGCTGCCCGACGGCCGCGAGGTCTCGGCCTTCAACGACATCGCGATGGTGCGCGTGCCCGGCGACGGCCTGGCCGCGATCGGCATCTCGGTCGAGAAGAAGAACTTCGTCAACTACGCGGCGGACGCGGTGATCGTGGCCACCCCGACCGGCTCCACGGCCTACAGCTTCTCGGCCGGCGGCCCGATCGTCTCGCCCAACGTCGAGGGCCTGATCGTCACGGCCGCGGCCGCACACTCCTCGTTCAACCGCCCGCTGATGCTGGCCCTGCAGGAACAGCTCGACCTCGACGTGCTGCCCACCAGCGGCCGCCTGGCGATCGAGGTCGACGGCATCGTCGAGGGCTACGCCGGCCCCGACGACCGGCTCTGCATCGAGCCCGTCCCGTCCGCGGCCCAGGTGATCCGGCTCGGCCGCACGAGCTTCTACGAGCGGGCCCGCCGCAAGCTGCGTGTCGAGGGCAGCGCCCAGGTCGGCGTGCCCGACGCGGGCGACGCCACCGTGGTCGACAGCTTCGAACGCCAGCGCTACGAGCTGCTGATCGGCGGCGAGGTGGCCGGCCTGCTGCACTACCGCCGCCACGGCGACCGGATCGAGCTCATGCACACCGAGATCGAGCAGTCCTTCTCCGGCCGCGGCCTGGCCAGCCGGCTCGCGTCGGCCGCGCTGGAGGACGCCCGTGGCCGGGCCACCCCCGTCGTCCCGTCCTGCCCCTTCGTCATCGGATACCTGGACCGCCACCCCGAATACTCCGACCTGCTGGCCACGCCAACTGCCGATAGCTGAGGTATCTGCCATGGGCCACCCCGCGATCCTGACCGTCGACGACGACCCCGCGGTCTCCCGGGCGATCGCCCGTGACCTGCGCCGCCGCTACGGCGACCAGTACCGCATCGTCCGCGCCTCGTCCGCCGCCGAGGCGCTCGAGGCGCTGCGCGAGCTCAAGCTGCGTGGCGGCCGGGTCGCCGTGATCCTCGCCGACTACCGCATGCCGCAGGTCAACGGCATCGAGTTCCTCGAGCAGGCGATGGACCTGTTCCCCAACGCCCGGCGGGCCCTGCTGACCGCGTACGCCGACACCGACGCCGCCATCCAGGCGATCAACGTCGTCGACGTCGACCACTACCTGCTCAAGCCGTGGGACCCGCCCGAAGAGAAGCTCTACCCCGTGCTCGACGCGCTGCTCGACGCGTGGCTGGCCACCGGCGACCGCGAGATGGAGGACATCCGGGTCGTCGGCCACCGGTGGAGCGAGCCGTCGTACGAGATCCGCGACTTCCTCGCCCGCAACCTGGTGCCCTACAAGTGGCTCGGCGCCGACGAGCCCGAGGGCCGCCGCCTGCTCGAGGCCGCGAGCGTCGGCCCCGAGTCGATCCCGCTGGTGGTGACAGCCGACGGACGCGCCATGGCCCAGCCCACCACCACCGAGGTGGCCGAGGCGGTCGGCCTCTCGACCGCGCCCGGCCGCGACTTCTACGACCTGATCATCGTGGGCGGCGGACCGGCCGGGCTGGGCGCGGCCGTCTACGGCGCCTCCGAGGGCCTCCGGACGCTGCTGGTCGAGCGGCGCGCGGTCGGCGGCCAGGCCGGGCAGAGCTCGCGCATCGAGAACTACCTGGGATTCCCCGACGGCATCTCCGGCGCCCAGCTGACCGACCGGGCCCGCCGGCAGGCCGGCAAGTTCGCGGCCGAGGTGCTGACCACACGCGACGTCACCGGTCTGCGGCAGGACGGCTCGGCCCGCACCCTGACGTTCGCCGACGGCGGCGAGATCTCGGCCCACTCGATCGTGCTGGCCACCGGCGTCTCGTACCGGCCGCTGATCGCCGACGGCGTGGCCGAGCTGACCGGTTCGGGCGTCTACTACGGCTCGGCCTCGACCGAGGGGCCCTCCTGCGCCGGCACCGACGTCTACATCGTCGGCGGCGCCAACTCGGCGGGCCAGGCGGCGCTGTTCTTCTCCCGGTACGCCAAAACGGTCACTCTGCTCGTGCGGGGCGATTCGCTCGAGGCGTCGATGTCGTACTACCTGATCCAGCAGCTCAACAAGATCGAAAACATCCGGGTGCGGACCCGCTGCGAGGTGCTCGGCGCCCAGGGCGACGGCCACCTGCAGGCCATCACGATCTGCGACAGCAAAGAGGGCGTGAGCACCACCGTCGAGTGCGGTTACCTCTTCGTCTTCATCGGCGCCGAGCCCCGCACCGACTGGCTGGGCCAGGCGGTCGCCCGCGACGAGAAGGGCTTCGTCTACACCGGCCCCGATCTTCTTTCAAATGGCACCCGTCCGAAGGGATGGGATCGGGAGCGGGATCCGTTCTACCTGGAGTGCAGTGTTCCCGGCATCTTCGCCGCCGGCGACGTCCGGGCCAACTCGGTCAAACGAGTGGCCTCGGCGGTCGGCGAGGGCGCGATGGCCGTCACGCTGGTCCACCGCTATCTGGAGGCTCAGTAAGCCATGGCTGACACCACCGACGAGGTCCGGCTCGTTCCCTGCGATCCGGGAGCGCTCACGCCCGCCGAACTGCGCACCCTGTTCCTGTTCGAGAAGCTCACCGACGACCAGCTGGCCTGGATCTCGCAGCACGGCTGCACCATGCACATGCCCGCCGGTGGCGTCGTGATCCGCGAGGGCGACCCCGCCGACCAGTTCTTCGTGCTGCTCAGCGGTACGATCGCGCTCACCCGCAAGATCGGCCAGGACGAGGTCGAGACGACCCGCACCGAGCAGCGCGGCGTCTACATGGGCGCCACCCAGTCCTACCTGCGCGACGACGGCCTCGAGCGCCGGTACATGGCGAGCATGCGCGCGCTCGACGACGCCGACTTCTTCGTGATGAGCGCGGCCGACTTCGGGCACATGATGCGCGAGTGGTTCCCGATGGCGATCCACCTGCTCGAGGGCCTCACCCTGGGCATGCGCAGCACCCAGGCCGCGGTCAGCGAGCGCCAGCGCCTGACCGCGCTCGGCGCGCTCTCGGCCGGCCTGATGCACGAGCTCAACAACCCGGCCGCGGCCGCCGGGCGGGCCACCAGCGCGCTGCGCCAGCGGGTCGCCGGCATGCGGCACAAGCTCGCCATGCTGGCCGCCGGCAAGGTCGACCCGGAGCGCCTGGTCGCCCTGGTCGAGCTGCAGGAGGACGTCATCGAGCGCGCGGCCAAGGCGAAGCCGCTGACCGCGATGGAGACCTCCGACCGCGAGGACGAGCTCGGCGACTGGATGGACGAGCGCAGCGTCACGAGTGGCTGGGACCTGGCGCCCGTCTTCGCCCAGGGCGGCATCGACATCGAGTGCCTCACCCTGATCGAGGAGCGGGTCGGCACGCGCGAGCTGCTCGACCAGGCCATCCACTGGATCGGCTACGCGCTCGAGACCGAGCAGCTGATGACCGACATCGAGGACGCGACGAGCCGGGTGTCGTCGCTGGTGTCGGCGGCGAAGCAGTATTCGCAGATGGACCGCGCGGCCCACCAGTGGATCGACGTGCACAGCGGCCTCGACAGCACGCTGGTGATGCTCACCCACAAGATCGGCAACGGGGTCACGGTCGTGAAGGACTACGACCGCTCGCTGCCGCAGGCGCCGGCCCACCCGGCCGAGCTCAACCAGGTGTGGACGAACCTGATCGACAACGCGGTGCAGGCCATGGCCGGTGCCGGCACGCTGACGATCAAGACCTATCGCGAGGACGACCACCTGGTGGTCTCGATCGGCGACTCCGGGCCGGGCGTGCCCGAGGATCTGAAGAAGCGCGTGTTCGAGCCGTTCTTCACGACCAAGCCGGTGGGCGAGGGCACGGGGCTGGGCCTCGACATCTCGTACCGGATCATCGTGAACGGGCACGGCGGCGACATCCGGCTCGAGTCCAAGCCGGGTGACACCCGGTTCCTCGTACGGCTGCCGCTGACCGAGCCGTCGTCGGCCTGACGCAAGAAGCGGGCGGGAATGTCCCCGCCCGCTTTCTCGTCTACAGCAGCCCGCGTACGTACGCGGCCTGGCCCGCGTGCTGGGCGTCGTCGTCGTAGACGCTGATCAGCCGCACCCCGAGGGTGACGGGCGGATCCCAGTTGTCGTCGACCACCCGGTCGAGGTCGGCCTCGGTGAGACCGGCCAGGTAGCCGACGGTGCGGTCGTGCACCGCCCGGTAGTAGTCGAGCAGCGTCTGCGCGCTTTCCGGCGCGACCGCCGTGATCTGGGACGCGTCGTGGCCGTAGCCGGTGTCGGACGGGTCCTTGAGCCCGAAGCGGGCCGCCCAGTCGCCGGTGGCGTAGACCTGCTCGGTCCCCATCACCTCGGCGACGTGGTCGTCCTGCACCCGGGTCAGGTGCCAGACCAGCCAGCCGATCGAGTTGGCGCCCGCGGCCGGCTGCCATCGCAGCTGTTCGGGGGTGAGCCCCCGCACAGCCGTCTCCACCAGGTCGGGAAGACGCCCGAAGGCCTCGGTCAGCACGCCCTTGGCGTCCATCGTCACTCTCCGCTCTGCTGGTTCGTGCCGTCCTGGGTCGTGCCGTCCTGCGTCGTGCCGTCCTGCGTTGTGCCGTCCGGCTGAGTCTCCCCGTCGGTGGGCTGATCCGTGGGCTCGGTGCCCGGATCCGTGCCACCGGTCTGCTGGGGGTCGGCCGGCTCGGTCGTCCCGGTCGGAGGCGTCGCCGGCGTCTCGGTGGGCTCGGCGGTCGGCGTGCCGGTCGGCTGACCGTCCGCGGGCGCCTCGCTGGAATCCGGGGAGGCCGACTCCGACGGCGTCGTCGCGGGCTTCTCGTCGGTGCCGTTGTCGCCGCTGAAGGCGGACCCGATCGTCGTGGTCGAACTGGTCGTGTGCCCGACCGCGGCCGGAACGCTCTTCCCGGTGAGCAGCTCGAACGCCGTGAGCGAGCCCATCGCCAGCACGAACAAGGCGCCGGCCATGACGGCGATCCGTCCCCAGCGCACGTCCTTGCGCGCCGGCTTGTGCTCCACGACCGGCTCCTCGGAGGGCAGCTCATCCTCGGCGGCCACGACCGTCGGGGTGCCGACGGCGGCCGGAGCGGTCACGAAGGTCGAGACGATCTTCTTGCTTCCGCGGTTGATGAAGCGGACGTAGAGCTCGGTGCCGACCGAGCCGATGAGGCTGGCCACGGCTGCGCCGATCAGCGTTCCTGCGACGCCGAGGAAGGAACCCACGACCGCGGCGGAGACCGCGGCGAGTGTTCCGGCGATGGTCTTGGGGATGTCGATGCCGGACCATAGACGGTCCGGTGCGTGCTGAGTCATGTCCTCCTCTGCCCTTACTGACGTCCGGTGCCGGGCCGGCCGGATCACTGCTGCCGGTCTACTTCTGTCCCGTGGAAGCCTTCGCCTTCTCCGTACGGCCGATTGCTAAACCCCGCCGATCGGCCCACACCTCGCGAAGCGGGCGGATCACGATGCCCTCCTCGGCCATGCGCCGCCGGGCCAGCCTGCGGGTTCGCAGGATCCCGACGACCCCGATCACGATGAAGATGTATTGCACCGACATGGCCACTTTGAAGTCGGCGATGTCATAGTTCGTGCCGCCGCCGGTGCGCGCGTCGAGAATCAGGCCGATCAATTCGATCGACAATAGCGAGGCGACGAAGCCACCCACGTTGACGACGCCGGTGGCCGTGCCGAGGCGGCTCGGGGGGTTGAACGTCCGCGCGTAGTCGAACCCGATCATCGAGCCCGGCCCGCCCAGGCCCAGCGCCACGATCAGCAGCACCAGCACCGGCAGCGGCGCGTGCCCTGGCCAGGCCAGCACCAGGGCCCAGCCGGCGGAGTTCACGCCGACCACCCCCAGCACCAGCCACGAGCGCCGCAGCGGGTGCCGCTGCACAAGGATCCCGATCAGCGGCCCGGCCGCCATGCCGACCAGCACGAACAGGGTCAGCAGGGCGCTCGCCGTCTCGCGGGGCAGGCCCTGCCCGGCCACGAGGAACGGGAAGCCCCACATGAGGGCGAACACCGTGCCCATGAACTGGGTGGTGAAGTGCGTCCACAGCCCGAGCCGGGTGCCCGGGTGCCGCCAGGCGCTGCCCAGGCTCTCGCCGAGCTGGCGCATCGTCATCGACGCGCCGCTGTCCATCCGCTTGGCCGGGCTGTCGTGCAGGGCGGCGAACGCGGCGACCGCGACGAAGATCCCGGCCCCCGCGGTCGCGAAGAACGCGGTGCTCCAGCCGGGACCGGCCAGCAGGATCGCCAGCGGCACCGCCGAGAGCACCTGCCCGGCCTGGCCGACGATGCCGGTCAGCTGGGTCAGCACCGGCACCCGTTTGGCCGGGAACCACTGCGGCACCAGCCGCAACACGCTGATGAAGGTCATCGCGTCGCCCGCTCCGACCAGGATGCGGGCCAGCACGGCGCCGCCGACGTGATCGGTGGTTGCCATGATCGCCTGACCGGTCGCCATCAGCACACCGCCGCTGACCACCAGTCGCAGCGACCCGAAGCGGTCGAGCAACAGCCCGACCGGCACCTGCAGACCGGCGTACACGAGAAGCTGGAGCACGGCGAACGTGGCGAGCGCTCCGGCGCCGATGCCGAAGCGGTGCTGCGCGTCCAGACCGGCCACGCCGAGCGACGTGCGGTGCAGCACTGCGACGATGTACGCGGCGAGGCCGACGGCCCAGACCGCCCAGGCCCGTGCTGGGGAACGCAGGGGCATGAGTCGCCTTCCACTTGCCTTCTCTGCAGGTACGGCACTCAGCCTTGTCCGCCCGGTCGCCGACGACAACAGAATCCGGCCGAAACCACACGTGGGTCCGGTCACTGATCGTTTCCGCAGCACAGCGCCCCGGCGAGTCAAGCCGATTACCGCGATTCGGCGAGGTTGTGATCACTATTACCGGACGGAAGAAACTCGGCCGCGGGAGGCTTGAACCCGAATATGCGCCAAGATCCTGCCGGTCGCCGCTTAGGTGTCGTCCTCGTCCTCGGTTTTCTGTCCGCTCTCGGACCGCTGACCATCGACATGTACCTTCCGTCCCTGCCGACGATCGCCACCGACCTGCAGACCACCGAGGCCGCGGTGCAGCTCACGCTCACCGGCACGCTCCTCGGCCTGGCGCTGGGACAGCTGCTGATCGGCCCGCTCTCCGACGCGATCGGGCGCCGCACCCCGCTGCTGGCCGGTGTCGGCGTGCACGTCCTGGCCTCCGTGCTGTGCGTCATCGCCCCGAACCTCGCCGTCCTCGGCACCCTGCGCGTGCTGCAGGGCCTGGGCGCCGCGGCTGCCGCCGTCGTCGCGATGGCGATCGTGCGCGACCTGTTCAGCGGATTCGCCGCGGCCAAGCTGCTCTCGCGGCTGATGCTGGTCATCGGTGTGGCGCCGATCCTCGCCCCGACCATCGGCGGCACCGTGCTGCACTGGACGTCCTGGCGCGGCGTGTTCGTGGTGCTCACCGTGGTGGCCGTCGCGATCCTGGCCGCCACCGCGCTGTTCCTGCCCGAGACGCTGCCGGCCGACCGGCGCCGCAGCGGCGGGGTGACGGGCACGCTGCGCGACTACGGCATGCTCTTCACCGACCGCACCTACGTCGGTCTGATCGTGGTCGCCGCGCTCGCGTTCTCCGCCCTCTTCGCGTACGTCAGCGGCTCCTCCTTCGTCTTCCAGCAGGAGTTCGGCATGAGCGAGCAGCAGTTCGCGTACGTCTTCGCCGGCGGCGCGGTCGGGCTCATCGGCGCCACCCAGCTCAACGTGCGCCTGCTCCGTCGCTGGACGCCGGCGCAGATCCTCAGCTCTGCCCTGATCAGCGGCGCCGTCTTCGGCGTCGTGCTGCTCGTCACCGCGACCACCGGCTTCGGCGGCCTGGCCGGCATCCTCGTGCCGCTGTGGCTGGTGCTGGCCACCGTCGGCCTGGCGATGCCGAACGCGCCCGCGCTGGCCCTGTCGCGGCACGGCGAGGCCGCGGGAACCGCTGCCGCCCTGCTCGGCGCGGTGCAGTTCGGCGTCGGCGCGCTGGCCGCCCCGCTGGTGGGCGTGCTCGGCAACAGCTCGACGGCCATGGCGATCGTGGTCGCGGGCGGCATGGCCGGCGCGGTCGTGGTGCTGTGGACCGTCGTACGCCCCAGCCGGCTCCCGGTCGACGCGGGCGACCAGCCCGTGATGGCCGTCGCACACTGAGCGACGCGCGTCGCATTACCGTGAGTCGATCCCACCGGCGGGGTAGCTGCGTGCCATGCGCGATCACACCTCCCGCCGGTGGGCCTGGCTCGGCGTCCTGGTCACCGGTCTTGCCCTGTACGCCGTCGTGCTGTGGACCCTGGTCCACACACAGAACCCCAACTTCGTGCCGGCCCTGATCCTGCTCGGCGCGACCGTCGTCCCCCTCGCCTTCCTCACCTTCGCCCAGGCCCGCACCGGCCGCTGGCAGGTGCCGACCTCGGCCCTGGTGATCTCCGCGTTCTTCGGCGGCGTCATCGGCATCGTGGTCGCCGGCACCGGAGAGTACGACACGCTGCGCGACCTCGGCGTGCTGCCGATGGTGCTGGTCGCGCTGATCGAGGAATCGGCCAAGCTCATCGTGCCGCTGATCCTGCTGCTCACGATCATGCGGCGGCACGAGCGCCGCCTGCCCTCCGACGGCCTGGTCATCGGCGTCGCGTCGGGCCTGGGCTTCGCCGCCCTCGAAACCATGGGGTACGCCTTCACGGCCCTGCTCGCCTCGGGCGGCAACATCGGCAGCGTCGAGCAGACCCTGTTCCTGCGCGGCCTGACCGCCCCCGCCGGCCACACCGCGTGGACCGGCCTGACCGCCGGCGCGCTGTGGGCCCTGATCGCGGCGCCCAGCACCCGGCGGGCATTCGCCTTCCTGGGCACCTTCGCCGGCGCGGTCGCCCTGCACACCGCCTGGGACACGTTCGGCGCCCTGATCCCGTACCTCGTGCTGGCCGTTCTCAGCCTCGGCTGGCTGTTCCTGGCCCTGCGCCACTACCGCACGTTCGCCGAACACTCCCCCGCGGCCCTGTCACTGCGACCCCTCACGATCTGACTGCCAGGGCGGCGGCGGATGCGGATCTGGTCAGGCCGCGGCGCTGACCGCCCAGAACGACCTCGGCCTGTTGTTGCACGTGCCGTAGGTGACGAAGCGATCTGCGTTGACGCTGAGACAGTAGTCCCAACCGCGATCCCACCAGGTCGTGCTCTTCATCTGGTAGACGCCACCGCTGGACGAGGCGGAGTCGTAGAACGCCTCGAACGTGTTGTAGTTGTTCTAGGCCCGCGCAAGAATTTCTGCCACCCCGCTTCCGCCGCGGCCTCGAGCGTTTCGGCTACCGTCTCGGGTCATGCGCAGTCCCACTCAACCGCTGGTCGGCGTGGATGACATCGCCGGAATCGTCCGGGACGGCCTGGGCGCCGACGTGACCGGGGCCTCGGAGCTGAGCGGCGGCGGATTCGCCGCGGTGTGGCGAGCTTCGCTCACCGACGGGCGCGAGGTGGTGGTCAAGGTGGGGCCGCCGGCGTCGGCTCGCCTTCTCTCGTACGAATGTGGGCTGATCCCGGCCGAGGCCGAGTACTTCTCCCTCGTACGCGGAAAGGCCCCCGTGCCGGCGGTGCTGGCCGGCAGCGACAACTGGATCATCTCGTCGCTGCTGCCCGGCCGCCCGCTGACCGACGGCGACTCGCCCCGGGCCCGCGAGCAGCTCGGCGCGGCCATTGCCCGGGTGCACACGGTCAGCGGGCCGCTGTTCGGCTACACCGGCGGCCGCCCATCCGGTTCCGACTGGCCGGCTGCCTTCCACGCGATGATCGAGTCTCTGCGGGCCGACGCCGACGCCTGGGCGGTGCCGCTGCCCCCGCTCGACGGCCTGATCGCCCGGCACCACGCCGTGCTGGCCACGGTCGAACGGCCGGCGTTGCTGCACTTCGACCTGTGGGACGGCAATGTTCTGGTCGCGCCGGACGGCTCGCTGAGCGGCCTGGTCGACGGCGAGCGTTACCTGTACGGCGATCCCCTGCTCGACTTCGTGTCGCCCGCCCTGTTCCAGCGGATCGACGAGTCGCATCCGTTCGTGGTGGGCTACGGAGCCGGCCCGTTCACTGCCGCCGAGCGCACCCGGCTGGCGCTGTATCGCGTCCACCTCTACGTGCTCATGCTGGCCGAAGGCCCGAGCCGGGGAATCGCGCTCGACGCCGACCGGCAGAAGCTGGTGACCGCGTTGCTCGAGGCCGAGTTGGCAGAGCTCTGATGCGGGTCGCCTGGCTGACCGACGTCGCCCCCGTGGCCGTGCTCTTCGACGAATACCGGGTCCACTACGGACAGACGCCGGACATCGCGCGAACCCACGCCTGGCTGACCGACCAGGTCACGTCCGGACGCCTGCGGGTTGCCGCCGCCGACCACGGCTTCGTGACGGTCGCGGTCATGCCGGCCTCGCTGACACTGGGCGAGGCCTGGCTGATCCGCGATCTCTACGTCCCGCCCCGGGCCCGGCGCCGCGGGGTGGCCCGCGCCCTGCTGACCCACGTCGTCGAGGCCGCCCGCGCCGCCGGCGCCCGCCGTGTCTCGCTGCAGACCGAGAACGACAACGAGTCGGCGCTGGCCCTCTACGCCGCGGCCGGCTTCCGCCCGGTCACCGGCCTCGAGATGCTCAACGTGTCGCTCTGAGCCGTCAGCGCGGGGTGGGGCGGTAGACGAGTTCTTGGGTACGGCCGTCGAACGTACGGCTCTCGAGCAGTTCGAGGTCGAAGTCGGCCGCGCCGGCGAGGATCGGACTGGTGCCGGTGCGCCCGGAGATGACGGGGAAAATCGTCACCTGAAGGCGGTCGACCAGACCCGCGGCCATCAGGGCCCAGTTCAGTGACAGGCTGGCCTGCGAGCGCAGCGGCACCTTCGACTCCTGCTTGAGCCGGGTGACGATCTCGACGGCGTCGCCGCTCACGATGGTCGCGTCCGGCCAGCCGAGAGCGTCCGTCAACGTGGACGAGATGACGGTCGCCGGCGCGCGCATCGTCCGCACGTTCCACTCGTCCAGCGCGTGCGGATCGATGCCCGACGTCATGATCTGAGCGTTCTCGCGGAACGTAGTGGCCCCGAAGACCATCCGCGGCCCGCTGTCGAAGAGGGTGGCCCGGTGCTCGAGCAATTCGGGGCCCTGCTTGCTCCAGTAGCCACCCCAGTCGGCGCCCTCGGCGTAGGAGCCGTAGCCGTCAAGTGTGGAGAAGACGTCCCAGGTGTAGGTGGCGGTCATGTCAGTTCCTCTCGTAGCAGGCGGTCCTTCACCTACTCCACGAGCAGCCCGGCCCCGATCCGACACACAAGGCTCAGTGGGAGGGATCGGTGCGCCGGCGTCGTCGCTCGATGTCGGCCTGAATCTCGGGGTCCCAGGCGGCGGCGTCCCAGTCCCGGGGCTGGGTTTCGACCGGCGGCAACAGCGGCCGCTGTCCCAACCCGGGGGCACTGACGCCGGAGTCGGCGCGGACAGCCGGGGCCGGGTCGGCGCGGACGGTCGGTTCGGCCAGCCAGCGCTGGAGCTTCACCCGGCTGATCAGCAGGCCGGCGATGAGCAGCAGACCCCCGGCAGCGCGGCCCAGGTGGAAGGCCGTCGGGGTCTTCGCCGGTAGCACGTAGGACAGAACGAGGATGAGCCATCCCGACGTCATGGCCCAGTTCCGGACCACCGTGACCAGGCCGCCGTAGCTCTCGACGATGCGCTTGGTGAGGTTGGTCCACACCAGGACCGACACGAACAGAGCCAGCGGTACGGCGAAGGACAGCACCGTGACGGGGAACCAGGCCGGCACCACGACGAAGTCAGCCTTGAGCGCCGCCCGCAACAACGAGTGCACGACCAGGGCAGCGGTCAGAACCAGCACCGCCACGAGCGCGAACTGCCAGCGGCCCGGCGGCCGGACAGTCGGGGCGGGGCCGGTTCGGCACGAATGGCCCTGACCGGGATGGTCCAGACGGGTTCCGCATCGCGGGCAATTCATGGTGGACGTTCCTTCGCGCTGACCGGCTGTGCGGCGGGCACGTTATCAGGCCGCCGTCGCCCTCGTGGTCCTGTCGCGAGAACTCAGCGCAGGCGCCTCGGGGCATGGGCCGCGGGGATCAGTGTGCGGTGGTGTCGAAGGTCAGGCCGGCGGTGAGGACTGCCCGATCAGCCGCCGATGCCCTGTCGCCCGCCTCACAGGCGGACCGCGACGGCGAGGAAGCTGTCTTCGGCGTCCTCGTAGCGCGACAGGCTCCAGCCCGTGCCGGCGAGCAGCGGCGCCAGGTTGGCGGAGTTCAGGGGTTCGGCCGCGGTGAGCGTGCGGCCGTGCCGGGCGGCCAGGGCGGCCCGGCTGGTCGGGTGGAAGAGGACGAGCCGGCCGCCGGGCCGGGTCACCCGGGCCAGTTCGGCGAGGCCGGCGGCGGGGTCGGGCAGGTGGTGGACGAGGCCGGCCGCGAAGACCACGGCGGCCAGGGCGTCGGGCAGCGGCAACCGGCGGGCGTCGGCCTGGATCAGGGCGGCCGACCGGTCGCGGCCCCGGGCCCGGGCCTCGGCCAGCATGTCCGGCGTGCAGTCGAGGCCGATCACGCGACCGGCCGGGCCGACCGCGTCGGCCAGGGCAGGCAGGGCCCGCCCGGTGCCGCAGCCGACGTCGAGGGCGATGTCCCCGGGGGCCGGCCCGGCCGACTCGACGGCTCTGGCGTACGCGGGAAGGTCGTCACCGAACTTCTTGTCCCAGCCCGCCGCCCGCGGGGCGAAGAACGCCTGGCTCTCGGTCAGGTGCCAGCGGTCGGGATCGGCCAGGCGCGGGTGCAGCTCGCGGATCACCGGCCACTGGGGGTCGTTGTTGTCGATCACCACCTGGGCCCGGCGCTCGCCCACGCCGGCCGGGCCGCGGGGCCCCGAGCGCAGATAGACGATCACGCGGTCGGCGGCCGGCTCGAGCACGTTCAGCGCCGAATCGAGCACGCCGCCGGACGGGCCGGTCAGGCCGAGCACCGCGTCGACGTTCCAGGCGCGGGCCGAGGGCGGGAACGCCGCCGCCAGCCGCGCCGCGAACCTGGTGGCAGCGCCGTGGTCGCCGCCGTCGACGATGACGGTGAGCGGCGCGCGGGGCGTGAGGATCTCGGCCAGGAACGCCGTGACCTCGGTGACTCGCTGGGACACGCCCCCCAGCATGCCGCCGCCGGTGTGATCTCGGCAACGGTTCGGCATCTGCGAGCCTGATCGGGTTCCTACCCTCGCAGATGCGGCCCTAGGGTGGCCTTGTGACGACATACCGGATCGGCGAGGCCGCCGACCTGCTCGGCGTCAGCGTCGACACGGTGCGGCGCTGGGTCGACGCCGGCCGGCTGGCGGCCGACCGCGACGATCACGGCCACCGGCACATCGCGGGCGCCGGCCTGGCCGCGTTCGCCCGCTCGATCGCCGACGAGCCCGACCCGGGCACCGGGCGCTCGTCGGCGCGCAACCGGCTGCGGGGCATCGTCACGGCGATCGTCCGCGACTCGGTGATGGCCCAGGTCGACCTGCAGGCCGGCCCGTTCCGGGTGGTGTCGCTGATGAGCCGCGAAGCAGTCGACGAACTGGGGCTCGAGGTCGGTTCGACGGCGGTCGCCGTCATCAAGTCGACCACGGTGGTCGTGGAGCGGGGGGACGACCGATGAGGGTTCTGGCCGGTCTGGCGATTCTCGCCGTGCTCGCGACGGCGGGGTGCGGCGGCGCGAACGACGGCGGGCGGCCGGCGGAAGGCGGGGGCAGCGCCGAGCCCGGGGCGACCGGCTCGTTGACGGTCCTCGCGGCCGCGTCGCTGACCGAGGCGTTCGACAAGATCAAGGAGGACTTCCAGGAGCGCAACCCTAGCGTCCAGATCGTCATCTCGTACGGCGGAAGCTCGGGCCTGGCCCAGCAGATCACCTCGGGCGCGCCGGCCGACGTGTTCGCGGCGGCCAGTCCGGCCACCATGAAGACGGTTGTCGACGCGGGTGACGCCGACGGCGAACCCACCGTGTTCGTCCGGAACCAGCTGGTCATCGCGACCGCCGAGGGCAATCCGAAGGGCATCGCGACACTGGCCGACCTGACGAACCCCGACCTCAAGGTGGCGCTCTGCGCCGAGCAGGTGCCGTGCGGTTCCGCGGCCAAGACGGCGATCGAAGCGGCCGGCGTCGACATCACGCCGGTGACGCTGGAGCAGGATGTCCGGGCCGCGCTGTCCAAGGTGAAGCTGGGCGAGGTCGACGCGGCGCTGGTCTACCGCACGGACGCCGAGGCGGCCGCGGCCGACGTCGACGGCGTGGAGTTCCCCGAGTCGGCCGGCGCGATCAACGACTACCCGATCGTCACGCTGAAGAACGCGCCCAATCCGTCGGCCGCCGCCGCGTTCGTCGCCTTCGTGCGGTCCGAACCCGAGCTGAGGATCCTCACCGACGCAGGGTTCCAAAAGCCCTGAACAGGTTCCGGATCCCGCTCGCGCTGGCCGTTCCGGCCGCGATCGGCCTGACGTTCCTGATTCTGCCGCTGGCCGGGCTGCTGATCCGGGCGCCGTGGTCGACGCTGCCGGAACGCCTCACCGAGCCCGGCATCCTGGCCGCGCTGCGCCTGTCGCTGCTGACCGCGAGCCTGGCCACCGTGGTGTGCCTGATTCTCGGCGTACCGCTGGCCTGGGTGCTGGCCCGGGCCGAGTTCCCGGGGCGGCGGCTGGTGCGGGCGCTGGTGACCGTGCCGCTGGTGCTGCCGCCGGTCGTGGGCGGGGTGGCGCTGCTGCTCGTCTTCGGCCGGCGCGGGCTGCTCGGCGGATGGCTCGACCAGACGTTCGGCGTGAGCCTGCCGTTCACCACGGCCGGGGTGGTCGTGGCCGAGGCCTTCGTGGCGATGCCGTTCCTGGTGATCGCCGTGGAGGGAGCGCTGCGGGGCGCGGACGCCCGCTACGAGGAGGCCGCGGCGACGCTCGGCGCCACCCGCTGGACGGCTTTCCGGCGCGTGACGCTGCCGCTGATCGCGCCCGGCGTGGCGGCCGGGGCGGTGCTCTGCTGGGCCCGCGCGCTCGGCGAGTTCGGCGCGACGATCACCTTCGCGGGCAACTTCCCCGGGCGTACGCAGACCATGCCGCTCGCCGTCTATCTGGCGCTGGAGCAGGACGTGGACGCGGCCATCGTGCTCAGCCTGGTGCTGCTCGCCGTCTCGGTCGGGATCCTGGCCGCCCTGCGCGACAAGTGGGTGGCGGCATGACACTCGCGGCCACCCTCAAGATCAAAAGAGCCGGCTTCACCCTCGACGTCGAACTGACCGCCGCCCCAGGCGAGGTGGTCGCGCTGCTGGGCCCCAACGGCGCCGGCAAGACCACGTCGTTGCGGGCGCTGGCCGGCCTGCTGCCACTCGACGACGGTCGGATCGTGCTGGACGGCGTACGTCTGGACCAGCTCGCCCCCGAGCAGCGGCGCATCGGCGTCGTCTTCCAGGACTACCTGCTCTTTCCCCACCTCAGCGCGCTCGACAACGTCGCGTTCGGGCCGCGCTGCCGTGGCGTGCCGCGCGCCGAGGCCCGGCAGCAGGCCCAGGGCTGGCTGGCCCGGGTGGGCCTGGCCGAGCACGTACGCAAGAAGCCCCGCCAGCTCTCGGGCGGGCAGGCCCAGCGGGTGGCCCTGGCCCGGGCGCTGGCCGCCGAGCCCCGGATGCTGCTGCTCGACGAGCCCCTGGCCGCGCTGGACGCCCGCACCCGCCTCGACACCCGGGCCCAGCTACGCGGCCACCTGACCGCCTTCCCCGGCGCGACAATCCTGGTCACCCACGACCCGCTGGACGCCCTGATGCTGGCCGACCGCCTGGTCATCATCGAGGACGGCCGCGTGGTGCAGACCGGCGACGCCGCCACCATCACGGCCCAGCCCCGCACCGACTACGTCGCCCGCCTGGTCGGCCTGAACCTCTATCGGGGCCAGGCTTCGGGCTTCGGTGTGCGGCTGCCCGGCGGCTTCGAACTCGTGACCGCCACGCAGCAGACGGGCGAGGTCTTCGTGGCCTTCCCGCCCTCGGCGGTGGCGCTGTATCCGGCCCGCCCCGACGGCAGCCCCCGCAACACGTGGCCGGCCACGGTGACCACAGTCTCGCGCCACGGCGACGCCCTGCGCGTCGAGCTGACCGGCCCCGTGCCGGTGGCGGCCGACGTGACGCCGGCCGCCGCCGTCCACCTCGGACTGGAACCGGGCCGCGAACTCTGGGCCACGGTGAAGGCGACCGAGGTCCGCGCCTACCGGGCCTGACCTACTCGAGGCCGTCCCGCGAGATCGGCTCGCCCACCCGGAAATCCCGGAAGGTGACCTCGAGGCCCGCCCGCTGCGGCGAACAGCACATCACCCCGACCTCGACCGTCTCCGGCAGATCCAGGTAGCCGAGCCGGACCAGATGCCAGCCCCCGTCCCCGTCGCCCCGGTGCACACACACCGCCGACCCGAAGCGCGTCAGCCGGAGCGTCAGCTCGCCGCGATGATCCGGCAACGGCACCACCGACAGGTCGGAGAATTCCCGGGTGAGTACGGTGCTGAGCTGCACCGCGCCCGACGTGACCTCGAGCCCGGTCTTCAGCCAGGTGCTGTCGCCGGCCCGCAGCATCAGGCCCGCCTGGTCGAACAGGGCCGAATGACCGGCCGCGACCACCACCTCGGCCGTGAAGTCGCCGGTCACCGGCCGGTGATAGAAGTGCCCGTTGTCGGTGACGTACCCGTAGAACGTGCGGCGCCAGAAGTCCGTCTCGAGCCCGGTCACCACCCGGATCCGGCCGTCCTCGTCCGTCCACTGAGGTGGTTCGTTGAGCCAGGTCATCGATTCCGACATCGCGCCAGTCTAGGGTCTGTTTCGTAGCTGGGGTGGGAGCGAGGCGCGTCGCCGCCGGCGTAGCGAGCGCAGGGCGGGGACGGCGCTGGTCGCGGCGAGTGCCCACAGAACGAGCAGCGGCTGAAAGAGCAGCCGGATCGCGCGGGCCGCGTCGGTGTCGAGGCCGAAGCCGTCCCGATGCTCGGTGAACTGGGCGACGTTGCCGGGCAGGACCGCTACGAAGAAGGCCGCCGTGACGGCGCCCACGACGCCGCGGGCGGGCTGCCGCCAGGTGACGAGCAGGGCCACCGCGAGACACAGCTCGACCACTCCCGACCCGACCACCACGAGGTTCTCGTCGACCGGCACCCACGACGGCACCTGCGCCCGGAACTCCTCGCGGGCGAAGGTCAGGTGAGCGACGCCGGTGAACAGCAGCAGCGCACCCAGCATGATCTGGCCCGTCACACCGACCGCCCGTCGCATGGCCGCCTCCCCACCTCAGCCGACCGCCCCACCGTGGAAGGACAGCTCCGGGTGACGGTGCAGATCCTCGTAGATTGTGCGAGGGCTCGCCGGGTCCATGGTTGGACGGTACGCCGCCGGACGACCGGTATCCTTCGGCGGTGCGAGATCCGATCTGGGGCAACGACGTGGACTGGGCGGCGTTCCCCTGGCCGGAACCCGGCGACTACGACCGGCGGCAGATCCTGAGCGCGCTGCGGGCCGTCATCCGGCCCGACCCGGCCGACTGGAGCGATCCGGGGACGCTGGTGCGGTTCGCGGTCGGCAACGATCATCGCGGCACGGTCTACCCGGCCGCGGTGGCGATGACCGACGTACTGCTGAAGATCGCCGCCGCCTGCCCCGGCGAGCCGCGCCGGGTGGCTCTCGATGTGCTCGAGGCCTGGTGGAGCGGGTTCGAGCCGGAGAGCGGATTCGCCTCGTACGTCGATGCCGCGGGCCACCGGGTCGCCGTGCTGCCCGAGATCGCCCGGCGCGTCACCGCCGCCACCGACCTGCTGACCGGCATCGAGGCCCGGTCGCTGCTGACCGTCATCCCCCTCGGCTGGGGTCACACGCTGAACGAGGACGGCGGCGTGGAGTTCTGGGGCGGCCGTCTCAACCCCGACGGTTCGGTCCACTTCCCCCGAGGGGGATAGTGGTCGGATGCGCGAGTGGGTCGACCATGTGATCTGGTGGCACGTCTACCCCCTGGGGTTCGGCGGTGGGTTCCGGCGGCTGACCGGGTGGCTCGACTACGCCGTCGAGCTGGGCGCCAACGGGCTTCAGCTCGGGCCGGTCTTCGCCTCGGAGTCGCACGGCTACGACACCACCGACCACTTCCGGCTCGACCCGCGGCTGGGGGACGACGCCGACTTCGACGCGCTGATCGCCGGCTGCCGCGAGCGGGGGCTCCAGGTCATGCTGGACGGGGTCTTCAACCACGTCGGGCGCAGCTTCCAGGCGCCCGAGCACTGGTTCAAGCACACCGCGACGGGTGAGCGGGCCGTGTTCGAGGGCCACGGGGCGCTCATCGAGCTGAACCACGACGAGCCCGAAGTGCTGAACCATGTCGTACGGGTGATGGAGCACTGGCTCGACCGGGGCGCCACGGCCTGGCGGCTCGACGTCGCCTACGGGGTGCCGCCCGCCTTCTGGAAGGCGGCCGTCGGCCGGGTGCGGCAGAACCGGCCCGAGGCCTGGTTCACCGGCGAGATCATCCAGGGCGACTACGTGACGTTCCTGCGCGACAGCGGGCTCGACTCGATCACCCAGTACGAGTTGTGGAAGGCCATCTGGAGCAGCCTCAACGACGGCAACTTCTACGAGCTGGCGTGGGCGCTCAAGCGCAACAACGAGGTGCTGGAGGCGGGGCAGCCGCTCACCTTCGTCGGCAACCACGACGTGACCCGCATTGCGAGCAAGCTCACCGACGAGCGGCACCTCGGCCACGCGCTGGCCGTGCTGTTCACCGTCGGCGGCGTGCCGAGCGTGTACTACGGCGACGAGCAGGGCTTCCGCGGCGTCAAGGAGGACCGCGAGGGCGGCGACGACGCGGTGCGGCCGGCCTTCCCCGAGTCGCGCGACGGCCTGGCCCCGTACGGCTGGCCGGTCTTCGACCTGCACAAGCGGTTGATCGGCCTGCGGCGGCGGCACGCCTGGCTGGTCCGGGCCCGCACGACAGCCGAGCACCTGACCAACACGGCGGCCGCCCTCGTCTCGACCGACGGCGCCGACCGGCTGATCACGCTGCTCAACGTCGGCGACGAACCCTACGACTTCCCGATCGACACCGCCGGGCTGCGGGTGGTCGAATCGCACGACGACAACCGCTCGCCCGCCACCGTCCCGCCGCACGGCTGGTCGATCCTGGCCGGCTGAGGCATTCATCACCCGCCGCGCGGCCCCGGCTCCGCCTAGATTCAAAGGCATGCAGGCACTCGAGCTGACCGACTACCGCGCCGCCGTCGCGCGGATGTATCTGGCCGACACGAGCCTCGAGGAGTTCCGCGCCGAACGCGACAAACTGTTCGGCGCCCACCCGCAGTCGGCGATCCCCGAGGACGAGCGGGCGTCCTTCACCGGCCTGCACTACCTCCCCCGCAACGACGACGCGATCGTCGAGGCCGAGGTGCGCCCGGCGTCCGGCTCGATCGACATCGACACCGGCGGCCCCGACGGTGTCGTGCACTACAACCGGGTCGGCGTCATCGAGTCGCCGTTCGGCGAGCTGTCGCTGTGGTGGATAGCCGCCTACGGGGGCGGGCTCTTCCTGCCGGTGCGCGACGCCACCTGCGGCAAGGGCGCCTACGGCGGCGGGCGCTACCTCACCGACACGGTCAAGGGCACCCACGGCCGGGGCCTGCAAACCCTTTCCGGTACGAGGGTCCGGCTCGATTTCAACTATCTCTACAACCCGTCATGCGCGTACGACGACGCCTGGCTGTGCCCGCTGGCCCCGCCCGAGAACACGATTTCGGCCGCCATCGAGGCCGGCGAGCTCACCTACCACTGAGCACGGCCTGGTAGGCCGCCCGGGCGAGCCGCGCCCCCCAGGTCGACCGCGGCCCACCGTAAGCAGCGATCGCTCCCACACCGGTAGCCGCGCCGGGCTCGGTGCCGGACGACCCAACGCGCGTTCCCCTGGACACCTCACCGCGCCGCACGTCGAATGCTTCGCCGGGCGATCCGGCATGCTTTTCGGCAGGCGATCCGGCGCGCGTTTCGGCGCGCGTCTGGGCGCGCGTTTCGGCGCGCGTCTGGGCGCGCGTTTCGGCGCGCGTTTCGGCGCGGGTCTCGGCGCGCGTTTCGGCGCGGGTCTCGGCGCGCGTTTCGGCGCGGGTCTCGGCGCGCGTCTCGGCGGGGCAGAGAACGCAGACCGCATCGGTCGGCGTGCCGGTCGCGTCCCAGCCGAGGTCGCGGATCGCCTGCGCCTTGGCCTCGGTGATCGTGGCGACGGCGTTGACCAGCGCGCCCGCGCTGAGCCGGACGGGCACCCAGGCGACGACGTTGATCGTGCCGACGTGCGGCACGGCCTCCACCGTCGGGGCGGCGGCTCGGATCGGCACGCCCAGCCCGACCGTCGCCCACAGCTGCACACCGCCGTCCCCGGTCGCGACGACCTCGGCCACGTTGACCCCGGTGAGCAGGCCGACGCCGGGGCCGCTGAGACCGAGACCGGCCGCGATGCCGGTCAGGTGGTCGGCCGGATCGTCCCGGTCGTACGACATGGGCACGGTGGCATTGACCACCCAGCCGCAGGGACCGATGCCGCCGCCCAGCACGGCCGACGAGATCGCCAGCACTGGCTCAGGCAACCGCCAGACCAGCATCGGCTCGTCGCGGCCACCCTCAGTGCGATGGGTCAGGGTGGGCTCGGGCAGCACGATCATGCCGTAGACCGGACTTTCCCGGCTCTTCCGGCCCGCTTACTCCGGCACCCCTCCGGCCGGGCCACAAAGGGCTTTTGCGGCCGGGCCACACCGGGCTTCGGCGGCCGGGTCGCTCCGGCGCCCTCCGGCCGCGCGACACCGGCAACGTCCGGCCGGGTCACCCCGGGCCCTTGCGGCCCGGCCACTCCAGCGCCTTCCGGTCGGGTCACACTGGGCCTTTGCGGCCCGGCCACTCCAGCGCCTTCCGGCCGCACCACACAGGCAACGTCCGGCCGGGCCACTCCGGCGCCTGCGGGCCGCGTGACACCGGCACCGTCCGGCCCGGTCACTCCGGTTCTTTCCGGCCGGACCATTCGGGGGCCAGGACGGCCCAGATCTCGCTGTCGTGGCGGACGCCCTGCCACGGGAAGTTGGCGCGCAGCGTGCCCTCGTGGGTCATGCCGAGGCGGCGGGCCACGTTCGAGCTGGCCACGTTGTCGGGGCGGCAGTGCCACTCGACCCGGTGGACGCCGCGCTCGGTGATCAGCCAGTCGATGAGGTGTGTGGAGGCTTGGGTGATCAGCCCGCGGCCGGTGCCGGCCGGTTCCAGCCAGCAGCCGATCTCGCAGACACCGGCCTGCGGGTCGAGGTTGAACGCCATCGTCCCGCCGACGAGCACGTCCGCCAGCCAGATGCCGAGAATCCGGCCCTCGCCGCGGGCCTGCAGATCGGCGTACCGCTGAAGGGTTTCTCTCGCCGTCTGCAGATCGGTGCTGCGGCTCGCCCAGGGGATCCAGGGATCGACGGTTGCCCGCGCCCTGTTCATGTGAGCGAGAAATTCCTCTGCCTGCCACGGCTCCAGCGGGCGGAGCTCGGCGCCCTCACCCAGATCGACCTTGAACACCGGGCCATCGTAGCCGCCGCGTACCGGAAATTTTCTCTTCTCCTCTCGTCCACCCGCCGCCTTTAGATTTACGCTCATCGATCTATGGGAGGTAGGGTCATGGGGATTCGTCGCGTGATCGCGTCCGGCGTGGCGGGCGCGGTGGTCGCCGCCGGGATGGCGGCGCCGGCACAGGCCGCACCCAGCCGGGCCGAACTGGCGCTGCGCTGGGCGCCGATCCACTACCAGGACGTGGACGCCACCGGCAGCCACGCCCTGGGCGGCAAGAGCGACTTCATTACCCGGTACGACTTCGACGGCAATCTGAACGGCCGCGACAACTGGGACAACACCGGGAAGAACACTGCCGCCGCGGTGTACTACTCGGTGCTCGAGACCGGCAGCCACTACTACCTCGCGTACTTCTTCTTCCACCCGCGCGACTGGATCGACCACCCGTTCTTCGAGACCGAGCACGAGAACGACGGCGAGGGCGTGCTCGAGATCGTCGAGAAGGACGGTTCCGAGTACGGCAAGCTGAAGGCCGCGGTCACGGTCGCGCACAGCGACTTCTTCTCGTACGCCCCGAGCGGCAGCGACTGGACGAACGGCGGCGAGACGATCGACGGCACGTTGCAGTTCAAGTCGTCGCCGCACGACGGTTTCCAGCACCCGGTGACCGCGCAGGAGCGGGGCGGCCACGGCCTCAAGGCGTGGCCGCAGTACGACATCAACGGCGACGGCATCGTCTACTACCCCTCGGCAACGGTTGCGGAGTCGCCCAACGGCCCCGACGACCGCGACGTGCGCTACGAGCTGATCGACATCTTCGCGAGCGGCGGCCTGTGGGCGCAGCGCAACAACACCAACCTGTTCGCCAACCTGGGCACGTTCGCCGGTGACACCACCGGCGGCTGCGGCACCGGCACGTACTCGTGCGGCACGAACTCGGCCAACGCCCCGTGGGGCTGGGACGACGGCAACGACACCCCCGCCCGCGGCGAGATCGCCACCGACCCGGCCAAGCTGGCCGCCGCCTACTTCAAGGTTCCCGGCGCCCTCGACCGCACCTACAGCTACAACCCGTACGCCAACGAGGCCGCCGCCCTGAAGGCCGCCCGAAACCTCCCCCCGACGATCGACTAGGTCCCGAGTCGATCGTCAAGGCGCTCCCCGCGGGTCTCCCGGCCCGTGGGGAGCGCCTCGTTCTGATCTTGCGGAGTGCCACCGCCTCCCCCGCCCACCCAAGGGCACCGGGCGGCAGACTACGCCGAGGGGCGCAAACAGAGGGCGCGTTGTCCACAGCGGGCGGCACCGGGTTGTCCACAGGACGGATCAGCGGACAATCGTCCCGTGACGATTGAGGCGTTTCTCGGTCCGCCGCCGGCGAAGGTCGACCTCGACGGAACGTGCCTCGAGCGGATCGACTGCGGCCGTTACACGCGCGAGAAGGTCAGCTACGCCGTCGGCCCGCAGGAGCGCGTCTCGGCGTACGTCTGCGTTCCCCACGGCCTCGACCGGCCGGCCCCTGCGGTGTTCTGCCACCACCAGCACGCCTCGCGCTTCGATCTCGGCAAGAGCGAAGTCGTGGGGCTGGCCGGGGATCCGGATCAGGCGTACGCGGCTGAGCTCGCCGACCGTGGCTTCGTCACCATCGCGCCGGACGCGATCGGGTTCGAGGAACGCAACTGGAGCCCGGACGGCGCGTCCAACGTCTCCTGGTTCGAGCTGTCCACCCGCCTGGTCCGTGGGCGGACACTCCTGGCTTCCTGCCTGCACGACATCTCCACCGCGCTGGACTACGTGACGTCGCGGCCCGACGTCGACCCGAGCCGGATCGGGTTTCTCGGCCATTCGTACGGTGGCCGGATGGCCCTGTGGGCGCCGGCTCACGACCCGCGGATAATCGCCTCGGTCTCGAACTGCGGGTGCATTCCGTTTCGTCACTCCTACTCCCACGACACCGGCGTCCAGGCCGAGTTCGTGCTGCCCGGATTCGCCGCCGAGCACGACCTGGAGGACGTCATCGCCGGGTACGACGACCGGACCGCTCTGCTGATTTCGGCCGGCACCGAGGACAAGTGGAGTCGCGGGGCCGAGGAGCTTCAGCGCGCGCTCGGCAATCGCGTCGAGCTGGCGTTGTACGAGGCCGGGCACGTCTTCACGGCCGCGATGCGCGAGCGGGCGTACGAGTTCCTACGGGCTCGCCTCGGGCCGACCTAACGGATCTCCATCTCGAACAGGGAGAAGCCGTACTGGTTCGAGCGCTTCGTGCCGTACATGCGCACGTAGCGCGCGGCCACGCCGTCGGTGTCGATGCGGACCGTGCCGCCCTTCCCGGCGGTTGTCGACCAGACCGTGCGCCACTGTGTGCCGTTCGGGGACACGTCGATGCGGTAGGCGACGGCGTGCGCGTGCTCCCAGACCAGGGTGACCTCGTTGACGACGCGGCGCGAACCCAGGTCGGCCCTCAGCCATTGGGGTTCGGCGAAGCCGCTCGACCAGCGGGTGGCCGGGTCGCCGTCAGTGGCGTTGCCGGCCTGCCAGGCGCCACCCTCGGCGCTGCTCGCTGTGACCGTGCTGGTCAGCGCGAGGTTGGCCCGGGACGGGTTCGCACGGGCGGTGACCTTGGGCGGGGCCAGCTTGGTGGTGACCGACGGTGATGATGACGGTACTCGACTGGCCGGGGCCGCCACCGCCGACCGCGGGGCGGCGGAGTAGGCCGGCGCCGGGTCGGAGCCGGCCACTGTTTCCGTCGGGATCGCCACCGGGGGCACGCCGCGGTCGGGGATCGTCGCGTCCGTCGTGGCTCGGTAGGCGACCACCAGGCCGGCCGCCACGGCCACCGCGATCGCCAGGCCCGACACCAACCACCAGCTCTTTCGGGACCTGCGGCGGGCCGGTGGCGGCGGCGGCGCGGGTGCCGGCGGCGGCGCGGCCGGGCGGTTGCGCGACCGCACCTCCGGCAGGTGGGTCAGCCTGAGACTGTCGGCGCGGGACGGGCGCTGACGCTCCTCCACGAGAACTCCCGTTCGTCCTTGGTGGACGCCCCCTCGCGGCCACCAGGAACGTATCTTGACGGAAGTTGGTCACGGAATGGAGTTACGCACGGGTAGACCGCTGTCGATCATGTGATAGCGATCTACGTCACTCTGCGTTCAGTGAGGCTCCCCTTGCGGGCTGTAGGCGGTGAGGAACCTGTCGCGGAACTCGTTCATCGGCCACAGCGGGGCGTCGGGGGCCGGGGTCAGGCCGTCGGTCCAGCCCCAGCTCTTGATCCGATCGAGCACCTTGGGGTCCTTGGCGACGACCGAGATGGGCACGTCCTTGGTCGAGTTGGTGCCCACCACGACCGAGGCCGGCTGGTGGTCGCCCAGCAGCAGGAGCACCAGGTTGTCGTCGCCGTAGTTCTCGACGTACGAGACCAGGCTGTCGACGGAGTAGGCGATCGACCCGGCGTACGCCTGCTTGACCTTCTTGCCGTCCGAGAAGAGCTGTTGCGCGTTGGGGGCGCCCTCGATCAACGGGCCGTATACCCGGCCATCGCCGATCTTGTCCCACGGGAGCATCGGCGGCACCGGGGTCCACGGGGTGTGGCTCGAGGTCAGTGTCACCTCGGCCAGCAGCGGCGGGCGCTTCGCCTTGCCGAACTCGTACTCGTGCACCTGCTTCATCACGAACTGGTCGGGCATGGTCGACCAGCTCAGCGCCGGGCCGTGGTAGCCCAGCGTGTGCGAATCGTAGATCTGCTGGTAGCCGTAGAACTGCCCCTCGGGCCAGGCGAACGTGACGCCCGGCTGGAACCCGACGGTGCGGAAGCCGGCCCGCTTGAAGGCGGAGGTCAGCGTCATGCGGTCGGTCGCGACGAGGCTGCGGTACCGGTTCTGGTTGTCGATCCACAGGCCGGACAGGAACGTCGAGTGGGCCAGCCAGCTGCCGCCGCCGAACGTGGGCGACGTGAGGTAGCCGCTCTGCGCCTGGAAGCCCTTGGCCGCGAGCTTGGCCTGCCCGGAGCGCAGCTGGTCGACCACCGGCTGGTTGAACTCGGGGTTCTCGACGGCGTCGCGGCCGTAGCTCTCGACGAAGCCGATGATCACGTCCTTGCCCCGGAGGGCGCTCAGCAGCTGGTCGTCGGGCAGGGTCTTGAACGCGTCGTCCTGCACCTCGCGTACGAAGTCCTTGCGGTCCTGGATGTCCTGGGGCACGGCGAGCACGGTGTCGCGGGCCAGCTCGGCGGCGCTCTGGCTGGCCACCGGGATGCCGCCGACGAGCTGGAAGCTCATCACGGCCAGGGTGACCCAGGCGGCCGAGAGGGTGACCACCGTTCCGCGTACGGGCCAGGGGTGGGCGGCGATGACCCGGCTCAGCCGGCGGACCGAGAACGTCATCGCGACCAGCGTGACCGCGGCCAGCAGCACGGCGCCTGCCGCGGCTAGCAGCGCGCCACCCCGGCCGACCGAGTCGGTGAGGAAGTTGAAGCCGTCCTTGAACAGCACCCAGTCGAGCACCGGGTCGAACGGGCGGGCCAGCACGGCGTAGAAGCCGATGTCGATGACCTTCAGAACCGTCAGCACCCCGAGGCCCACGCCCAGCGCGGTCGCCGTGATGCGCCGGGCCCGGGCCGGCAGCGCCAGCAGCAGCGCCATCACGAGCAGCGCCTCGATGGGCACCCGGACCAGGGCGGTGAGCCAGAAGTTGCCCGGTGCGAGCCGGGTGATCTGGTCCGGGAGCACCAGCGCGAGGAAGACGAACAGGGCGGCGAGGGTGGTGACCACCCCGCCGGCGACCCGGCGCACGTGCTTGTTGACCGACACGACGTTTCCTAACCGCAGAGTTGCACCTACCAACAGGTACACGCTGGGTGCGGGTAAGCGGTTCAAGCCGAGACGGTGCTCACCCCGTCGAGCAGCGCGCGGATCTGCTCCGGGTCGGCCGGGCGGCCGAACAGATAGCCCTGGCCGTGGTCGATGCCGAGGCGGCGCAGGGTCGCCCACTGGGCGTCGGTCTCGATGCCCTCGGCCACGGTCTGCATCTTCAGCGCCTGGCCGAGGCCGGCCACCGCGTCCACCAGGGCCACGTCGTCGGCGTCGGTGTCGACGTCGTCCACGAACGTCTTGTCGATCTTGATGACGTCGACCGGGAGCTGCTTGAGGTAGCTCAGCGACGAGTAGCCGGTGCCGAAGTCGTCGATGGCCAGCCGTACGCCGAGCGCGCGCAGCGAGTGCAGGGTCCGCTTGGCGGTCTCGATGTCCTCCATCAGCATCGACTCGGTGATCTCGAGGGTGAGCGAGGCGGCGTCGAGACCGGCGTCGCGGAGTGCTCCGGCGACGTCGTCGACCAGACCGGCGTACTGGAACTGACGGGCTGAGAGGTTGACGTTGACCTTGAGACCGGCCGCCGCGGGTGACTCGGCGCGCCAGCGGGCGAGCTGGGCGCAGGCCTCCCGCAGCACCCACCGGCCGAGCGGCACGATCAGGCCGTTGGCCTCGGCGGCGGCGATGAAGTGGTACGGGCTGAGCAGCCCGTCGCGCGGGTGGTTCCAGCGCACCAGTGCCTCGACCGAGCTGACGCTCTGCGTCTGCATGTCGACCACGGGCTGGTAGAGCACGGCGAACTCGTCGTGCTCCAGCGCCTGCTCGAGGTCGACACGCAGCTGGGCCTCCTCGAGCACCGACATCGTCATGGTCGGGTCGAAGATCGCGTAGCCGTTGCGACCGGCCCGCTTGGCGGCGTACATCGCCAGGTCGGCGTTGCCGAGCAGATGGTCACCCTGGCTTTCGCCGGCCGCGGAGGTCGCTATTCCGATGCTCAGCGAGCAGGCGATGTCGCGGCTGCCCAGGCGGATCGGCTCGCGGATGGTCCGGACGAGCCGTTCGGCCAGCGCGGCGGCGTCGCCCGGCTCGAGGTCGCGCATGAGGATGGCGAACTCGTCACCGCCGAGACGGGCGAGCACGTCGGCCGGGCGCACGTGCCGGCGCAGGCGGCCGGCGATCGTGGTCAGCAGCTCGTCGCCGGCGCTGTGCCCGAGGTTGTCGTTGACCAGCTTGAAGTCGTCGAGGTCGAGCAGCAGCACGGTGACCGGGTGGAGGTCGTCGGCAGCGGCCACGGCCTCGGCCAACCGCTGCCGGAACAGGGCCCGGTTGGGCATGCCGGTCAACGAGTCGGTGAACGCCTGGAGGTGCAGCTTCTCCTCCAGCTCGCGGCGGGCGCCGATGTCGCGCAGGCTCACCACGGCGGCAGCGATGTCCGGGTCGTCGATCCAGTTGGTGGCCAGCACATCGACGTACACCCATTCGCCGTCGGCCCCGCGCAGCTGGGACTCCGCGCGCAGGCTCTGCCCGAGCGGCAGCGCGATCAGGCTGTTGAAGAAGTCTCGGGCCCGTTCCGCCCGGCCCTCCGGGAGCAGGCTGCTGAGGCGCCGGCCGACCAGCGCCTGCCGCGGCAGCCCGAGCATCTGGGTGATCGACTCGGTGGCGTACACGACCAGGCCGTCGGCCCCGATGGCGATCACCGCGTCGGCCGAGGCGGCCAGCAGCGTCTCGGCGCGCTGTTCGGCTGTGTGGCGGCGGCTGTCGAGCGAACGACGGCTCTTGGCGTAGAGCGCGGTCAGGCCGACGATGCAGCCCATCATCGCGAGCAGCACCAACGTGGTGCCGAGGGTGGCGCCGGCCCGCGCCGGGAGCAGCAGGGCGTACCCGCCGATCGACATCACGCCGAGGGCGATGACGAAGCGGGGTGACCACAACGCGGCCGCCGTGATCAGCAACAGGACGACGGCGGGGACGTAGAGCATCCAGCCGTCCGGATCGACCCAGCCGAACAGCAGCATCACCGGCATCTCGGCGAGCCACCAGCCCGCCAGCCACCGCCGGGTGCGCTCGCTGCGCACCAGGCGGGCCCACGGCAGCGGGAAGATGGCCACCTGGGACACGACGGCCAGCATCACCGGGAGCAGCCACCAGCGTTGCGCGCCCTCCCAGCCGATGGCTATCCGGACACCGCCGATCGCCGTGACCACCGCGGCGATGGCCGCGCCGATGCGAAGCTGACGCGCCCAGTACTCGGCGGTGTGATCGTCCATCTCGGCTGGTTGCACGAGCGCCTCGATCGGTCAACCGTTCCGCAACCTGAGCTTTCCTCCGGCCGTCGGGCCGACCCGTGACAAATGTCAGTGGATGAGTGAGTGCTCGCTCAGTACAGTCGTCGCCGTGGAGAACAAGCGACGACGTGTGCCCGCGCTCGCGCCCGAGGAGCGCCGCGCGGCCCTGATCGACGCGACCATCCCGTTGCTGCACGAGCACGGGCTGGACGTCAGCACCCGGCAGATCGCCCGGGCGGCCGGCGTGGCCGAGGGCACGATCTTCGGCGTCTTCGAGACGAAGACGTCGCTGGTGGTGTGCTCGGTGATCAAGGCGCTCGACCCGCAGCTGACGCTCGACGCGCTGGCCGCGATCGACCGCTCCCAGCCGCTGCGCGAGCGGCTGATCCGGGCGGCAGAGCTGATACACGCCCGATTCGCGGAAAACGCCCAGCTCATGACGGCGGCGCGGAAGCTGCTCCTCACCGGCGACGCCACCGGGCAGATGCTCGCGAACCGGCAGTCTCTGCAGGCTGCCCTGACCGACGTGATCACGGAAGGCGCCGACCAACTGCGCCGCCCACCGGCGGCGGTGGCCTCACTGCTGCTGCTGTTCTGCGGCGCCAACACGTACGGGCCGTTCGGCGACCCGGACAACTTCAGCGGCGAGGAGACGGTCTCCCTGCTGCTCGACGGACTGCTCCGACGGGGGACCCAGTAGTGCTCATCCAACTGCTCCGAACCTACTTACGCCCGTACCGGCGGGACATCACGCTCGTCGTGCTCTTCCAGTTCCTCCAGACGCTGGCCACGCTCTATCTGCCCACGCTGTTCGCCGACATCATCGACAACGGCGTGGTCGAGGGCGACACCGGTTACGTCATGCGGATCGGCGGGTGGATGCTCGCGATCACGCTGGCCAGCATCGCCGCCCAGGTCGTCGCGGTCTACTTCGGCGCCCGTACGGCGATGGCCGTGGGACGCGACGTGCGGGCCTCGATCTTCGGGCAGGTGCAGAAGTTCTCGGCCCGCGAGGTGGGCCAGTTCGGCGCCCCGTCGCTGATCACGCGCACCACCAACGACGTCCAGCAGGTCCAGATGCTGGTGCTGATGACCTTCACGCTGATGGTCTCGGCGCCGATCATGTGCGTCGGCGGCATCGTGCTGGCCCTGCGGCTCGACGTGCCGCTGTCGTCGCTGCTCCTGGTCATCGTGCCGGTGCTGGTGGCCACGGTGGCCGCGATCATCGTGCGGATGCGTCCGCTGTTCCGGACGATGCAGACCCGCATCGACCGGGTCAACCGGGTCATGCGCGAGCAGATCACCGGCATCCGGGTGATCCGCGCGTTCGTCCGCGACGACCGTGAGCAGGCCCGCTACCAGGACGCCAACGCCTCGCTGACCGACGTGTCGCTCCGGGTCGGCAAGCTGATGGCGCTGATGTTCCCGACGGTCATGCTGATCGTGAACCTGTCCAGCGTCGCCGTGCTCTGGTTCGGCGGCCACCGCATCGACTCCGGCGCGATGCAGATCGGCGCGCTGACCGCGTTCCTCAGTTATCTCATGCAGATCCTCATGTCGATCATGATGGCCACCTTCATGTTCGTGATGATCCCGCGGGCCGAGGTCTGCGCCGAGCGCATCGAGGAGGTGCTGGGCACCGAGTCGAGCGTGGTGCCGGCCACCGACCCGGTCACCGAGGTCCCCCAGCACGGCCGGCTCGACCTGCGCGACGTCGGCTTCAGCTACCCCGGCGCCGAGACGGCCGTGCTCAGCGAGATCAGCCTGGCCGCCCGGCCGGGCGAGGTCACGGCGGTCATCGGCAGCACCGGCAGCGGCAAGACCACGCTGCTCAACCTGGTGCCGCGGCTCTTCGACGCCACCTCGGGCACCGTGCTGGTCGACGGCGTCGACGTCCGCGACCTCGAGCCGGCACTGCTGTCGCGGCTGGTCGGCCTGGTCCCCCAGCGGCCTTACCTGTTCTCCGGCACGATCGCCTCCAATCTGCGGTACGGCAATCCGGACGCGACCGACGAGCAGCTGTGGGAGGCCCTCGAGATCGCCCAGGCCCGCGGCTTCGTCGAACAGATGGAGGGCGGCCTGGAGGCGCCGATCGCTCAGGGCGGCACCAACGTGTCGGGTGGCCAGCGGCAACGGCTGGCCATCGCGCGGGCCCTGGTCAACCGGCCCGAGATCTACCTGTTCGACGACTCGTTCTCGGCGCTCGACTACGCCACCGACGCGGCCCTGCGGTCGGCGCTCGCCGAGCACACCGCCGACGCCACCGTGGTCATCGTCGCCCAGCGGGTGAGCACCATCCGCGACGCCGACCGGATCATCGTCCTCGACGACGGCCGGGTGGCCGGCACCGGCACCCACGCCGAACTCATGTCCGCCAACGCCACCTACCGGGAGATCGTGCTCTCCCAGCTCACCGCTGAGGAGGCCGCCGTATGACTGCCCCTGCCCGCCGGCCCGGCCCACCCGTGGGCGGTCCTCCCGCCGTACGCATGATGGCCGGCCCCGCCCCGACCGAGAAACTCCAGGACTTCAAGGGATCCACCAAGCGCCTGCTGGGACTGCTGAAACCGCAGCGGCTGCTGGTGGTCGTGGTCATGGTGGCCGGCGCGATCAGCGTCGCCCTGTCGGTGCTCGGCCCCTACCTGCTGGGCCGCGCCACCGACGTCATCTTCGCCGGCTTCATCGGCAACATGGTCGACGGCGACGTCACCAAAGCCGAGGCGATCGCCGCGCTGCGCGCCGGCGGTGAGAACACGCAGGCCGACCTGCTCGGCGCGATCGACTTCACACCCGGCCAGGGCATCGACTTCGACCGCCTGGCCCGGGTGCTGATGTGGGTCGCGGTGATCTACGTCTTCGCGTGGCTGTTCGGTGTGCTGCAGGGCCGCATCACGGCGACCGTGGTGCAGACGGCCGTCTACCGCCTGCGCGAGCAGGTCGAGGCCAAGCTGGCCCGGCTGCCGCTGTCGTACTTCGACCAGCAGCCCCGCGGCGAGGTGCTGAGCCGGGCCACCAACGACACCGACAACATCGCGCAAACCCTGCAGCAGACGTTCGCCCAGCTGACCACGGCCCTGCTGACGATCATCGGCGTGCTCGGCGCGATGTTCTGGATCTCGCCCCTGCTGGCGTTGATCGCGCTGATCACGGTGCCGGTGTCGTTCTTCGTGACGACGGCGGTCGGCAAGCGCTCCCAGCCCAACTTCGTGGCCCAGTGGGCGACGACGGGCAAGCTCAACGGCCACATCGAGGAGATGTTCACCGGGCATTCCCTGGTCAAGGTCTTCGGGCGGCAGGACGAAGCCTCGGCGGTCTTCGCCGAGCACAACGACAAGCTGTACGCGTCGTCGTTCCGGGCGCAGTTCATCAGCGGCCTCATCCAGCCGGCCATGATGTTCATCAGCAACCTGAACTACGTGCTGGTGGCGGTCGTCGGCGGCCTGCGGGTGGCGTCCGGCTCGCTGTCGCTGGGCGAGGTGCAGGCGTTCATCACGTACTCGCGGCAGTTCAGCCAGCCGCTGACCCAGGTCGCCTCGATGGCCAACCTGATCCAGTCCGGCGTGGCGTCCGCCGAGCGGGTGTTCGCCCTGCTCGACGCCCCGGAACAGTCCCCCGATCCGGACTCCGCCGGACTCTCCGACGTGCGGGGGCGGGTGGCGTTCGACGACGTCTCGTTCCGCTACGTGCCCGACAAGCCGCTCATCGAGCACCTGTCGCTCGAGGCCGCGCCGGGCCAGACCGTGGCGATCGTCGGGCCGACCGGCGCCGGCAAGACCACGCTGGTGAACCTGCTGATGCGGTTCTACGACGTGGACTCGGGGCGGATCCTGCTCGACGGCATCGACATCGCGACCATGCCCCGGGCGCTCCTGCGCGAGGAGATCGGCATGGTGCTGCAGGACACGTGGCTGTTCGGCGGCACGATCGCCGAGAACATCGCGTACGGCGCCGACTCGTTCGACATGGAAGCGGTGGTGCGGGCGGCCGAGGCCGCGCACGTCGACCCCTTCGTACGGATGCTGCCGGACGGCTACGACACGGTGATCGACGAGGAGGGCTCGAACGTCAGCGCCGGCCAGAAACAGCTGATCACCATCGCCCGGGCGTTCCTGGCCGAGCCCAGCATCCTGATCCTCGACGAGGCGACGAGCTCGGTCGACACCCGTACGGAAGTGCTGATCCAACGCGCCATGGCCACCCTGCGCGAGGGCCGGACCTCGTTCGTGATCGCCCACCGCCTGTCGACGATTCGCGACGCCGACATGATCCTGGTGATGGAGGAGGGCCGGATCGTCGAACAGGGCACCCACGACGAGCTGATCGCCGCCGGCGGCGCGTACGCGAGGTTGTACTCGGCGCAGTTCGCCCAGGCCGCGGTCGAGGTGGACTGAGCGTTCACACAACGAAACGGGGGCGGCCGATGGCCGCCCCCGTCTTGCTACTGGTGCTTACCTGATGACCGGGCGGACGATGCCCGTCCAACCAGTGTTGATGCCCATGTCGGCGTCGCCTTCGACCCAGGCGCGCAGGGCGACCAGGCCCCGGGGCGCCCACGTCGTGGCGGTGTAGGCGCCGTTCACGTTGGCCCTGCTCACCAGGATGTTGGTCCAGGTGTTGGGACCGGTCCAGCGCTGAACGACGACCTTACGGCCGGAGGCGTTCGGGTTGGTCTTGACGAGGACCGTGACGCGGCCCCGCGAGGGCGAGCTCGCCGTGAGCGAAGCCCACTGGTTCACCCACACCGTCTTTTCGTCGGAGTTGACCTCCTGGGACTGCGTGACGAACCGCATGCCCTGCGAGATCGACCGCGAGAACGAGTAGCTGCCGGTCGTGCCGGCCTTGCTGTTCGCGATCCACTTCAGCTCGCCACCGGCGACCGGGGCGCCCCACAGCTCGACCGTGGCGTTGGCCGCGACGGTACCGGTGATCGAGACGGGACCCGTGCCGTTGACCGACGCCGGAGCGGTGATCGTGGGCTTCGGAGCCTCACCCGGCTCCTCGCCACCCGGCTCCTCGCCACCACCGGCGGAGCCCGTGATGACGATGACGCCGTCGGTCACCGTGCCGACACCGCCGAGGCCGGTGCCCGTACCGACGATGGTCTCGTCGGGCTCGTCGAGCTTGTCCTCGAGCAGCGGGATGCTGGCGACCGGAATGGTCGCGCCGGACGGGGTGCCGGCCGGGATCGGGATCACCTGGGTGCCCGGGTTGGTGAAGTCGCCGACGTCAGCGGCCTTGCTGCCCTTGATCGAACCGCCGCCGAAGCTCACCGACAGGCTGAGCGGCGACTGCGAGGTGCCGGTGAGCGTGCCGGTCACGTTGACCGTCTCGCCCTCCTTGCCCTTAGCGGAGTTGATCTCCAGGTCCGGCGCCTTGTCATCGTTAGTCAGCGTGACGGTGATCGGGTCGTCAGCCGCACCCGAGATCAGCGCGAGGCTGGGAGCATCCGTGACGCTGCTCTTGAGCGAGACGGTCTCGTCCGGCTCGTAGATCTCGTCACCGTTGACCAGGACGACCGCCTGGCCGCTCATCATCTCCGGCTGGATCGTGACCGTGCTGGTCAGCAGGCTGTAGTCGCCGCTGCCTGGCGTGGCCGCGCTGTAGGTGGCCGAGGCCGAGCCGGTGCCGTTGTCGACGATGCCGACAACCAGCGGGTGGTCGCTCGGATTGCTCAGCTTGACCGGCAGCAGCCATGCCTTCGGGCCGTTGCCCTCCTTCTCGACCGCGTCGTCGAAGGAGACGCTCGGGGCCGAGTCGTCGTCCGTGATGGTGATCGTGGTCGGGCCGGACGGGCTCAGCGTCACCGGGTTCTCCGAGATCGGAGAAGCCGTGGTGATGTTGAAGGTTTCGCCGGTGCCCTCGTCGACATTGTCACCGATGATCTCAACGGCGAAGGTCTGAGTAGTGGCGCCGGGGGCGAAGACAAGCCGGCCGCTGTTGGCCATGTAGTCCTTGCCGGCGACGGCCTTGCCGTAGCCGGTGCCGCTGGCGGCCGTGGCCCATTCAGCCGTGACCGTCTTGCCCGACTTGCTGCTCAGCGTGGCGGTGAAGGTCGCCCACTTCTTGCCCGAATCACCCTCCGCCACCGCGCTCGGCGCGATGGTCAGGGTCGGTGCGGAGCTGGTGTCGGTGATCGTGCCGGTCGCCTTGGACGGCGTGCCCAGGGCCGCGTTGACCGGGCTGGCCAATTCGATCGCGTAGTCCTCGTCGAGCTCGTTGACCCCGTCGGCGGTCAGCGGGATGCTGATTGGGGCGGTGGTCTGACCGGTCGCGATGGTGACAGTGCGGCTCGCCGGGTAGGTGAAATCGTCACCGGACGTGGCCTTGGCCCGGCCGGTGGCCGGCGTGACGTCAGCCGAGTTCCAGTTCACCGACATCGGCAGTTCGGAGCCGACACTGGCCGTGACCGTGAACGAGGCGCTGTGGCCCTCGGCCTGCGCACCGCCGCCCGAAAGGGTCAGCTTCGGCGTGGTCTGCGCGTCGACGATGCTGACCGTCGCGCTGGTGGCGTTCACGCCGGTGTTCGCGACGTTCGCGGACGCGCTGCCGTTGACCACGAAGTTCTCGGTGTCCAGCTGGTCCTTCACGCCGTCGTTGGCGATCGGGATTTCCTTGGTGATGCTGGGGCTGCCGGCCAGGATGGTCACCGCCGAGGCACTCAGCGCCGTGTAGTCGTTCGACGAGGTCGCGGTGCCATTGGCCGTGTTGAGCGTGATTTCGGTATCGCGGCCCGAGATCGCGCTGAGGGACGCCGTGACGATCGTCTTGGCGCCGGCCGACTCGGTCACCGGGTTCGGCGAGGCCGAGAGGCTGTACGACGGCGCGGCGTCGTCGTTGTTGATCGTCAGGACCTGCGTGTTGGAAGCGACGGCAGGTACAACCGTGCTGTCCTTCACCTCGACCACGAAGGTCTCGTCCCACTCGTAAACCGAGTCCTGCGTCGTCGGCAGCGTCACGGTCCAGGGGCCCGCGGTCGAGGCGTCGATAGTCGTGGTCGAGAGCGCGCCGATGTCGCTGGTCAGGTTGGCCTGGCGGGCGTTCAGCGTAGCGTCCGCACCGATGGTAATCGTATAGGTGCCGGTGGTGATGTTCGGGTCCTTGGCGATGCTGAGGCTGAACGGGCTGCCCTCAGTCACCGCCGCCGCGGTGGGCGTGATTGTGAAGTCGCTCGTCGCAGCCGAGGCAGGCGAGACGAACATAAGCGCCGGCACCAGGCCGACGCCGAGCGCGGTGACGGCTGCGAGGGCCGTCCGCACGGTCTTGGGGCCACGCAGCGCGAACGGAACCGAGCCGCTCGAGTCTGCATGGGCTTTGGGATAGCGCATGTCTTTCGTTCTCCTTCGGCGGCTGGGCTGCCTCGTGGAGGCCCCTGGCTTTGCGTCTCCGCCTTGCGACGGGTTTGCCTGTTCGGGTACCGCACCGATGGGCGGGGCTCGAAGCGCCGGTTCGGACCGGCCCGAGCAGCGAAAGCCGAGAAAGATCCGGCTTCTCGCCTTCCGTAATCTAACCGGCTTAATGTGGCGTTAGCGGCGGAACGCTTTTTTCGGCTGAAATCGTCCTAACCGCTCAAGGCCACCCGCGCGAGCGACCACAACCGCCTGCATCCGGCGCGAGAAGAATGACCCACGCAGGGCGCGCTGATCATGTAAGAGTTGGTCCACCCGAACCCCCGCCCGCCGGGGCGGGTCGACCCTACGTTTTTCGAGGTCCGGGGATAGCTATCCATATCCCAGCGGCGACAGGTTATCCACAGACCCGCCCAAGACTCCGCGAGCGCCACCTGGCCCAAGCTGCCCGACGGTCGGCGATCCTAAGCGGAACGCCGCCGGCGCAGGGCGGAGCGCAGCAGCCACGGCGCCAGACCCACGGCGAGGAGCAGGGTCAGGAGGGGAAGCTGCCACCAGCGGGACAGGACCCGGGACGGGGGCTCGGGCGCGGCGGCCACCCAGGGGCGGGCGGATTTGGACCAGGCCAGGAAGGCGTCGCCCACGGGAGCGGCGCCGAACGCGTACCTCTTCGTTCCCGGGGTGTAGACCGGCAGGCCCGCCACCTCGCCGAAGCGGGCCAGGCCGTCGGCCAGGGACTCGTCGCCGTGGACCTTGGCGGCGCCGATCGTCACGACCGTGGCTGACAGGCTCACGCCCAGGACCAGGGGGCCCGAGTCGACGTTCGAGGGGCCGTCCGTGCCGACCGGGTGTTCGCGCACGGTGGGGCCGAGGCCCAGCGGCGCCGCGAGGAACCACGTGCGGAATCTTGTGTACTGCTGGCGCGCCAGCTCGGGGTCGATCTCGGGCAGGAAGCGGTTGATGATGCTCTGCGACGAGCCCTGCGCGCCGGAGGTGGGCTCACCCGTGTCGGGGTCGGCCGTGTGCGGGATGAGCTGGGTGGCGGGGTCGAGACGGGCCTGCACGTTGGCCAGCCAGCGGATGACCGTGACGTCGTACGCGGGGGTTCGCAGTTTGTCGTGCAGGCGCAGCGAGGCGATCGCCACCGTGGAGTCGACCGGCCACGCCTGGCCGGGGTACGACGCCAGGAACGGGGTCGGTGAGGCGTCGAAGGCGGCGGCGATGGCGGCCGAGTCCTCGTCGAAGGCGCGCACCTGGGCGGCGTCACGGGCGGCTTCCGGTACGCGGGAGAGGATGCCCCCGCGCAGCCAGTTGACCCAGCCGCGGTAGAAGACGCCGTATTGCAGGGGCATCTCGCCCGCGAACGGCGCCCGGCCGGCGTCCGATTCGAGGCGGCTCAGGGCCCACCACGCGTCGTCGAGCCGGCCGGCGTCGACCGAGGCCAGGCCGTACAGCGCGTACGAGAAGAAATAGCCCTCGGGGAAGAGCTGTTGCGCGTCCTCGGCGGCGCCGGAGTCGAGCTCGGCCCGAAGGTAGGCCAATTGGCGGCGTACGCCGGAATCGCCGTCGGCCGGGGCAACCAGCCGGACCACCGCGAGAGCGGCGGCGGCGCTGATGACCACAGCGACGAGGAGCCCGAGAAACTTACGCACCGGACGAGCTTAGAGACGCCGAGCAAACGGGGACTGGCATCCACTTACGAGTCGCCGATCACACGGGCGCTGGGCCGGTGACGACCCTGGTCAGCCGCAATGCCAGGGCCGGGCACCGATCCACGGCCTGGCGTGCCGCCGGCTCCAACGCCGGCGGCACGCTCATGTCCCCGCGCGGCACCGGATAACCCCAGTCGTCCTCGACCAGCAACTCGGGCAGCAGTTCAGCACACAGCCCCCGCCCGTCACAGGCTGTCCAATCGACATGCAGCCGGTTCATCGCCCCTCCTCCGTGGCCAGGCAGCGTCCGGTCAGGTGGGCGGCGACGTCGGCTTCGAAGGCGCGCATCGCGCTGTGGATCAGGCGGGCGGTGCCGTCGGGATGACGGCAGGCGCCGCGGCCCGTGACCAGCCGGGCGAGCCGGTCGACCTCGGCCGGCAACCCTGGGCGAGCCCGGCGGTGAGCCAGATCGGTCAGCGTGCTCGCGAGCCGCGGCAGCCCGTTCAGACACGGTCCACATTGACCGGCCACCTGCCCGGCGAGATAGCCCACGATGCGGGCCGTCTCCATCAAGCCGCAGGCGTTCCGCGGCAGGGCGACGATCACACCGGCGCCCGGGCTTCCCCCGTACGGCATGAGACCCGCGCGACTGACCGGCAGCGCTCCCTCAGCCGGCACCCACCCACCGTGATAGCCACCCACCAGCACCGCGCTCAGCGGAGCGGTCGCACCGCCCGCAGCCGCGATGAGGTCACCGAGAGCCACGCCGTAACCGGCCTCAACCACTCCTGGTGAGGCGACAGCACCACTGACCGTGGCCAGAAAGGTTCCCGGCTCCTCGGCCGTACCCGCCGCGCGGAACCACCCCGGCCCGTAGCGGGCGATCATCGCGAGATGGGCGAGCGTCTCGACGTTCTGCACGAGCGTAGGCGCGCCGCCCGGCCCGGACTCGGTGATCCGCACCAGCTTGTCGGTCGGCACGGCTCCCCGGCCCGCCACCGCCGCAGCGGCCGCCGACTCCTCCCCCGCGACAAACGCGTCCGGCGCCGCGACCAGCCGCACCGGCACCCGATCGAGCCGCGCCCCGCGCCGGGCGTCGATGAGCTCCCGCAACGCCCGGTGGCCGGCAGCCGGCGCATAGAGCACAACGCTCTGAGCCCCCAGCGCCATCAGCTGCAGACCATCAAGAACCAGATTCGGCGCGTACGTCAACAGAGCGCGATCCTTCCCACTGGCCGGCTCCCCCTCGGCTCCGTTCGCGATCACCACCGGCGCCCGCCCGCCCGCCGCGACCGCGCTGAGCTTGCGCCAAACCGGAAAGCCGGCCCCGCCCCGCCCCGTGAGCCCCGCATCCCGGGCCATCCCCATCACCTGGTTGGTCTCGCGCACCGGCAGGCGCCCATGCTGGGCAAGGTGGCTGTCCAGCCGCCCGTCATTGCTCCCGGCCAGCAGCCGAAGCTGCACCTGACGCCCCGGCGGCGCCTCCACAACGCTGATCATCGTGCCTCCTCGAGGGTGCCGGCTTCGGCCGGTCGGGTCCGGGTGGGGAGCAGCCGCGGGTTGACCTGACGGGGTGCCCGCTGGGGGAACCGGCCGAAGCCGGGGGTCAGGCGCCAGACGACGGCGGCCAGGACCGTGGCGGTGCAGAGCGCCGAAATCGACCAGAGCCAGACAGTGCCGTTGTCGGAACCGGTGCCCAAGCCGTGCAGCAGGGCTGTCGGCCAGCTCAGGTAGGCCAGCCAGTGCACGATCCGCCAGGTGCGGACGCCCAACCGGCGGCGCAGCAGGCTGGTGGCGACGATCGCCAGCACGAGGTCGAACGCCAGTGTGCCCAGGCCCTGCCACACGGGGCGGTAGTTGCCGGCGAACGGCAGAACCAGGTCGAAGACGCGCAGCTGGGCGTACGGGTCGAAGAGGAGGCTCACCAGGTGGCCCACCAGGAACACCACGGCCAGCAGGGCGGCGTTGCGATGCACCAGGTTCACCGCGAAGGCGGGCAGGCCGAACGCCGTACGGCCGCTTCGAGCGCCGATGCCCAGCGCGACGACCACGGTCAGCAGGACCAGTGACACCACGCCGCTACCGCGGGCGAAGTACCAGAGCGCGTCGGTCATGACGGCCAGCCGCCCCTGCGCAGGACCTCCAGGGAGGGTGTGACCAGGCGACTCGGGGCGCGGCCGAGCAGGGCGGGGGCGCCGTGGCCGCGGACGATCGCGGCCGTGGTCAGGGTGTTCGCGCGCAGGCACGAGGTGGCGGCGACCGAGACCGTGCGCCAGACCCGCGTGGCCGGTCGGCCGGTGCGTGGGTCGACGATGTGGTGCAGGAGCTCGCCGGGGCGGCCCCACGTGCGGGACACGGTGCTCGATGTGGCCAGGGCGGCGCCGGCCGGCAGCCGTACCGCGCAGGAAGGGTCTTCCGGTCCGTCCCGCACCAGGACCCGCCAGCCGCCGTCGGGGGCCGGGCCGGCCGTCGCGATGTCGCCGCCCAGCGCTACCAGCACGCCGACGCCCAGCTCGCGGGCGACCCGCGCTGCCGCCCGGTCGGCGGCGAACGCCTTCGCGGTGGCGCCCAGGTCGAGCAGGACGCCGTCGGGCACGGTCAGCTCGCGGCCGCGCAGCCGCACCGACCGCCAGTCGGGGGTGGGGAAGACTCGGACCGCCGGCGCCACCGGGCGACCGGTCAGGGCGGCGAAGTCACGGTCGTAGCCGAGGCCGCACAGGGCCCCGCCCACGGTGGGGTCGACATCGCCGGCCGTCTCGCGGGCCGCGGTCAGCGCCGCGCCGACCAGCGCGGCGAGCAGCGGGGTGACCACGACCGGCCGCCCGGCCCGGCACGCCGCGCGCAGCTCGGAGTCCTCGCGGAACCGGCTGCACGCCTCATCGACGGCCGCCAGCTCGGCACGAACGATCGCCGCCGCTTCACCCGCCGCCGACGCGGCAGCAGCCCGGGAGAAGACGACGACGCGGGCCACCGTGCCCCACACGTTCCACTGCGCGGTGTCGGCGCCGACCGGCAGGGTTTCCACCAACGGCATCAGGAACCCCCGGAAGTCGCCTGGCCACCGCTGCTGCTGCCACCGCTGTCGTCGGAGAGCGCCGGCCACTCCTCGGTCGTGGTGGCGGAGTCCGAGGGCGAAGTCGCCGACTCCTCGGGGGTTGTCGTGGCTGACCTTTCCGACGCGTACGCGGCGGCGGCCACAGCAGCCGTTCCGGTCGCGCTCGCCACCACCAGTGCTCCGGTGAGCAACGCCGCCCTTCGCCGGCCGGTCTCCCGTTTCATGCCCTGCCTCCGTTCGCCGGTGTTCCCTCCTGGTGACACCTCAGCAACGGTGCGCGTTCCGCCTCGCCCGGACCTATGGGCACGCTTGGCAGTTCCTGTGAACAATCCCCTGGTGGGCGGCCCGCCTCCGCAACTAGGTTCGATCGGGGGGCGGATCAATGGGTGAGCTGGTCGTCGGGCGTGCGGAGGAGATCGGGCCGCTGCGCGCCCTGCTCGACCGCCTGCCGCGGGAGGGCGGCTCGCTCGTTCTGCGCGGCGACGCCGGGGTGGGCAAGTCGACGCTTCTCGGCTGGGCCGCCGCCGAGGCCGGGCGCAGGGGGCTGCGTACGGTCACCGTCACCGGGGTGCAGGCCGAGTTCGACCTTCCGTACGCCGGTCTGGACCGCCTGGTCACCGGTCTTCCGCCGCAGGAGTCGACCGCCGCGGCCCGCGCCGTGGTGCGCGCCGCCCTGGACGGCGACCTGACCCCCGTACGCGTGGCTCTGGCGCTGTTGACCCTGCTGACCGAGTCGGCGGGAACGCTGCTGCTGGCCGATGACGCCCAGTGGCTGGACGATGCGAGCTGGGACGCGCTGACGTTCGTCGCCCGGCGGCTGGCCGGTGACCCCGTCCTGATCCTGATGACGATGCGCAACGGGGCTGAGACCACGCAGCGTCTTGCCGGCGCCGCGCTGCCCGAGCTGACCGTGGAGCCGCTGGCCCACGCCGACGCCGCCGCCCTGCTGGATCAGCGGGCGCCCGCCCTGCGCCCGGACGTGCGGGACAGGGTTCTGGCCGAGGCCGCCGGCAACCCGTTGGGCCTGGTCGAGCTGGCCTCGCTCGGCGACCGCACCGGCCGCCTGCCGGAGGATCTGCCGTTGCCGGCCCGGCTGGAGCGCTCGTTCGCGCTGTCCGTCGACGCCCTGCCCGAGGCCACCCAGACCCTGCTCCAGGTCGCGGCGTTCAACGACGGTTCCGATGTGTACGAGACCGTGGCCGCCGCCGCCGGTCTGGCCGCGATCACCATCGACGACCTCACCCCGGCCGTCGCGGCCGATCTCGTGCGGGTCGACGGCTTCGGCGCCTTGCGGTTCCGTCACCCGCTGGTCCGGTCCGCCCTGCGCCAGGCCGTGCCGGCCGGCCGTCGCCGCGACATCCACGCCGCCCTGGCCGCCACGATCCCGGACGCGCCGGGCGACGAACGCCGGATCTGGCACCTGGCCGCCGCCACCACCCGCCCCGACGAGCGGATCGCGGCCGAGCTGGACCAGGCCGCCCAGCGGGCCCGCCGCCGCGGCACGCTCGGTTCCGCGATCGTCGGCCTGGAACGGGCGGCCCAGCTGACGCCCGACCCGGACGTGCAGGCGCACCGTCTCATGTGGGCCGTGGCGATGGCCCACGACCTGGGGGACCACGAGACGTTGCGCCGCCTGATGACCGCGTTGTCGGCGCGCACCCTGCCCCCACCGGTGCAGGCCCGGCTCAACTGGTTCCGCGAGGTGATGCTGGGCAGCGGCTGGTCGGGCGCCGAACGGCTGACCTCGTTCGTCGAGGCGGTCGACCAGGTGCGCCGGGACGGCGATCCGGAGCTGGCGCTGACCGAGCTGGCGAACAACGCGCTGCGCTGCTACTGGTCGAATGCGGACGACCGGACCCGTACGGCCATGGTCGACGCGGTCGAGCGGTTCGACCTGCCACCGGACAACGCCCAGCGCATCGCCGTGCTGGCGATGGCCGCCCCGCTCGAACGGGGCCCGGAGGTGATCGCGTCGATCGACCGGTTGTCGCGCCGGCTGCTCGGCACGCCGGAGGAGCTCGACCTGCTCGCGGTGTCGGCGTCCGGCCTCGGCTCGTGGCGTCGGTCGGTCGTCTTGTGCCGGGCCGCCGCCAACTCCGCGCGGGCCGAGGGGCGGCTCGGCCTGCTCACCCAGACGCTGGTCACCGAGGCCACGGTGGCCGGTCAGCTCGGCGATGTGCGCCTGGCCGAGCAGGCCGCGACCGAGGCGTTCGCCCTGGCCAACGAGACCGGTCAGCCGCGGTGGGGGCTGACCGCGTCGATGGCGCGGGGGTACGCGGCGGCGCTACGGGGTGACAACGCCACGGCGGAGCGGCTGGCGCACGAGGCCGAGAGCGCCCTGCTGCCCGCCGGGGCGTACCCGATGCTGGCCCTGGTGCAGCTCATCCGGGGCGTCGGCGCCCTGGCGGAAGGCCGGCACGTGACCGCCTTCGAGCGGTTGTCCGCCGTCTTCGACCCCGACGACGTGCCCTACCACCCGGTCATCCGGCTGTGGGCGGTGAGCCACCTGGCCGACGCCGCGGTGGGCTGCGGCCGCGAGGACGACCTGCGGGCGATCATGGACGGGCTGCCCGACGTCGATCTGCCGGTGCTGCGGATGGGCCGCGCCTATGTGGCCGCCCTGCTGGAGCCGGGCGAGATCGAGGGTGTGATCGATGCGGACTACCCGTTCGAGCGGGCCCGGCTGCAGCACTCGTACGGCTCCTGGCTGCGCCGCCAGCGCCGGGTCAGCGAGTCCCGGATGCACCTGCGGGCGGCCACGACGGCCCTCAACGCCCTCGGTGTCACCCCGTGGGCCGAGCGCGCCCGGGCCGAACTGCGCGCGGCCGGCGAGAGCAGCCCGCGCCGCGAGGACGCCCGCGACCGGCTGACCCCGCAGGAGCTGCAGATCGCCATGCTGGCCGCCGACGGGCTCACGAACCGCGACATCGGCGAGCGCCTGTTCCTCTCGCCGCGCACGATCAGCACGCACCTCTACCACATCTTCCCGAAGCTGGGCGTCTCGTCGCGTACGGAGTTGGTGCGCACCCTGATCAGCGACCCGAGCTAGCAGCTAAAGCAGGTCGTGTTCCATGGCGGTGGTCACGGCGGCCGTACGGTCGGCCACGTCGAGCTTGTTGAAGGCGCGCAGCAGGTGGGTCTTCACCGTGGCCTCCGAGATGAACAGCTCACGGCCGATGTCGGCGTTGGTCAGCCCGCGCGCCACCAGGCGCAGCACCTCGGTCTCGCGGGCCGACAGGGCCGGCGGGGCAGGCCGGCGCACCTGCCGGACGAGGGTGGAGGCAACGCTCGGGGCCAGCACCGTCTCGCCGCGGGCAGCCGCGCGTACGGCGTCGGCCAGTTCCTGCGGTGAGGCGTCCTTGAGCAGGTAGCCGTTGGCCCCGGCCTCGATCGCCCGCAGGATGTCGCGGTCGGACTCGTACGTCGTCAGCACCAGCACCCGTACGCCCGGAGCCGACGCCACGATCTGCGAAGTGGCCGACACACCGTCGCCGCCCGGCATCCGCAGGTCCATCAGGACCACGTCGGGCCGCAGGCCGACGGCACGCTCGACCCCTTCGGCGCCGGACGACGCCTCCCCGACCACGCTCAGATCCGGTTCGGCGTCGAGCATGCCGCGCAGCCCGTGCCGCACCACCGGATGGTCGTCGACCAGCAGGATCGTGATCACGCCGGCACCGCCAGCTCGACCGTCGTGCCGGTGTCCGGGTCGCTGCGCACCGTCACACTCCCCCGCACCTGTTTCGCTCGTTCCCGCATGCCCGCCAGACCGTAGCCGTCGGCGTCGCCGGGGACGAAGCCGCGACCGTCGTCACGCACCACCAACCGCACCGAATCCGGCGTGTACGCCAGCAGCACCGCCGCCGCCCGGGCCTGAGCGTGCCGCCGCACGTTGGCGAGGGCCTCCTGGGCCGCTCGCAGCAGCACCACCTCGACCACCGTGGGCAGGGGTCGCTCGTCGCCGGTCACCCGCAGGCCCGCCTCGACCCCGGACTCCTCACCGAATCGCAGCACCTGGCGTCGTACGGCGGAAGGCAGCGACCCCGACGTCAGCTCGGCCGGCGAGAGCGCCGCGACCAGGCTCCGGGCCTCGGCCAGGTTTTCCCGGGCCGTCCGCACCGCCAGCGCCAGCCGCTCGTCGCGCAGCTCGGGGTCCGCCGCCTGGAGCAGCGTGATGATGCTGGTGAAACCCTGGGCCAGGGTGTCGTGGATCTCGCCCGCCAGCCGCGTCCGCTCGGCCGTCACCCCGGCCTCCCGCGAGAGCCGTGCGACCTCGGCCCGGCTGTTCTCCAGCTCCTCGATCAGGCGGTGCCGCTCCTGGCTCTGCCGCACCACCCGGACGATCCAGGTACCCAGCCAGATGCCGGCCGCACTCGAGATCACCGCGACCAGCAGGTCGAGGCCGACGGCGCCGGGCCGCAGGATCACGTCCGAGACGGGCAGCACCGCGTTCACCGCCACGACTGCGATCACTGCCGTCCGCAGCGGCACCATCTGGAAGATCAGCGGGTTCACCGCGAAGAGCAGCCAGTTCGCGTTGGGCACCAGCGTGACCGCCACGCCGAACAACACCAGTTCCGCCGCCAGCAGACCCGGGCGGGTCTCGTCCCGCTCGATCGCCCGGCGCCCGGCCGCGAAGTGCAACACGAGCAGGCCGGCGATCGCCCCCGTCGCGACGAGCCGCGCGCTCCAGCCGGGACCGTCCGAGGTGAGCACCACGACCGCCACCGCGACCGCGATCACCACCAGATAGACGTCCCACCAGAGGGTGCGCGGCAGCTCCGGCCTCACCGGTCGGGCCGGGTCCACCGGAACGTCACCAGACACAGCACCAATCCGATCACACACCAGGCGCCCAGCACCAAGGCGACGCGACCCAGCTCCCACTGCCCGGCCGCCTCGTTGACGCGCATGCCGTCGGGCAGGAACACGTAGCGGAATCCCTGAGCCATCCATTTCACCGGGAAGATCGAGGCGACCGAGATGAGCCACGACGGCAGCTGCGTCACCGGATAGATGAAGACGCCGGAGATGAATTGCAGCGCCACCACGGGCACATTCAGAATGGCGCCGGCCGTGCGGGCGTGCTTGACGATGGCGCTCACCGCCATGCCCAGCAGCGAACAGGCGACGACCGACAGCAGAAACATCCAGGCGAAGGTCAGCCAGTGTGAGGCGTCGGGCAGCGACATGCCGAAGACCAGGGCGCCCAGCGCGATGAGAACAACCGCCTCGGCGATGCTGAGGACCAGAACCAGAAAGAGCTTTCCCAGTACGTACGAGGTGGCCCTGATCGGCGTGCCGTGCAGCCGCTTGAGGGTGCCGTCCTCGCGGTCCATCGCCAGCCCCGCGCCCATCGTCACGAAGGCGGTGGTCAGAATTCCGTACGCGATCATGCTGGCCGAGAAGACGTGGCTGGCGCTGACGCCGGGCTGGTCGTACGAGTCCTGGAAAATGGTGCCGAACAACAGCAGCAGCATTCCCGGGAAAGCGAACGTGAAGACGACAGCCGTTCGGTCCCGGGCGAATTGCAGCAGCTCCACGTGGCCGCGGCTGGCTCCGAGGGCGAGGGTGCTCACAGGTGCGCTCCGATCAGGGTCAGGTAGGTGTCCTCGAGGGTCGGCCGGGTGACCGTCAGCGAGCTCAGATCGGTGTCGGCCGCGACCAGCTTGCGGATCAACGGGGTCGGATCGTCCACCTGCTCGGTGCGCAGCACGCCGTTCTCGCGCCAGCTGACCTTCGCACCGGCCGACGCCCGTCCGCCCAGCCCGGCCGGCGTGCCCACGGCGACGATCTCCCCGGCGGCCAGCACGGCCAGCCGGTCGGCCAGCGCCTCCGCCTCCTCCAGGTAGTGCGTGGTCAACAGGATCGTGGTGCCCTCCGCGGCCAGAGCCCGGATCAGATCCCAGAAGTGCCGGCGCGCCTCCGGGTCGAACCCGGTCGTCGGCTCGTCCAGAAAGAGCAGCTCGGGACGCCCGACGATGCCGAGCGCGACGTCCAGCCGGCGGCGCTGACCGCCGGAGAGCGTACGGATCCGGGACCCGCCCTTGGGGGTGAGCCCGACGAGGTCGATCACCTCGCCCGGCGGCCGCGGGTCCGGATAGAACCCGGCCAGATGCTTGACCATCTCGCTCACGGTCAGATCGGCCGCGTCGTCCGTGTCCTGCAACACGATGCCGATGCGCGCCCGCCAGTCGCTCCCGGCCGTCCCCGGGTCGACCCCCAGCACCCGCACCTCACCACCGTCCCGGCGACGGTGACCCTCCAGGATCTCGGTGGTCGTGGTCTTGCCGGCGCCGTTCGGGCCGAGCAGGGCGAACACCTCGCCCCGGGCCACCTCGAGATCGATGCCGCGGACCACCTCGTGCCCCCGGTAGGCCTTGCGCAGGCCCCGCACCTCAATCGCTGTCATGCCATTGATGGTGCTGCCTACCCGGGCCGCGGCGCGACGACCGTGCGGCCGTCAGTGGCTGTCCACCGAACGATGGACAGCAGCCGTCCCGCGCCCCGCCCCACCAGAACTCGCACGGGGCCGACGAGCGTTCCGCTTACTCCCAGCGGAACTTGCCCACCACGGCCGACGAGCGTTCCGCTTACTCCCAGCGGAACTTGCCCGCCGCGGCCGACGAGCGTCCGCTTACTCCCAGCGGAACTTGCGCGCCGCGGCCGTCACGAGGATGAGCGCCCAGGCGCCGAGGCTGAGCCAGATCGCGGTGGGCACACTCCTGCCGTACGACAGAGTTTCCCGCAACGCCTCGGCGTGGGCTGCCAGCGGAAGGACGAACCAACCCCAAGTGCCCAGGTCGGGGGCGGCGAACATGATGCCGCCGGCCGCCAGCATCAGCACGTAGATCAGGGTGGCCGCGCCCGTCGTCGCCTCGGGCCGCAGCAGGCTGGCCATCAGCAGGGCGAGTCCCGAGTACGCGGCGGTGGCGAGCACGGTGATGCCGAGCGCGGGCAGAACGGCCTCGAAGTGCGGCCGCCAGCCGACGGCGAAACCGACCGCGGCCAGCGCGATCAGCTGCACGACGATCAGGCCGAGCACGGCTGCGGTCTTCGCGAAGAGCAGGCCCGGGCGGGTCAGCGGCGAGGCGCCGAGTCGCTTGAGGACCCCGTAGCTGCGCTCGTAGCCGGTTGTGATCGCCTGGCCGGTGAAGGCCGTCGACATCACGGTCAGCGCCAGCACGCCGGGCACCACGAACGCCAGGCGGTCGTCGCCGGGCACGTTGGTGACCTCGGTCAGACCAGCGCCGAGCAGCACCAGCAGAGGCACGCCCATGGCCAGCACGACGGCCTCGCCGCGGCGCGCGGTCAGCGTCAGCTCCATCCGGATCTGGCTGGCCACGACGCTGCGCATCGGGGCGCGGCCGGGGGCGGGCGCGAACACTCCGCTCATCGGGCCACCTTCGTCTTCTCCCCGGTTGTGTTTTCGCCCTCGGCACTCTCGTCAGCGGCCTTATCTCCGGCGACCTTCTCACCAACAGCCTTGTGACCAGCCGCATTGTCGACAGCGGCTTTCTCGCCGACGGCCTTCTCACCAGCCGCTTTTCCGCTGGCTGCCTTCTCGCCAGCTGCCTTTTCTTCGACGGCCTTCTCGCCGGCCGCCTTGTCACCGGCCGCCTTGTCACCGGTCGGCTTCTCAGCGGTCGGCTTCTCACCGGTCGGCTTCTCACCGGTCGTGAGCGCGAGGTACACGTCCTCGAGGGTGCGCCGACGGGTGTTCACGGCGGTGACCTGCGCGTCCTTGGCGGCGAACCAGCCCAGCACGTCCGAGATGACGGCCGCGTCGAGGGCGCCGGCGATGGCGTACCCGCCGGGGGTGGTCTCGGTGACCTTGAGGTCGGCTAGCCGGCCGTCGGGCACCAGACCCGGGTCGGCGCGGACCTCGAGCAGGTCGATGCCGGCGGCCGCGGTCAGCTCGGCCGGGGTGCCGGTGGCGGCGACGACGCCCGAACGCATGATCACGACCTCGTCGGCCAGGCGTTCGGCCTCGTCGAGCAGGTGCGTGGTGAGCAGCACCGACACGCCGTCGGCGCGCAGCTCCTCGATCAGGCGCCAGGTGGTGTGACGGGCCTCGGTGTCCATGCCGGCCGTCGGCTCGTCGAGGAAGACCAATTCGGGCCGGCCGACCAGGGCCACGGCCAGGGAGAGGCGCTGCTGCTCGCCACCGGAGAGGCGACGCCACCTCGTACGCTCAAATTTGCGCAGGCCGAGGCGGTCGAGCAGCATGTCGACGTCGAGCGGGGTGGCGGCGAAGCTGGCGAACAGCCGCAGGATCTCGCCGGCGGTGGCCCACGGATAGACGCCGCCCGACTGCAGCATGATGCCGAGACGCGGCATCAGCGCATCGTGGTCGTCCACCGGGTCGAGGCCGAGCACCCGGGCCGTGCCGCCGTCGGCCCGGCGGAAGCCCTCGCACACCTGGAGCAGGCTCGTCTTGCCGGCGCCGTTGTGCCCGAGCAGGGAAAGCACCCGGCCCCGGCTGACGGTCAGTGACACACCGTCGACGGCGGTCGTGTCGCCGTAGCGCACGACCACATCCCGTACCTCGACCGCGTCTGTCACGGTCAACCACTTTACGTGGCGCTCGTTCCTGCACGGTCCCGGGCGGTGCGCCCCCGTTAGGGTGCTCACATGACCGTGGTGGAGATCTACACCGACGGGGCCTGCGCACCCAACCCCGGCCCCGGCGGCTGGGGCGCCGTGCTGCGCTACGGCACCCGGGAGAAGGACCTGTTCGGCGGCACCGCGGCCTCGACGACGAACAACCGGATGGAACTGATGGCGCCGATCCGGGCGCTCGAGACGCTCAACCGGGCGCCCCTGACGGTCAAGATGTACACCGACAGCGTCTACGTGCGCGACGGCATCACGAAGTGGCTGCCCCGCTGGTCCGCCAACGGCTGGCAGACGTCGGCCAAACAGCCGGTGAAGAACGTCGACCTGTGGAAGCGCCTCGACGAGGCGGTCCGCCGCCACGACGTGCAATGGCACTGGGTGAAAGGCCACGCCGGCCACCCCGAGAACGAGCGGGCCGACCGCCTGGCCGCCCGCGGCCTACAGGCGGCTGTGCAGGCGGGCGAAGTCGTCGGCGGCGCGTGAATCCCTGGTCATTCGATCGGGGTACGTCAAAAGGGCCATAGCTCTCGGTCTATCGACTTGGGAAGAATCAGAGCATGACCGCGCCCGGCGACCTTGTGCTGATCTTCATCCTCGTGGCCGTCTTCGTCGCCTCCTCCGGATACGCGGCCGGCCGCATGCACCAGCGCTACCAGCTGAAGCACGACCGCGAGGCGGCCTACCGCGACGGCTACGAGACCGCCTCCAGCCGCGTCTTCAGCCTGGCTGCCCGGGTCGCCGCCCCCAAACGCCCAGCCCGCGGCGCCGCACCCGTCCAGCCCAGCTCAGCGTCGCCCCGCTCAGCCCGGCACAGTTCAGCGTTGCTTGACTCGGCCCTGCCCGACTCGGCCCTGCCCGACTCGGCCCTACCCGACTCAGCGCCGCCCGACTCGGCCCTACCCGGCTCAGCGCTGCCCGGCTCAGCGCTGCCCGGCTCGGCCCGGCCCGGAACTGCCCAGCCCAGCTCGCCCTTTTCGGGCACTCCGCAGCCCGGCTCGGCGGCGCTCGGCGGGGGTGTCGAGGCGGAGCTGCCTTTCAACTCACGCCCCGATGCAGGGCCTTCGTCCGTCCCACCGACTGGCGACCCTGCGTCTTCCGATTCTTCGCGCCCCTTCGGCGACGCGGACCCGCCGGCCAAGCACGCGCACGCCACCCCCAATCCAGATCCCGGCCGCGCAGTCCGGCATCAGGGCGTTCCCACGCCGCCCCCCGAACTCATCATTCCCCACCGCCGCTCAGCCCCCGAAACCTCCGCCAAGAGCAAAGGCGCGTTGGGGTTCCCGGTCCCACCACCGCCCCCGCCCAGCACCGTGGCCGAACCGGCTGCCGTGGGCGGGGTCAACTTCCAGCCGTTCCGAGACCCTCGCCCAGCCGACGGTTCCGGCCCCGTACTGGGCCGCCGCGACACCCCCGCCGACCCACCACCCCCGTCGGGCGGCAAACACACCGTCCCCGACGAACTGGTGCAGGCCGCGACCTACCGCCTGCCACCCGACCGCATCTTCCGCGCGAAGGTCCCCAACAGCACACCCCTGCCCGAGCAGACAACGACCCACCTCTCGGTACCCAAGCCCCGCCGCCGGGCCGACGAGAATGTCGTACCCCCGTCGTAGGTTCGTCGCATGGTCACCGTCGACGACGTCCGGCGGGTGGTCCGCGACCTCCCGCGCAGCTCAGAACACCTGATAGCCGACCGCGTGAAGTTCCGCGTCGGCGCCATCGTCTACGTCGCCTTCTCCCGCGACGAGACAACCATGGGCTTCGCCTATCCCAAAGAGGAACGAGACGCCCTGATCGCCTCCGACCCGTCCACGTTCCACCTCCCCCGCGATTCCGACCTGCGCTTCAACTGGGCCCAGGCCTGGCTGTCCCCGCTGACCGAAAATAGGATGACTGAGCTGGTCCTCGATGCGTGGCGCATGGTTGTCCCCAAAAAGGTGTGGTCCGCCCACCTGCACCTCCCCACGTGATCGCGTTGCCATCCACGAGCGCCCCTCGCCAGTTCAAGCCCGCAGCCAACACCCACCGGGCAACGCCATAGCCCAGCTGAGCCGCGGCCGTCGCCTTCCGCTTCCGACCGTGCGCTTCCTCGCCTCGTTGAACTCACAGCCGTCAACTCTGCGTCCGCCGAGTTCGACCTCAGCGCGAGCGGGTCGCCTCCGGTCAACCGCGCAGCCCGGCCACGATCTCGGCGGGGGTGAGATTCCGTTCGTCCTCCGGGTCAGCCTTCGCCAGCTCGGTACGGGCGATGTCGGCATAGACATCGGCGATGGCGGCGTACAGCTCCGGCGCCAGACCGGCCGCCTGCTGGGTGACCGCCACCTCGCGCATCTCGTCGACGAATCGCCCGGCTTTGGTGGCCGAGCGAGCCACCCCTGAGCTGTCCGCCAACCCGTTGCGGTCGAGGTCGGCCAGCACCGCGTCGAGCACCCCGTGCGCATCCGCCGTGCGCAGCGCCTGCGTAACGAGCGCGGTGAGCCCTTTGTAGACGCCACCCGTGCACATCTTCAGCGCACTGGCCGAACCCACTTGATCATCCAGCACGATCGGCTCGACCTTTCCACCCCACGGCAACTCGGCCACCGCCGCCGCGTCCACCCCGGACAGATACAGCCGAGCCCCCGGCCGGACGCTGGGCGGCGGCCCCGAGATCGATCCGTCAACCACCCGCACACCCGTCAACGCCGAGGCGGCCGGCGGCTCGGAAGTCGACCGGTCGACCATCCGGCCACCCGGCAGCTCCGCAACCGGCCGGTCGAGCATTCGGCCGCTGGGCGATTCCGAAATCGACCGGTCGATCGTCCTGGCACCCGACGGCTCTGACATCGACCGGTCGAGCGTCCTGCCGCTGGGCGGCTCCGAGATCGGCCGGTCGGGGCGCCGGCCACCCGTCGGCGCCGAGGTGGGCGGTGCGCCCGTCAGTGCCCTGGCCACCCGGTCCATGGTCTGCGGCGACACCGCATTGAGGTCGGCGACGATCAGGCCCCGGCGGGTGGCGTCCCGCACCGGCAGGGCGGCCGCGACCGCTTCTGCGGTGGCGACGGCCGCGCCAGGTGGCGTCACCGAAAGCACGATGTCAGCCATCGCCACCACCTCGGCGAGGCTGGGAAGAAGTTCGAGTCCGGCCTCGGCAGCCAGCCGCCCGGTGCGCGCCGAACGTCCTTCCACCGTGGTGACCACCCGGGCGCCCCCTTGGCGCAGCGCAGCACCCAGCCCGGACCCCATGAATCCGGCACTCACCAGTCCGACGATCACCACAGCCCATCCCTCCTCTTAGCCGCGCGGCGTCCGCCACAACGGCACCACCGGCCGCAGACATCCTCCGCTCCCACCACCGCGCCCACCATCGTGCGAGGCAATCCGGGCCGGCCACCCCACCTTCCGCGACTTCCCGGCTTTGCCTACTCCATCGCGACGATCAGGAAAGCCCGCCATTCCCGGCGCTGCGCATGCTCGACATCTCCGGCCGACTCGGTCCTGCCCGCCGTCGCGCAAACGACGGGGGCCCTACACCCGCCGCCACACAACGCACCCGAAGGGCCACCGCTCAGCCGACCGGCACCTGCACGACACAGCCAACCCCGGCCCCACACCCACCACCACAACAGCCAGCCCGAAGCGCCACCCCGGCACCACGCACCCAACCCGCAGCCCCGCCGACCCGGTCGCACACCCACCACCACGACAGCCAGCCTGAACCGCCCACCCGCCACCACGCACCTGCGCTACACAGCCAGCCCGAAGCGCCACCCCGGCACCACGCACCCAACCCGCAGCGCCGCCGACCCGGTCGCACGCCCGCCGCCACGCAACCCACCCGAACTGCCGCCGCCGACACGTAGCCGACCGCACCCGCACTGCCGCCGCGCAAACGTCCCACCCCTAAGCAACTCACCCGAACCCACCACTGTCATCGCCATCGCCGGGGCCGATCCGGTCCTGCATCCGTCACCGCGCGGCCGGGCCGGGTGCGGCCAGGAGGCGGCCGCGAAGATATTCGGGTGGGTTGATCGGTGTGGTAGCTCCACTAGGGCATGTGCTGGGGTTTGGCCATGTCACAGGCGATGTCATACTTGGCTGTCCCGCCACTGTGAGTGCTCGGAGCGCTATGCCCGCCGACGATGTGACCGTTCGCCGGCCGACGTTGACTCAGGTGGCCGCGCTGGCCGGTGTCAGCCTCAAGACCGCTTCCCGGGCGCTCAACCAGGAACCCAACGTGGCGCCGTCCACCGGGCGGCGGGTGCGTGACGCGGCCGACCTGCTGGGGTATCGGCTCAACGGGATCGCTCGCGAGTTGCGGCGGGGGGCCACCTCGGCTCTGGTCGGGTTGGTCAGCGGGGATCTGACCAACCCGTTCTATTCGGCGGTGGCCTCCGGCATCGAGCGCGAGCTGCGACAGCACGGGCTTCTGCTGATCACGGCGAACAACGACGAGGACGCCGTGCTGGAACGCAGCCTGGTCGACGCCTTCCTTGAGCGGCGTGTGCGCGCGCTGCTGGTGATTCCCAGCGCCGACGATCACGGGTACCTGGCTGTCGAGGGCAACCATGGCGTGCCCTTCGTCTTTGTGGATCGGCCGCCGGACGGGCTGGCCGCCGACGCTGTCCTGATCGACAACGTGGGTGGGGCCCGGTCGGCCGGCGAGCATCTGCTGGCCGCGGGGCATCGGCGGATCGCGCTGGTGGCCGACCTGGTTCGGATGGCGCCGCAGCAGGGGCGGATCGACGGGTTCGTGGGGGCGATGCGGGCTGCCGGCAACGACGCCTGGGAGCGCTACATCCGGACCGACGTGCACGACGTACGGCATGCCGAGCGCACCGTGCGCGAGTTGCTCGCGCACGACCCGGCCCCGACGGCGATCTTCACGGCCAACAACCGGCTCACCACGGGGGCGCTGCGCGGGATGCGCGGGCTGGCCGAACCGCCGGCGCTGGTCGGCTTCGACGACTTCGAACTGGCCGATGTGCTGGGCACGACCGTGGTCGCGCACGACATGACAGCGCTCGGGCGCGAGGCTGCGAGGCTGGCCTACGAACGCATCAGCGGGCATTCCGGACCCGCCCGAACCATCGTCATTTCTACATCTATCATTGCCCGCGGCTCCGGCGAGCGCCCTCCGCAGTAACTCCCACGATCGAACACGAGCGGCAACGAACGCGCGCCGGAGAGTGTCCGAAATGGCCGGGTCCGCACTTCGAGAACCGCCGAATCAAGCCGCCTCACAGGCGTCGTCGCAGCTCGCCCCCGCTTCGCTCAGATAACGACAAAGGACGCACGTAACGACACGGAAACAGCCGTTGACACTTGTGCGGTTCAGGCGGCACGGTACTCCCCATCGCTTGACAACGATGTCAATATTTCGATGGGAGATATTTCGGATGATCTTCAGTCCGGTTAAGGGCGGCGAGCGGGGCGGTCGGACGAGGATTACTCGGCGGGCTGCTGTGGCGGCTGTCGGTGTGGCCGCGCTCCTGACCGCCGGGGCCTGTGGGTCCAGTGACGACAATGGCGGCGGGTCCGGCTCGACCAAGGTGGAGGTCTTCACCTGGTGGGCCGACGGCGGCGAGAAGGCCGGCCTCGACGGCCTGGTCAAGCAGTTCAGCACCGACTGCGCCGGGCAGACCTTCGAGAACGGCGCGGTCGCCGGTGGCGCCGGCGCCAACGCGAAGTCCGTGCTCGCGTCGCGCCTGCAGCAGGGCACCCCGCCGGACACGTTCCAGGCGCACGCGGGCGCCGAGCTGAGCGACTACATCCTGGCCGGACAGGTCGAGGACATCAGCGCCGACTACGACGCGTGGGGCCTCAAGACGGCGTTCCCGCAGGGCCTGATCGACAACCTGACCGTCGAGGGCAAGATCTACTCCGTCCCGGCCAACATCCACCGCGCGAACGTGGTCTGGACCAACAAGAAGGTGCTGGCCGAGGCCGGCATCACCAAGGACCCGACCGACCTCGCCGGCTTCATCGCCGACCTCGAGAAGGTCAAGGCCAAGGGCATCAAGGCGCCGCTGGCGATCGGGAAGGACTGGACGCAGCTGATGCTGTTCGAGTCGGTGCTGATCACCGACCTCGGCCCGGAGAAGTTCACCGGCCTGTGGAACGGCGCCACCGACTGGAACGACCCGCTGGTCACCAAGGCCATCAACGACTTCAAGACGCTGCTGACCTACACGAACAGCGACCGCGACGCCCTGGACTGGACCGACGCCGAGAAGCTGGTCATGGACGGCAAGGCCGGCTACCAGCTGATGGGCGACTGGGAGGCGGCCGACCTGGACGCCAAGAAGTTCACCGACTACGCCTGGTTCACGTTCCCGGGCAACGGCGACACGTTCCAGTGGTTGGCCGACTCGTTCGTGCTGCCCAAGGGCGCCAACAATCCCGAGGGCACGAAGTGCTGGCTGAAGACCGTCGGCTCGGCCGCCGGCCAGAAGGCGTTCAACACCACGAAGGGCTCGATCCCGGCCCGTACGGACGCCGCGCCCGCCGACTACCCGAAGTACCAGCAGTCCGCCATGGCGGACTGGAAGTCGGCCAAGCAGGTGCCGTCGTGCGCCCACGGCTCGGCCTGCTCGCAGGGCTGGCAGGGTGCGGCCAACTCGGCCCTCGGCGCCTTCTCGACCAAGCAGGATGTCGGCGCGCTGCAGAAGGCCCTGGCCACCGCCGCGTCGCAGTTCGTCAAGAAGTAAGCACCTGAGTAAATGGGGGCGGCTCACGGCCGCCCCCATTTTCCGCATTCTGTGAAGGAGCCCGGATGCGCAAACTCCGGCACTGGGGACCGGGCCTGCTACTGCTCTCCCCCTCGCTGATCCTGCTCGCCGTCTTCGTCTACGGCCTGATCGCCTGGACGACCAAAGTCTCCGTCTCCGACGAGCACAACGCCCTCGGTTCCAAGGGCTTCGTCGGCCTGGAGAACTACACGAAACTGTTCACCGAGGACATCAACGACCGGTTCACCCACTCGCTCAAGAACCTGGCCATCTTCACGGTCGTGTTCCTGGTCGGCGCCATGTTCTTCGGCCTGCTCTGGGCCCTCATCCTCGAGCGGGGAATCAAGGCGGAGGGCTTCTTCCGTACGGTCTACCTCTTCCCCATGGCGGTGTCGTTCGTCGCGTCGGGTGTGGTGTGGCGCTGGCTGATGAACCCGAACAAGGGCGAGAACGCGGGCGGCCTGAACGCCGTACTCGGTGGCCTGGGTCTCGATTCTCTGCAGAGCACCTGGTGGACCAATCCCAACTGGGGCATGGCCTCGATGGCCATTCCGGCGATGTGGCAGCTGGCCGGCTATGTGATGGCGCTGTTCCTGGCCGGCTTCCGGGGCATCCCGGCCGAGTTGCGCGAGGCCGCAGCCATGGACGGCGCGAGCACCTACCGCCTGTACCGCAACGTCATCTTCCCGCAGCTGACGCCGGTGGCGCTGTCCGCGCTGATCATCCTCGGCCACATGTCGATGAAGATGTTCGACCTGATCATGAGTGTCTCGGGCCCCCAGTGGCTGACCGAGGTGCCCGCCATCTACGTCTGGCAGACGCTGCTGACCAGCGACTACGCCAAGGCCGCGGCCATCTCGATCATTCTGCTGCTGCTCGTCGCGGTCGTCATCGTGCCCTACCTGATCTACACCAACCGGGCGGAGAAGAACGCATGACCACACCGCACCGGAGCCGGCGGGAGAAGAACGCATGACGACGACGTCGATCGAGGCGCCGCCTCCCGTCGAGACGCTCGCGCCGAGGCGCAAGCCGCGCCAGAAGACCGGTCCGGGGTCGATCTTCAAGTACCTGCTGGCCCTGTTCTTCCTGATCATCGTGCTGATGCCGATGTACGTGCTGATCGTGACCAGCTTCAAGTCGGGCGCCGACATCGGCGTGACCAGCCAGTGGAACCTGCCCGAGACGTGGACCCTGGCGTCGTGGGAGAAGGCGTGGAACGTCCTGCGCCCGTCCTTCATCCGCACGTTCGAGCTGGCCGTCCCGGTCGCGATCATCTCGTCGCTGATCGGCGCGGCCAACGGCTTCGTGCTGTCGCGCTGGCGCTTCCCCGGCGCCGACGTCGTGTTCACGCTGATTTTGTTCGGCATGTTCATCCCGTACCAGGCCGTCATGATCCCGCTGCGCGAGATCGTCACCACGCTCGGCATCCCGCCCGGCATCACGACGCTCGTCTTCGTGCACTGCGTCTACGGCATCCCGATCTGCACGCTGATCTTCCGGAACTACTACGCGACCACGGTCCCCGAGGAACTCATCGAGGCCGCCCGGGTCGACGGCGCGGGTCTGCTGCGCACGTTCGGCCGGATCATCCTGCCGATCTCGATGCCCGGGTTCGTGGTCACGGTCATCTGGCAGTTCACGTCGGCCTGGAACGACTACCTGTTCGCCATCTTCCTGTCGAACACCCGCAACGGTCCGATCACGATCGCCCTGAACGCTCTGGCCGGAGCCCAGTCCCCCGACTACGCGGCCTCGATGGCCGGCGCGCTGATCACGTCGCTACCCACCCTGCTCGTGTACGTCCTGCTCGGCCGCTGGTTCATCGGCGGCCTGATGGCGGGCTCCGTCAAGAGCTAGACGCCGGCCCGGTCATGAGCCGGCCCGGGCCCCCGGCACGCCCGACCGGCGTGCCGGGGGCAGCAACAACACGCCCAACCAGCGTGCCGGGGGCAGCGGCGAATCTTGGATGACGATTCGGTCAAATCACCCGTGGCGCAGGAGACGGCGGGGCAAGATCGGCCGTACGCTCTGGCCTGTGACAACCGAGGACGTCCGTCTGCCGCGCACCGATCAGGGCTTCGCCGAGCGGATGGCGTACGCCTGCCAGAAAGACCCCGCCGAGATCGCGCGCCGCGTCCGGGTGCGCCGCGTCGTCACCGCCCTGACCATGGGCTGGGCGGTCATCGTGCCGATTCTCGTCGGGTACGGCGTGACCGGGCGCGAGCGCGAGCCCGAGATCATCTCGATCGCCGCGCTGCTGACTGTGACCCTGCCCTTCCTGGCGGCCGTGATCGCCACGCACGGCCGCCGGTTCGGCCTCGGCAGCGTGTACGTGATCCTGACGCTCCTGATGGTTCTGCCCGCCATCTGGGTCGCTCAGCTGCGGTAGTTACGGCACGATGGGCGGATGGCGGGCAAGAGCACCGGCGAGGAGCGGGACGGGGTCGCGCTGACGAACCTCGACCAGGAACTGTTCGAGGACGCGGGGGCCACCAAGCGCGACCTGATCGACTATCTCGACGCGGTGCGCGACTGCATGCTGCCGGTGCTGCGCGACCGGCCGCTGTCGGTGATCCGCCTGCTGCGCGGGCAGGACAGGTTCATGCAGAAGAACCTGCCCAAGTACACGCCCGACTGGGTGCCGCGCACCAAGGTGTGGGCCGAGGCGTCGCACCGCGAGGTCACGTACGGCCTGTGCAACGACCGCCGCACGCTGCTGTGGTTCGGCAACCAGCGCGCGATCGAATACCACCCCGCCCTGATGCTCGCCGGCTCCACCCAGCCGACCCACCTGATCATGGATCTGGACCCACCCGAGGGTTCGTCGCACTTCACCCTGGCCGTGCGAGCCGCCCGCCTGGTGCGGGAAGCACTCGCCGGCGCCGGCATGTCCGGCGCGGTCAAGACCAGCGGGTCCAAGGGTGTGCACGTCTTCGTCCCGCTCGACGGCCAGGCCGACGCGGAACAGGTCGCCGCCGCGACCCGCGCGGTGGCCGTCCGGGCCGAACGCCTCGACCCCGCGCTGGCGACCACGGCCTTCATCCGCGACGACCGGCACGGCAAGGTCTTCCTCGACGCGACCCGCTCGGGCGGGGCGACCGTGGCGGCCGCGTTCAGCCCGCGCGCACGCCCCGGCGTCCCCGTCTCGTTCCCGGTGCCGTGGGACGACCTCGACAACGTCACCCCGGCCGACTTCACCGTCCACACCGCTCCCAGCCTGCTCGGCGGCGGCGACCCGTGGGCGTCGGCGATGCCGGACCCGCAGAAGCTCGACCAGGGCCTGATCGACGAGGGCCGGACCATCCCGGTCGCCCGCGTCCAGGCCATGCACGAGGGCAAACGCCGCGCCAAGGCCCGGCGTGAGGCCGACTGACCCGGGTTACCGTGGGCTCCACGCCGGGAAAGCCGCGAGCACTACTGGTCAGACGGGATCGGTGAACGAGACCGGCTTGCCGCGGGCCTGGGCATAGGCGATCTCCCTGCGCGTGGACTCGCCGATGTACCCGCCCGGGTTGACGACCAGAACCCGGTCAGCCAGGTCGATCTTGCGCAGGTGGAGAGCGTCCAGCACCGCCTTCTGCTCGTCGGTGATCAGCTCGCCCGCTTCGTCGGGCGCGACGACGATGACACCCGCGAAGGTCAGTTCAAGGCTCGCCGCACGCATCTCCTCTACGAACCGCATAGAGCCGCAGATGCAGACAATCTCCGGTCGGTCGGGCACGGCTCAGTCCTTCGGTCGAACGGGAAACCGCCAGTGTGCACGCTGACCTCACTGACAGGCCACGAGCAACAGTTCACGCAGCAACACGGCTCAGGCAGCCTCACGGCTCACCATCTCGGCCACGGCGGCTTCGCGTACTCCGGGATCGGCCGGCGCATCCGCACCGCGGGCGAGATCCTCGGCCCGCATCTTGATCTGCAGATTCCAGGAACTCGATCAGCGGCTGAGCGGGTCGGCCAGCCAGTCGTAGATCTCGGCCCAGGTGCCGGGGCCGGGCAGGTGACCGCCGGTGTAGACGTGGCCCTCGGCGCGGGGGATGTGCGACAGCAGCCACTCGGCGTGGTCGGCCGGGACAGCCTGGTCGTCGGTGCCGCGCCACACCGCGGCCGGGACCTTGATGCTCTCGACGTCGAAGCCCCACGGGCGAGCGAAGGCCAGGGTGTCGTCGACCCAGCCGTCCAGGCTGTCGGTGAACGTGGCCCGGAGCCGGGCCAGGGCGTCGGGATTGTCGCGGGCCGGTGGGCCGGGCTCGAAGGGCGCCTCGGGGCCGCCGGCGGTGACCGCGGCCAGCACGCCGGCTGCGTTCTCAGCCAGGCTGGGCCGCAGGGAGGATTCCTCCACGTTCGGCTTCAGGGTCGGTTTGATGCCGGAGAGGACCGCACAGCGCAGGACCCGTTCGGGCAGCAGCGCGGCGCAGGCCAGGGCGTGCGGGCCGCCGCCCGAGCCGCCGAGGACGGCGAAGCGCGACCAGCCCTGGGCGTCGGCCAGAGCCTCGGTGTCGGCCACCGCGTCCGCGACGGTGCGGCCCGGTTGGCGGGTCGAGCCGCCGTAGCCGGGACGGTCGTAGTAGAGCAGCCGCAGCTTGCTGCGCTCCATCGTCTCGAGCTGGGACGGGCGCTTCCAGCGGCTGCTCGGCGTGCCACTGTGCGCGATCACCGGCAGGCCGTCCTCGGGGCCGTAGAAGCAGTACCGCAGGGTCCGGCCGTCGGCAGTCACGAAGCTGGAGGTGGCGGGTAGGGGCACCGGGTCACCGTAGCGGGCGGGATACTCCGAATGGTGCAGGCGGTAGTCGGGAGGCGTCGATGGAAGTGTCCGCGGCGGGACGACGTGCGGCGGCCCTGGCCGGCCCTAGCGTCCCGGCCATGAACAGATTTCTCGCACCGGCGGTCACCCTGGTCGGCGTACCCGCGGGCCTCGCCGTCACCGGCGGAAACCTGCAGACCGTCATGACGTTCACGCTGGCCTTCTGGCTGGCCGCCGCCGCTTTCCTGGCGTCGCGATATCCCCGTACGGTATTGGTCTTCTCGCTCTCGCTGGTGGCCGCGCTGCGGGGCTCGGACCTGGTCGGATCCGGCTGGGTCTGGCCCGCCACGGCGGCCTTCGTGGCCGTCGTGCTGGCCGGGCGCCTGCGGTTCGCGGCTGTCGCCGGTGGGGTAGCGTTGCTCTACGGCGCCGGCTGGGACGGCTTTGTCATGCAGGAGCAGCACTCCGCCGACTGGACGCTCGCGCACGTCGGCGGGGACGCGCTGTGGCTGGCCGCCGTGCTCGCCGCCACCACCGCCTACCTCAGCACCCGCCGCTGGCAGCACGAGATGTCCCTGCGCCTGGCCCGGGACCAGCACGAGAACGAACTGGAGTCGCGGCGGCGCCGGGCCGAGGAGCGCGTCGGGATCGCCCGCGACCTGCATGACGTCGTCTCGCACACGCTGGCCGTGGTGGGCGTGCACCTCAACGTCGCGCTCGACGCCTTCGACACCGATCCCGAGGAGGCCCGCTCGTCGCTGCGCCTGGCCCAGGACGTACGCGGGCAGGCCATGTCCGACCTGAAGTCGCTGGTCGACGTGCTGCGTGAGGGTGGCGCCCCGGCGATCGCCGAGCCCGCCGACGGGCTCGACGGGCTGGAGCGGCTGGCCGAGCAGGTGCGGGCGGCCGGGCTGACGGTGTCGGTGAACGAGTTCGGCGAGCGCTCGCACGTGCCGGCGGCGGTGGCCACCGCGATCTACCGGGTGGTGCAGGAGTCGCTGACCAACACCGTCCGCCATGCGAGTGCGAGCCGGGTGTCGGTCACGTTGCGCTACGCGCCGGCCAGTGTGGTCGTGGACGTGCAGGACGACGGCGAGGCGCCCGATCCCGTGATCGACGGCAACGGCATCGCGGGCATGCGGGAGCGGGTGGCCGCGCTGGGCGGCGCGCTCACGGCAGGCGCTGTCAGAAGCGGTTTCGGCGTACGGGCCACGATCCCCTACCCGGCCACCGGCCCGCAGGAGCAAGGATGATCAACGTACTTCTCGCCGACGACCAGCATCTCGTACGGGCCGGCTTCCGCAGCCTGCTCCGCCGGGACAAACAGATCCAGGTCGTCGGCGAGGCGTCCACCGGCGACGAGGCCGTACGCACCGCCCGTAGCCTGCGGCCCGACGTGATCCTCATGGACATACGGATGCCAGGCCTGGACGGCATCTCGGCCACCCGCGAGATCCTGGCCTTCGCCCCGGACACCCGCGTGATCATTTTGACCACGTTCGAGACCGACGAGTACGTGTTCGCGGCGCTCGCGGCCGGGGCCAGCGGCTTCCTCACCAAGGAGGTCAGCCCGGACGGTCTGCGCCAGGCGGTCCGGGTCGTCGCCGCGGGGGACGCGCTGCTCTCCCCCAGCGTCACCCGGCGGGTGGTGGGCCAGTTCGCGCACCGCCCGGCGGCCGCGCCCAACGGCAACCGGCTGGCCGTGCTGACCGAACGCGAACGCGAGGTGGTGCGGCTGGTCGCGACCGGGCTGTCCAACGACGACATCGCCCGCGAGCTGGTGATCAGCCCGCTGACGGCCAAGACGCACATCACCCGGGCGATCGCCAAGCTCGGCGTACGGGACCGGGTCCAGCTGGTGATAATCGCGTTCGAGGAAGGCCTGGCCGGGCAGTGATACTCACCCCATGAAGCGGATCGTGGTGTACGGGGTGACCGGTTCCGGCAAGTCGACACTGGCGGCCCGGCTCGGTGAGCACCTCGGAATTCCGTACCACTCCATTGATGACCTGACCTGGCGACCGGGCTGGGTGCCGCTGCCCGAGCCGGAGCAGCGCGAGCTGATCCGCGAGCTGCTGGCCGGCGACGCCTGGGTGATCGACGCCGGCTACGCCATCTGGATCGACCTGGTGCTGGAGCGGGCCGACCTGATCGTGGGCCTCGACATGCCGCGCCGGATCTCGTGGGCCCGTCTGCTGCGCCGTTCGATCAGCAACATCGTGCACCGCACACCGATCTGCAACGGCAATTATGAGACGTGGCGACTGGCCTTCCTCGACCGCGAGTCGTTGCTCTATTTCCACATCGGATCGTTCCGCCGCAAGCAGGCCCGCATGCGCCACTGGCACGCCAGCCCCGGCTTTCCCGAGACGGTGCTGCTGCGCTCCCCAGCCGAGCTGGAACGCTGGGTGGACGGACTCAGGTAGCCGGGCGCGGGTACAGGTCGAGCTCAGCCACCGCCTCGGCCGCGGGCACCCGTCCTGGCCGCCGGCCAGCCAGGCCAAGCGCGGCCGGACGCGGGCTGGTTCGGGTCGACCAGGGGCGTGACGGTCGCGGTCAGGTCAGCCGGCGTATCGGTTGACCGACGAAGGACGCAGCACGATCCGGACCAGGCCGGTCTCGCGCCACTCGTCGAGGAGCCGGCGCTGCTGCTCGTCGAGCGTGCCCCAGTAGCGGTCGGCCAGGCGGGCCGCGAGCTCGGGACCGCCGTCGTCGTGCAGGGTGACCGTGCCCTCGACCGCCACCCAGTGCTCGGGCTCGCCGGTCGGGGCGGCCACGACGACCGAGGCGCGGGGCTGCTCACGCAGGCGGTCGAGCTTCGGTGCGCCCGGCACCGAGAACATCTGCAGGTCGCCGTCGGCGGTCACCTCGAACCACACCGGCCGCGGCGACGGCCACCGTTCACCGCGCGGCGCGACGGTGAGGTAGGCGTACAGCGGCCGGTGAAGCAGCGCAAGATCCCCATCACGGAACATGCGGGTAACCCTATGCGGTCACCGGGGCCGGGGCGGGGTGCCGCCTGAGTAGCAGCACCCAGGCGCCGGCGGCCAGGACGAGACCGACCACCGCGAGCTCGAGCACCATCCACTTCGGACCGTAGGACCAGTACGGGCCGGGGTGGAAAGCGCTGTGCACGGTCCACACCAACCGATCGGTGGGCCTGAGCACCCGCCCCACGTTCACCCACAGCGCCAGCGCGGGCAGGGCCAGGGTGACCAGCGCCAGCCCGGTCAGGACGGCAACGGACCGGCGGCGGCCCGGCGACAGCGCGCGCATCCGGTAGGCCCCGGACGCCGTCAGCAGCCAGCCGGCGATCAGCCCCAGCGCGGCCCCGGCGAGCATCAGCGGGCGCATCGCGCCGGTGTCGGCCGGCCAGAACTCGGCGCTGATGGTGCCGTGCTCGGGTGTGACGTGGCCGCTGACCTGCATGGTCAGCCCGTCGCGGGTGGCCTCGAAGACACTGCCCGACGCGGACAGCTCGATCGTGGCCCCGGTGACCGGGTCTTCGGTGAACGACGACATGGGCACGTTGCGGATCGCGGTCACCGACCAGCCGTCGGCCGTCAGCCGGGCCTGGGCGGCCTCGGGCGTGAAGCTCGGCGCGTCGACCCCGCCGGTCGCCAGGGTCGTCCACCAGGGCGAGGCCGAGCGGTCCATGCCGAACTCGCCGCCGCCACCGCCCGCCGCGTGCCGGGTCAGGGCCTCGATCCCGGCGTCGCCCGGCAGGTCGGTGAACGTCTGCTCGGCCACCCAGGAACCCGCGGCCGCACCGAAGGCCCCCGTGACCACGGTGATCAGCACGGCGGCGACCCACACGAGCGGGCGCCCGGACGGCAGCCGGAAACGCTGTCGCAGCCCGCTGCGGAACAGGTGCCAGACGTCGGACGCGCTGGGCCGGGTCTGGCCCGGTGGCGCCATCTCGAGCAGCGTGGTGACGATCTCGGTGCCGTGGCCACGCCGGTAGGGACCGGGGTAGGCCAGCAGCAGACGGTGGTAGCGGCGTTCGAGCGTCACGCGGCACCCCCGCCGAACGACACCTGCGGGCGGCGGCGCAACTGCTGCTCGGCCGCGGTGGCGTTGCGGCGCAGCCGCTGGATCTCGGCCGAAAGCGCCCCCGCGCCACTGTCGGTGAGCCGGTAGTAGCGCCGCAGCCGGCCGTCGACGGCCTCTTCGCGGTCGACCTCGATGAGGCCCCGCTCGTCGAGCCGGTCGAGCGCGCCGTAGAGCGTGCCCGCCCGCAGTTTCACGTCGCCGCCGGACAGCCCGGCGACCGCCTGGATGACCCCGTAGCCGTGCAACGGCTGCTCGGCCAGCGCGGCGAGGATCAGAAAGGTGGGTTCCTGCATGGCGACGACAGTACGGGCGACGATATATACCGTCAAGCGAGCACTGGACGGACGGCCCGGCCGGCCCGGCCGAGGTGGGAGCTGCTCGGCCGGCGGTAGCTCATCTAGGGTCTGGTGGATGGTCGAGCTGAGCCGTCAGGAGGCGCGCCGCATCGCGGTGCGTGCCCAACTGCTCGACGCGCGCCGCCCGGCCGACCTGTACGACGTGATCAGCCGGCTGACGTTCCTGCAGTACGACCAGACCGCCGCGGTCGCCCCCAGCGCCGACCTCGTGGCGTGGAGCCGGCTCGGCCCGGGTTACCGGATGTCGGAGCTGGCCGAGGGCCTCGCCGACCGCACGTACGTCGAGTTGCGGGGCCTGATCCGCCCGATGGAGGACATTCCGCTCTTCCGCGCCGACATGGCCGCCCACGCGGCGCCCGACTCGCAGTTCGGCCACCCCGGCGCGCAGCACTGGGTGGACGCGAACGACAGGTTCCGGCTCGACATCCTCGACATCCTGGACGTCGACGGCCCGGTGCCGCAGACGTCCATCCCGGACACGGCGCAGGTGCCGTGGGGCTCGTCGGGCTGGAGCAACAACCGCAACGTCAGCATGATGCTCGAATGCCTGATCGTGCGGGGCGAGGTCGCGGTGGCCGACCGCGACGGCCGGGAGCGCCTGTTCGACCTGGCCCGCCGCGTCTACCCCGACGAGATGGTGCCCGGCCCCGAGGCCACCAGGATCCGGGCCGAGCGGCTGCTGCGGTCGCTGGGAATCGTCCGGAAGAGCGAGGCCGGTGAGCCGGCCGTGATCGAGGGCGTGCGCGGCCGCTGGAAGGTCGACCCGGCCTTTCTCTCCGGCGGGTTCGAGGGGCGTACGGCGTTGTTGTCCCCGCTCGACCGGTTGATCTTCGACCGCAAGCGGATGGCCGACCTCTTCGAGTACGACTACAACCTCGAGATGTACAAGCCGGCCGCCCAGCGCCGCTGGGGCTACTTCGCCCTGCCGATCCTCAGCGGCGACCGCCTGATCGGCAAGCTCGACGCCACCACCGACCGCAAGCAGGGCGTCCTGCGGGTCGACGCGATCCACTTCGACCAGCCGGCGCCGCCCGCCGTCGAGGCCGAGGTCCGCCACGAGATCCAGGACCTGGCCCGCTGGCTGCACGTCGGTCTCGACCTGCCCGCCTGAGGCGCGGCCGATAAAGTGCGCCTGTGGCTGAGCTGGATGAAGAGACGATCGCGTACGCCCATCGAATGTTCGACCTGGCCCGCGCCGGCGCCACCGAGGAGCTCGCGGCCAACGTGACCGCGGGCCTGCCGCCCAACCTCACCAACGACAAGGGTGACACCCTGCTCATCCTCGCCGCCTACCACGAGCATCCCGGCACGGTGGCCGCCCTGCTGGAGCGGGGCGCCGACCCCGACCGGGTCAACGACCGGGGCCAGACCGCCCTGTCGGCCGCGGTCTTCCGGCAGAGCGCCGAGACGGTGACGACCCTGCTCGCCGCCGGCGCCGATCCCGACGCCGGCACCCCGTCCGCGGTCGCCACAGCCGAGTTCTTCGAGCTTCCCGAAATGGCCGCGTTGCTGCGAAGCTGACCGGATGGCTCGGTGGCGACCGTCGTGGCCCCTGGTTCGCCTGGTCGCTGCCGCGCTGCGACAAGGTCGACTCGCCCCTGCTCTGACCGGAGGAATTTGCGCGGCCCGTACCGGAGAATGGGGCGGTGAACTTCCGATCTCTCTACCAGCACGGGTTCGCCCGGGTCGCCGCGTGCACCAACCACGCCGCCATCGCCGACCCCGCCGCCAACGCCGAGGCGATCCTGCGTACGGCCCGCGAATGCTCGGACCAGGGCGTGGCCGTCGCGCTCTTCCCCGAGCTGGGGCTCAGCGGCTATTCGATCGAAGACCTGCTCATGCAGGACGCGCTGCTCGACGACGTGCTGGCCGGGCTGCGCACGGTCGTCGCCGGGTCGGCCGAGCTGCTGCCGGTGCTCGTCGTCGGGGCCCCGCTACAGCACCGCAACCGGATCTACAACTGCGCGGTCGTCGTGCACCGCGGCCGGATTCTCGGCATCGCCCCGAAGTCGTACCTGCCCAACTACCGCGAGTTCTACGAGAAGCGGCAGATCGCGGCGGGCGACGACGAGCGCGGTGGCAGCTTCACCCTCGACGGGCAGCAGGTTCCCTTCGGCACGGACCTGCTGTTCGAGGCCGCGGACGTGCCCGGCCTGGTGGTGCACGTCGAGATCTGCGAGGACATGTGGGTCCCGATCCCGCCGAGCGCCGAAGCGGCGCTGGCCGGGGCGACCGTGCTGCTCAACCTCTCGGGCAGCCCGATCACCGTCGGCCGGGCCGAGGACCGCAAGCTGCTGTGCAAGTCGGCGTCGTCGCGCTGCCTGGCCGCGTACGTCTACGCCGCCGCCGGCCTGGGCGAATCGAGCACCGACCTGTCCTGGGACGGGCAGACGATGATCTTCGAGAACGGCGTGCTGCTGGCCGAATCGGAGCGGTTCCCCCTCGACGACCTGGCCTCGGTGGCCGACGTCGACCTCGACCTGCTCCGCCAGGAGCGGCTGCGGATGGGCAGCTTCGACGACAACCGGCGCACCCACGCCGACCGGACTTCTCAATTCCGGCCCGTACGGTTCGAGCTGGACCCGCCGACAGCGGACCTCGGCCTGCGGCGTCGCATCGAGCGCTTCCCGTTCGTGCCCGCGGACGTGCAACGGCTCGCGCTGGACTGCTACGAGGCGTACAACATCCAGGTCGCCGGCCTGCAGCAGCGGCTCGCGGCGATCGGCAACCCCAAGGTGGTCATCGGCGTCTCCGGCGGTCTCGACTCGACGCACGCGCTGATCGTGGCGGCGCGGGCGATGGATCGGGCCGGGCGCCCGCGCAGCGACATCCTGGGTTTCACCATGCCGGGCTTCGCCACCAGCTCCGGTACGAAGGACAATGCGCTCCGCCTGATGCGGGCCCTCGGAGTGACGGCGGCCGAACTGGACATCACGTCGACGGCGAAGCTGATGCTCACCGAGATGGGCCATCCGTTCGCGTCGGGCGAACCCGTCTACGACGTCACTTTCGAGAACGTGCAGGCCGGGCTGCGCACCGACTATCTGTTCCGCCTGGCCAACCAGCGCGGCGGCATCGTGCTGGGCACCGGTGACCTGTCCGAGCTGGCGCTGGGCTGGTGCACCTACGGCGTAGGTGACCAGATGAGCCACTACAACGTCAACGGCGGCGTGCCGAAAACGCTGATCCAACACCTGATCCGCTGGGTGGTCAGCGAGAGGATCTTCGACGCCGAGGTGGGCGAGGTGCTCACGGCGGTGCTCGACACCGAGATCAGCCCCGAACTGGTGCCCGGAGCCGAACTGCAGTCAACGGAAAGCACGATCGGCCCGTACGCCCTGCACGACTTCGCGCTCTTCCACATCCTCCGCTACGGCATGCGCCCCTCCAGAATCGGCTTCCTGGCCTGGCACGCCTGGCACGACGCCAGCACGGGCGCCTGGCCACCCAACTTCCCCGCACCGAAGCGGGTGTCCTACGACCTGCCCGAGATCCGCCACTGGCTCGAACAGTTCTGCCGCCGCTTCTTCGCCTTCGCCCAGTTCAAGCGCTCCGCCATGCCCAACGGCCCCAAGGTCGCAGCGGGCGGTTCCCTCTCCCCGCGGGGGGATTGGCGCGCCCCGTCGGACGGCAACGCGAACGCGTGGCTGCGCGACCTGGAACGCTGGGACAAGGCCACCGACCTCTGACCGGCCGCTACTGTCCTCTCCAGCGGCAGCGGGCGGCAGGCAGCGGCAGCGGCAGCGGCAGCGGCAGCGGCAGCGGCAGCGGCAGCGGCAGCGGAAAATTGTCGTAGGGGCCTGCGAGGATCTCGGCATGGAAAAGAGGCTGAGCCGCCAGGCGGCGTCGGATGCGGTTGACGGCCACGGGTGGCGGCTGGTGCTAGGGGCTTTGCACAGCTCGGTCGGGGTGAGTTCGCTGGCCGAGTCGGTCGAGGTGGCCTCCCGGGCGGTGGCGGCCTGTGGCGGACACGCCGATGGGCATCTGCGGGCCGATGTCCGGGCTGACCGGGTCGTGCTCACGGTGCAGACGCTCGCGATCGGAGCGGTGACCGGGCGAGACGCCGAGCTTGCCCGGGCGATCACGGCGGCCGGGCTGAAGACCGAGCCGGGCGCCGGCCAGAGGTCCGTTCAGCAGCTCGAGATCGCCGTCGACGCGCTCGACATCGCGTCGGTCCGCCCCTTCTGGCAGGCAGTGCTGGGCTACGCCGACGAGCCGGGCGCCGACGCCGACGGCCCGCTGGTCGACCCTCTCGGCCAGGGCCCGGCCCTCTGGTTCCAGCAGATGGACGAACCTCGCCCCCAGCGGAACCGCCTGCACTTCGACATCTCGGTGCCGCACGACGAGGCCCCTCACCGCATCGAGGCCGCTCTCGCCGCGGGCGGCCGGGTGCTGTCCGACGTCCGGGCCCCGTCGTTCTGGGTGCTGGCCGACCCCGAAGGCAACGAGGCCTGCGTGACGACTTGGCAGGGCCGCGACGTGTAACCCCCATGCCGACCTCGCGCAGCGCCCAAGACTGCACCCCATCAGCGGGTCAGACCGCGCCCGCGGACCAAGGCCGCCGCCCCTCGAAATTGCGCGGGGCCGCACGGCGCCCACGCGACGCCGCCGGGGCTATCAGAATCACGCTCAGGGCTCGATGAGAACAACTTGGTCGGTTCGATGCTGCGATCTGGCGTCCGGAGCCGGATCCGCCCGATGGGCCGACCGAGTAACAGTTCGTCGGGCCCTTAGGTCAGAGTCACGGCATAGACGTAGACCCGGGGATCGGCGGGCAGAGTGATCGAGCGAATCTGCTTACCGGCGCTCAACGGAATCCGGGCCCCGAAGAGGGCCACCGGCGGGCCGTCGACCCCTTGACCGGCCTTGATGCGGTGGGGCATCGAGAGGACGGCCGTGGTGCCCGGGGCCGCCGTGCCGCCGCACCAGTCGGCGACGGTCAGTGGCGTCGACGCGTACGTGCCGTCCGTGTAGCCGACGGTGACCGAGGTTCCCACGGGACCGTTGTGGCTCGTGAGCACGAGGTTCGCCGCGGTTCGGGTGGCAGGCGCCAGCAACAGGGTCTGCCCGGTCGCGGGCACAAAATTGGGTGCCGTGCCAGTGGGGTCGGGGGCGTCGTAGGTCACGCCGGACCACGTCACGGGACCAGCCGGGGGCAGCAGGGCGGCGTCGTAGCTCCAGCCGCTGCCGTCGAAGTTGCCCTGGGCGGGGGCGGCCACCGTTGCCGTGCCGTCGCGGGAGCGGGCGGACGCCAGGGTGACCGCGCACTGGCCGGCTGCTGACGATGCGGCGCAGCCGACGGGCGTTGTCACTACCAGGCCGGCCGACTTCTGCAGGGTAGCCCCGGCCCCGGTCACCGTGACCGCGAGGGGGTAGGTGCCCACGGCGGCGCCCGTGGGGGCGGTCACCGTGACCGTCGCTGTGCCGGAAACTGGCATGTTCTGTGACGTCAGCGTGCCGGGCTGGCGAACCGTCGCCGTCCAACCGGCGGGGGCAGCGGCCGATACCCGCGGTGTCAGCGACGTCGGCGCCTGGCCTACCAGGTCGACAGTGAAGTTGGCGGAGCCGCCGGGAGGCAGGGCCGCGGTCGGCGGGCGGAGGGTGGCGTCGAGCCGGGTGCGGTTGTCGGGGGCGGCCTGGTTGACCGACGGCGGCTCGGCGTCGGCGGACGTTCCCCAGGAGGACGGGGCTGAGCCCAGCGTGTGGGCGATCGTGCCGCCCGCGCCGATCGCTGACCACGGCACCCAGTTCCTGGTCAGTTCGGCCCCGTTGACCTGGGCCCGTTGGATGTAGCGGTTCTGGTCGGAAGCGCCGGGGGCGGTGATCGTCAGCGGGCCGCCCTTCAGGGCCAGCGTGGCCGAGGCGAACTGGGGGCTCGAGACGGCCAGGAAGTTCGCCCCGCTCATCGTGGGATAGAGGCCCAGCGACGAGAAGACGTACCAGGCGCTCATCGTGCCCAGGTCGTCGTTGCCGGTCATGCCGTCGGGACCGCTGGTGAACAGCGTCATCGCGGCCCGGACGACCGTGGCCGTCTTGGCGGGGGCGCCGGCCCAGTGGTACATGTACGGCGCGAGCAGGTCGGGCTCGTTGTTCGGGTTGTAGGTGGCCTTGGCGTAGTAGTCGTAGGGGCTGGCGATCCACTCGGTGCGCGCGGTTCCGGCCGGGTCGTTCAGCAGTTTCGCGTACGCGAAGAAGTCGTCCAGGCGGCGCTCGGCTCCCCCGCGGCCGCCCATCAGTCGCACCAGCCCGGCCGGGTCCTGCGGCACCAGCCATTGGTACTGGTAGGCGCCGCCCTCGTGGAACTGCTGGGACGCCGCCACCGGGTCGTACGGGGTGAGCCACGTGCCTTCGACCGTGCGCGGCCGGAACTGCTTGGCCGAGGAGTCCCAGAGGTTGCGGTACCACTGGCCGCGGCCGGCGAAGAGTTGCGCGTCGGCGGTCCGGCCGAGTCCGGCCGCCATCAGGGCGAGCGAGGCGTCGGCGGCCGCGTATTCGAGCGTGGCCGACGCCGGGTGCACGCAGTCGTTGTCGCCGCCCTTGTGCACGCAGTCCGAACCGAGCCGCAGCCCGGACGGGATGTAGCCGCGGTCGCTGTAGTACCGGATCCCCGTACGCCCGTTGTAGGGCGACCCAGCCGGCGGCTCGCTCAGCGCATTGGCTCGCAGCAGCGTGTAGGCCTCAGCCTCATGCCCCGCCAGCAGTCCCTTGGACCAGGCCTCGACGAGGAACGGCGTCACCGGGTCGCCGGTCATGATGTTGGTTTCGCTGTTGACGAGCGCCCAGCGGGGCAGCCAGCCGCCGTCGCGGCCGATCGCCAGCACGCTGAGCGCCACGTCGCGAGCGACGTCCGGAGTGAGCAGTTCGAGCAACTGGTTCTGCGGGCGGTAGGTGTCCCAGAGCGAGAAATTCTGGTACGGCGTGTAGCCCACCGCCTTGTGCACGGCGCGGTCGAAGCCGACGTACGAGCCGTCGACGTCCCCGGCCAGGTTGGGGTGCAGCAGCGAATGGTAGAGCGCCGTGTAGAACGCCGCGCGCCTCTCCTGCGTACCGCCGCCGATCTTGACCTTGTCGAGCGCCGTCACCCACGTGGCGCGCAACGCCGCCCGGGTCGCGTCGAAGTCGTAGCCGCTGGTCTCGGCGGCGAGGTTGGCCCGTGCGCCCGGCAGTCCCGTGTACGACAGTCCCACCTTCACCACGACGTCCCGGTCGGCCGAGGCGTCGAACGTGACGTACGCGCCGTTCGAGCCCGGTCCGGCCGCGTCCCGGCTGCCGTCGGAGCGGGTCGAGCCCCGCCAGGTGCCGAACGCGGCGAACGGCCGGTCGAACGAGGCCGTGAACCAGACGGTGTGGGCGTCCTTGCCGGCGCAGAAGTTGCCCGCCTCGACCCGTCCCTCGATCGTCCGGTCCCCCACCACGTGGATCTCGGAGTCGAACACGGACTGGTTGGCCTTGCCCGTGTTGAACAGGATGTTGGCCGCCCGGGTGGCCGGGAACGTGTGGCGCTGCCAGCCGGTGCGCTCGGTCGCGGTGAGTTCGGCCCGCACGCCGTACGTCGGGAGCCCCACCCGGTAATAGCCGGGCGACGCCTGCTCGTCGTCGTGGCTGTACGCCGACCGGTAGATGTTCGGGTCGACGCTGGTGATCGCGCCGGTGGTCGGCATGATCGGGAGCTCGCCGGCGACACCGCAGCCCACGCCGGACAGGTGCGTCTGGCTGAAGCCGTAGATCGTCGACTGCTTGTAGTCGTACCCGCCCTGGCCGCCGGTGTCGGGGCTGACCTGCACCATGCCGAAGGGCGCGCCGGCCCCGGGGAAGGTGTTGCCGAAGTTCTGGGTGCCGACGAAGTTGCGGACGAGATCCACCGGCGCCTCGGCGGCGGCCGCTGAAGCAGCGGCGGCGGGCGCGGCGGTGGAAGCGGTGGCGGGCGCGGCGGCCAGACCGGCGACGAGAACGGCGCTGAGCAGCAAGTGCATGGATGAACCTCCCGTGACAACGTTGTCACCAGGAAGTTACGTACGTCAATGCCTTAGCTCCGGATTTGCCTTCGAGAACTGCTCAAGGTCGCCCCTGCGTTCCCGATCTAGGCGCTACGACCGCCCACCTCGGGGTGGCTTCTCGGTGGACCGGAGACACGTCTGATGGCAGCCAGCACCTCAGCACGGACCGGGAACCGGCCACCGGCCGGGTGGTACGCGCTCTGCGCCGTGGTCGGGTTCTTCGTCGTGGCGTTCGCGCTCGTCCTGAGCACGGGAGCCGGCGGCGCCGGCTTCGGTCTGCTCGTCTCCAACTTCGGTCTGTGCTTCGCCGCGATCGCCGCGGCCGTGGGGTGCCTGTGGCGGGCCCGGCTGTTCACCGGGCGCATGCGCTGGGGCTGGGCCCTCGTCGGCCTGGGCGTGCTGAGCTGGAGCCTCGGCCAGGCCGCGGCCTGCTGGACCCAGACCGTCCTGGGCCGCGAGGTGCAACTGCCGTCCCAGGCCGATCTCGGCTACCTCGGCATGGTCCTGCTCACCCCGATCGGCCTGCTGGTGCTCCCGAGCCGCACCCAGGCCCTGGCCGGCCGGGTGCGCAGTGTCCTCGACGGCCTCATGGTCGCCGCCTCGCTCGTGCTGATGGCCTGGATCTTCGTGGTGCAGCCGCTGCTCGACGCCGGCCAGAGCGGCCCGCTCGCCCTCTACGTCAGCCTCGCCTATCCGCTGGGCGACGTGGTGATCGTGACGATGGTGCTCTACATGCTGGCCCAGCAGCGCCGCGGCGGCCGCGCCTTCAACGAGCTCGCGCTGGTCGGCGCCGGCATCGCGGCGTTCGTGGTCTCCGACATCGGGTACGCCTACCTCAACCTGCTCGGCAGCTACAGCCCCGGCGGCGTCACCGACGTCGGCTGGTTCACCGGGTTCTCGCTGATCCTGGTGGCCGCGCTGATGCCGGTCCGCCGCAACGACGAGTCCACCGAGGCGGACAGCGGGCAGCCGGTCGGCATCCTGCTGCCGTACGTGGCGGTGCTCGCGGCCCTGTTCACCTCGGTCGTCTGGTACGCGACGACGGGGCACAGCAACGGTTTCGTGGCCTACACCCGGTCGATCCTGATCCTGCTGATCGTCGGCCGCCAGCTGCTCACGCTGCGCGAGAACCGCAACCTCACCCGTACGCTCGAAGCCCGCGTCGCCGCCCGCACGGCCGAGCTCTTCGCCAGCGAGCAGCGCTTCAAGGCGCTGGTGCAGCACAGCTCCGACGTGGTCACCGTGGTCAGCCCCGAGGCCGACCTGCTCTACCAGAGCGAGTCGGTGCAGCGGGTCTTCGGCTACCCGGCCCGTTTCCTGCACGGCCGCCGCCTCACCAAGCTGCTCGACCCCGAGTCCGGCCTCCGGCTGGCCCAGGCGCTGCGGCAGGTCGCGGGCCGGCCGTACGCGACGACCGTGCTGGAGCTGACCGTCCAGCACCGCGACGGCCGGCGCCGGCAGGCCGAGATGACCATCACCAACCTGCTCAGCGACCCCAGCGTGGCCGGCCTGGTGCTCAACACCCGCGACATCAGCGAGCGCAAGGAGCTGCAGGACCAGCTGGTCCACGAGGCGTACCACGACGCGCTGACCCAGCTCGCGAACCGCGCGCTGTTCCGCGAGCGGGTCGGCGACGCGCTGCGCAACCGCCCGGACGCCGGTGAGGTCACCGTGCTCTTCCTCGACCTCGACGGCTTCAAGGAGGTCAACGACAGCCTCGGCCACCTGGCCGGCGACCAGCTGCTCGTGCAGGTGGCGGACCGGCTGCGGGCCTCGGTGCGCGAGGGCGACATCGTGGCGCGCTTCGGCGGCGACGAATTCGCCGTGCTCATCGAGTCGGACCGCGGCGGCGATGACGCCGAGCAGGTCGCGCAGCGCATCATCGACGTCCTCGAGGAGCCGTTCGCCAGCGACAGCCGCGACATCCACGTGCAGGCCAGCATCGGCCTGGCCGCGGCCGGCATGCTCGCCGACGGCGAGGCCGACGGCGCCGAGCAGCTCATGCGCAACGCCGACCTGGCCATGTACAAGGCCAAGTCGGCCGGCGGCAGCGGCTACGCCAGCTACGACCCCGAGATGCTGTCGGGCCTGGTGGCCCGGCTCGAGCTGGAGGCCGACCTGCGGGTGGCCCTCGAACGCGACCAGCTGAAGCTGCACTACCAGCCGACCGTCGACCTGGGCAGCAGCGAGGTCATCGGCTTCGAGGCGCTGGCCCGGTGGATGCACCCGACGCGCGGCCTGATCCCGCCGGCCGAGTTCATCCCGATCGCCGAGGCCACCGGGCTCATCGTCCCGCTCGGCCGCTGGGTGCTGCGCGAGGCGTGCCGCCAGGCCGTCGAGTGGAGCAACGCGGGCGACGGACGCCCGGTCAAGATGGCCGTCAACGTCTCGGTCCGCCAGTTCGACCGCGAGGACCTGGTCGACGTGGTCGCCGAGATCCTCGCCGAGACCGGCATGCCGGCCGACCAGCTGTGCCTCGAGATGACCGAGAGCGTGCTGATGACCGACACCGACGACAACCTCGAGCAGCTCGTCCGGCTCAAGGCGCTCGGCGTCACGCTGGCCATCGACGACTTCGGCACCGGCTACTCGTCGCTGGCCTACCTGCGGCGTTTCCCGGTCGACACGCTCAAGATCGACCGCTCGTTCGTCGAGCGGCTGGGCGCCCTGACCGACGACACCGCGCTGGCCGACACCATCGTGCAGCTCGGCAAGAGCCTCGGCATGGCCACCGTGGCCGAAGGCATCGAGGAGTTCGGGCAGCTCGCCGCGCTCCGCGACATGGGCTGCCACTTCGCCCAGGGCTACTACTTCTCCCGTCCCGTCCCGGCCGCCGAAGCCGGCCGGCTGTTCCTCGAAGGCGCCGACCCCCGGCTGGAGATCCCCGCGTGACCTCGTGGCCCACCCCGCTCGCCCCCGCGACGCTCGGCGGGATCGTCGACATGCCCACCCCGTACCTGGTCACCGACCTGGACACGGTGGCCGCCCGGCACGCTTCGTTCCGCGCCGCGCTGCCCGGCGGCTCGAACTGCGGCCGTCCCCATGCTCTCCATCTTCCTAAGCCAGGAAGCAACAGACACGACTTAGGAAGATGATGCCATCTTCGAGGAAGAAGCGGGTACCACGTGTTTGAGCAGCTCAAGGTGCAGACAGCGGGTTCACCTGACGCCGCCGATCTCCTGACTTCACCGTGGCAGCTCCCGCTTAGGAAGAAGCTTGCGTGTATCGGGAGTGCTGGAAGGCGCGGCAAACCGGTTGACGGGGCGGCTTTCAGGCTCAAGCATGGCGGCATGACAACTGCGTGTGGCATCGCCTCGTTTGTCCGGTGCCCGTCGGCGTCTGCGGGCTGATGACCCTCTAGCAGCAGCGAACCACCCCGGCACCGGGACGACCTTCGATCCCGGAGTAAGCGCGCATGTCCTCGTATCGTCTTTATCTGCTTGTCTGTGGTGTCGGCTCGTTCGCGTCGACCACCGCCTTCACTCTCAATCTCGTCTATCAGGCGACCGTCGTCGGGCTGTCGCCGCTTCAGCTCGTCCTCGTCGGCACGCTCATGGAAGCCGTGTGCTTCGTCGCGCAGGTGCCGACGGGGGTGATCGCCGACCGGTACAGCCGCCGGCTCAGTGTCATCGTCGGCTACCTGCTGATGGGGGCCGGGCTGATCGTCTGGGGCCTGTTCCCGGTGTATGCCGCGATTCTCGCCGGCACCGTGATCTGGTCGATCGGCGTGGTCTGCGTCGACGGTGCCGAGGAGGCCTGGGCCGCCGACGAGATCGGCCCGGACCGGGTGACCAAGGCGTTCGTACGCGGTGGTCAGGCCCAGCAGGCGGGCTCGCTGTTCGGCATCGTCGCCGCCGTCGGGCTCACGGCGATCGCGCCGGCCCTGCCCATCGTGGCCGGCGGGGTCATCACGCTGGGTCTCGGCGTACTGCTGGTGGTTGTCATGACCGAGGACAACTGGCGTCCGGCGCCGGTCGGCTCGTGGCGGTCGATGCACCGTCAGGTGGTCGACGGGGTGCGAACCGTGCGGCACAGCACGGTCCTCGCCGCCATCCTCGGCGCCGCTCTTTTCGCGGGCATGAGCAGCGAGGGCTTCGACCGGCTGAGCCAGCCGTTCCTGCTGCCGTTCCTCGGCGGCCACCCGGTCGAGCTGGTCTTCGGCGGTCTCGCGATGATCGCCGCGCTGGGGTCGATCGTGGTCACCGGCCTGGCGGGCCGATGGATCGACGCCGTACGCCCCCAGCGTGTCGGCCGCGTGCTGGCCGTCGTTCAGGCGCTGACGGCTCTCGGCATGATCGGCCTCGGCGGGGCCGGTCACTGGTGGGTGGCGGTCGGGCTCTATCTGGGCGTACGCCTGATTCGTGACTCGGCCCAGCCGGTGCTCAACGTCTGGCTGGTCTCGGCGACCGCTCCCGGATCCCGGGCGACCATCTTCTCGATCGTGTCGCAGGCCGACGCGCTCGGTCAGGTCGCGGGTGGCCCGCCGGCCGGCTTCGTGGCTCAGCGCCGCACGATCGGCGCCGGCATCTCGGTGGCGGGACTCTTCGTGCTGCCCGCCGTGGCCCTGTTCGCCCTGGCCGCGAAGCGCTCCCCGGCGCCGCGGGCGGAAGTCGTCGCAGAACCGGCGACGACGCCGTAGCCGACGCGGCAGCCGGAGCAGCGCGCCGCAGCCGCAGCGGCGACGGGAAGCAGCACGCCGCAGTGGCGGCCGGAGGAGCGCGCTGCTGCTACTGCGACGGGCGGCGCAACAGGTACGTGTCCATGATCCAGCCGTGCTGGTCGCGTGCGGCGGAGCGGGTCTCGACGATGTCGTCGGCGACCTCGGACACGCGGCCGGAGCGGAGGATCTCGTCGGGCGTGCCCACGTAGGCGCCCCAGAAGATGTCCACGTCGGGGTATGCCGTGAAGGCCTGCTGGGCGTCGAGCATGACGACCACGTCGTCGACGCCCTCGGGCCAGCCCTCGGCCAGCCGGCGGCCGGTCGTCACCTGGTACGGCCGGCCGACTCGGTTCAGCGGCACCCGGTGTTTCGCGGCGAGCGCCGACACGCTGCTGATGCCGGGGATCACCTCGTACTCGAACTCGATGGTCCCCCGGGCGAGCACCTCGTCAAGGATGGCCATCGACGAGTCGTACAGGGAAGGGTCGCCCCACACCAGGAAGGAGCCGGTCTCGCCCTCGCGCAGGTGCTCGACCAGCAGCTCCTCGACGACCAGGGCCCGGCGGCGCCGCCAGTCCCCGACCGTGCCCTCGTAGTCCGCGGGGGTGCGGTCCCGGTCGGGGTCGCGGCCGGTGACCATGCGGCGGGTCGGCTTGGAGTAGCCGCGGATGATCCGCTCCCGCAGGTCGATCATGCTCTGTTTGAGCTCACCCTTGTCGAGCAGGAAGAACACATCGGTACGCCCGATGGCCTTGGCCGCTTGCAGGGTGAGATGGTCCGGGTCGCCCGCGCCGATCCCGATCAGACTGATCTTCCGCACCCGCACCAGTGTGCCCGACACCCCCGGCGACCCCGTCGACGGCCTCAGTCGGGGAGGATCGGGACGGACGGGCCCAGTTCACGGCCGATGGTGGCGGCCCGGCTCAGCGAGGACGAACCGAAACGGTCGCGGACCGCGTCCATCGCCACGTCGAGACGGTCGTCGCCCACCTCGTCGAACAGCGACGGCTGCACGTGGCCGTCGCCGTCCAGGTTGCTCATGGCCACGCCGACCAGGGTCAGCCCGCGCTCCTGGATCAGCGGCAGCGCCTCGTGCAGCAGGTCGCGCGCGGTCGAGGCGATCGCCCGGGTCTGCATGGTCGCCTTGAGCAGCGAGCGCGAGCGGGTCGCCCGGCCGAAGTCGTCGAAGCGCAGGCGCACCGTGACCGTGCGGCCGGCCCGGTGGGCGCTGCGCATGCGGCGGGCCACGCGGTCGACCAGCGCGTCCAGCGTGGCCTCGACCTCGGTGAACGGGCGGGGCCGGCGGCCCAGGGCGCACTGCGCGCCGATCGAGCCGCGCCGGTGCCCCACACGCACCCGCCGGGGGTCTCGGTTCTGCGAGAGCGCGTGCAGGTGGCGGCCCGCGCCGGGGCCCAGCATCGAGACCAGGGCGGCCTCGCCGATGCGGGCCACGTCGGCCACCGTGGTGATGCGGTGTTCGCGCAGTTTGGCCGACGTGACCGGGCCGACACCCCAGAGCCGCTCGACCGGCAGCGGATGCAGGAACGCCAACTCCTGGCCGGCCGGCACCTCGAGCAGGCCGTCCGGCTTGCCGACGGCGCTGGCCACCTTGGCCAGGAACTTCGTGCCCGCTATGCCGACCGTGATGGGCAGGCCGACCCGGGTGCGCACCTCGGCGCGCAGGCGGGCCGCTATCTCGCGCGGGGTGCCGCTGACTCGCAGCAGGCCGCTGACGTCGAGGAACGCCTCGTCGATGGAGATGCCCTCGACCAGCGGGGTGGTGTCGCGGAAGATCTCGAAGACCGCCTTGCTGGCCGTCGTGTAGGCCCTCATGCGGGGCGGCACCACGACGGCCCACGGGCACAGCGCCTTGGCCTGGCTGACGCCCATGGGAGTGCGGACGCCCCGGGCCTTGGCCTCGTAGCTGGCGGCCAGCACCACCCCGCCGCCGACCAGCACCGGACGTCCGCGCAGGGTGGGGTCGTCACGCTGCTCGACCGACGCGTAGAAGGCGTCGAGGTCGGCATGCAGGATGGCCACGGCGACACTATAGAACACCTGTTCGAAAACCAGAATGATCGGCATGACGAGACCACCCCTGGCCGAGCGGTTCGACCTGCAACCCCACCCCGAGGGCGGCTGGTACCGCGAGACGTTCCGCTCCGAACACACCTTCCAACCGGACGGGTACGCCGGTCCGCGCGCCGCCGCGACCGGCATCTACTTCCTGCTGCACCCGGGCGAGCGGTCGGCCTGGCACGTCGTACGGTCGGACGAGCTGTGGTTCTGGCACGCCGGGGGCCCGCTGACGCTGCGCTTCGGCGGTGACGGTGAGCACCCGGCCGAGGAGAAGACCGTCACGCTCGGTGTGGGCGACGGCCACCAGCCGCAGGTGCTGATCCCGGCCGGCGTGTGGCAGGCCGCGGAGCCCGCGAGCACGGACTACGTGCTGGTCAGCTGTGTCGTGGCCCCCGGCTTCGACTTCGGCGACTTCAGGCTCGACGACAACAGATCGTAACGAAGTATTCGTCCGGATCGTGACGCCGGTCATGTACCTCGGGGAATTCGGGGACCACAATCTCCGTTGGTCAGAAGCGGCCCCGGGCCTACCCCGTCCGGGCCGAAGCAGAGAAGAACTCCGCCTGGAGGAACCACCATGTCGCCTCACGGCGCGACGGTTCGGGAGCTCGACCAGCTCACCTGCCGCGTGTTCGACAGCACCCGCAGCTCCGGGGCGCGGCTCGCCGCGTACCGGATCGACGGGACCTTCTACGTCGACATCGACCTGCCGGGAATCGACAAGGCCGGTATCGACATCTCGGTGGACGACGGCGTCCTGACCGTCCGCGCGGAGCGTCGTGCGGGTGCGGCCGGAAGCGCCGCCTCGATCGCGGGCCCGGCGACCCGCGAGGTCGATCTCAGCGAGTCCGAGTCGCTGGACACCGACCGCCTCGAGGCCCTGTGCGACAACGGAGTGGTCACCTTGCACATTCCGGTCGTCCACGAGCCTCGAACGAGCGAGTTGGCGGCCGTAGCCGCCTGAGAGAGAAAAGCCGCCCATCCAGCCCCTGGATGTGCGGCTTTCTCAATGCACCAACTGCAGCCAGTTGAGATTGAGGAACTCGCTGCCGTCGTTACGCACGAAGACCAGAAAGACCGTGTGCTTGCCGGTCGTGGGCGCGATGTCCACCTGGTCGGTGCGCCACTTCTGCCACCCACCCGTGCGCGTGACGTTCAGCGTCCCGATGGCCGGCCGGTCGGCGCCGTCGAGCCGGATCTCCATCCGGCCGCCCTCGGCGTCCGACGCCACCCGCACGTCGAGCTTCGTGGCCGCCACCGGGCCGAAGTCGACCCCGTCGATGCGCAACTGGTCGCCGTCGGCGATCCAGCCGACGTTCTGCCCGCCGCCCTCGTCCTCGGTCGGCTGGGCCTCGATGCCGGTCAGCTGGTCGGCCGCCTCGGCCTCCAGCCTCGGATAGACCGTGGGCGTCGGCGCCTCGCTGGTCGGCGGCGCGGACGGGGCTGACGACGACGGGGGCAGCGACGACGGCACTGCGACGGGGGACGCCACGGCCGGGGCCGGCGTGTCCTGCCAACGGCCGAGGCCGTAGCCGGCGAGCACCAGGCCGAGCCCGGCCAGCGCGATCAGGGAGCGCTGCCGGACCCGGTGGGCCTTGGTGCGATAGACGGAAGGGCTGGGCGGCGGAACCAAGGTCAGGCCGTCTCCGCGAGGATCGACTCGGCCGGCGGCTCGGCGAAGTGGCAGGCCACGCGCTGGGCCGGGGCCCGCTCGATCAGCGCCGGGTCGTCGGTCGCGCAGACGTCCTGGGCCTTCCAGCAGCGGGTGCGGAAGCGGCAGCCGGACGGTGGGTCGACCGGGCTGGGCACGTCGCCGACCAGGCGGATCCGGTTCTTCGCCGGGACGCCGCGGACCACGCCGATGTCCGGCACGGCCGACAGCAGCGCCTGTGTGTACGGGTGCTGCGGCTTCTCGTACAGGGCGTCGCGCGGGCCCTCTTCGACCACGCGGCCGAGGTACATGACGGCGACCCGGTCGCAGAAGTGCCGGACGACGCCGAGGTCGTGCGCGATGAACACGAACGCGATGCCGAACTCCTTGCGCAGGTTCTCGAGCAGGTTCATGACCTGGGCCTGGATCGACACGTCGAGCGCGGACACCGGCTCGTCGGCCACGATGATCTTCGGGCGGGCCGCGAGCGCCCGGGCGATGCCGATGCGCTGCCGCTGGCCGCCGGAGAACTCGTGCGGGTAGCGGTTGTAGTGCTCGGGGTTGAGGCCGACGACCTCAAGCAGCTCCTGCACGCGGGACAGTTCGCCGCTCTTGGGCACAATGCCGTGCGTGCGCAACGCCGTGCCCACGATCGTGCCGACCGTGTGCCGCGGGTTCAGCGACGAGTACGGGTCCTGGAAGATCAGCTGGATCTCGCGGCGGTACGGGCGCAGCTTGCGCTCGGACATGTGCGCGATGTCGACACCCTGGTAGCGGATCTCGCCGGCGGTGGGCTCGAGCAGCCGGGTGATCAGGCGCGCGGTCGTGGACTTGCCACAGCCGGACTCGCCGACGAGGCCGATCGTCTCGCCCGGCTGCACGGCCAGGTCGACCCCGTCGACGGCCTGCACCCACTGGGTCTTGCGCGCCAGGAAGCCTTCGCCCTTGGCCTTGAAGTGCATCTTGACGTTCTGGAGCTCGAGCAGCGGGGCCCCGGGCACCGACGGAACGCCGGACTTGGCGGTGGTGGCAGCAGCGGTCATCGTTTTGGTCCCTCTTACGGCAGCCGGGGCAGAACTTCGGTTTCGAAGATCCTGTCGGGATCCTTCAAGTGGCACCGCGAGGTGCGGCCCAGATCGGCCGTCCGCGGGATCAGGTCGGGCCGCAGGGTGGCGCAGAGGTCGTCCGGCACGCGATCCTTGAACTCGCAGCGCGGGTGGAACGGGCAGCCGGACGGCACGGCCAGCAGGCTGGGCGGCGAGCCGGGGATCGGGTGCAGCGGCTGCGGTTCGCCGGTCAGCGCCGGGATGCTTTCGAGCAGACCCCACGCGTACGGGTGCAGGGGCTCGCCCAGAATCTTGTTGACCGGGCCGTGCTCGACCGCGGTGCCCGCGTACATGACCAGGATGTCGTCGGCGATCTCGGCCACCACACCCAGGTCGTGGGTGATGAAGACCACCGCGGAGCCGAAGTCGCGCTGCAGGTCGGCGATCAGGTCGAGGATCTGGGCCTGCACGGTCACGTCGAGCGCCGTGGTGGGCTCGTCGGCGATCAGCAGCTTGGGGTCGTTGACCAGCGCCATCGCGATCATCGCGCGCTGCCGCATGCCGCCCGAGAACTCGTGCGGGTACTGGTCGACGCGGCGACTCGGGTTGGGGATGCCGACCCGGCCCAGCATGTCGATCGCGCGGGCCTTGGCGGCGCGCTTGCTCACGTTGTTGTGCGCCCGGTACGACTCCATGATCTGGTTGCCGACCGTGAAGTACGGGTGCAGCGACGACTGCGGGTCCTGGAAGATCATCGCGGCGTCACCGCCGCGGAAGCCCTCCAGGTCCTTGTCGCTCATGTTGACGATCTCGCGGCCGCCGACCTTGATCGAGCCGGTGATCCGGGCGACCCGGCGGTCGTGCAGACCCAGGACGGCCATGCTGGACACGCTCTTGCCCGAGCCCGACTCGCCGACGATGGCCAGCGTGCGGCGCAGCGGGACCGAGTAGCTCAGGCCTTGGACCGCCCGCACCAGGCCGTCGGCCGTCGGGAACTGCACCTGCAGGTCGGTGACCTCGAGGTAGGCCTCGTCGCCGGTCGCCGCCTCGCGGGGGGCGCGGCTCACCGTCTGCGGGACTCCGGTGGTCTGGTCGCTCATGCTGCCGCCTTCGTGCTGCGGGACGTGGATAGCGGGGTACGGACCGGGATCATCCGAGCCGGACCCGCGGGTCGAGGATCGTATAGACGATGTCCACAACCAGGTTCATAGCAACAAGCACCACCGACCCGATGAGCACGCCGCCCATGAGCACGGGTAGGTCGTACTGTCCGAAAGCCCGCAGAGTGAGCAGGCCGAGGCCGGGCAGGTTGAAGATGCTCTCGGTGAAGATCGCGCCGGTGAGCTGGAACGCGAGGTCGATGCCGAAGATGGTGACGACCGGGGTGAGACCCGCCCGCAGGCCGTGGCGGTAGACGACCCGCCGGCGGCTGATGCCTTTGGAGGTGGCGGTACGGACGAAGTCCTGCCCGAGCGCCTCGATCATGGAGGCGCGCGAGTATCGGGTGTAGGACGCCGCGTTCGTCACGCCGATCGTCAACCAGGCCGCGAGCAGACCACTGGCCCAGGCCAAGGGATTGTCGAGGAACGGGTGATAACCCGAGTCGGGCAGGAAGGTGGCATAGAGGGCGACCAGCAGGGCGAAGACGAAGTACGGGATGGCCTGGACGACCAGCGTCGTGCCGACCACGAAGCGGTCGAGCGACGTTCCCCGCACCTGGGCCGCGATCGTGCCGCTCAGGATGCCGACGATGAGGTAGACGACGGCGCCGCCGATGACGATGGAAATGGTCACGGGCAGGGCCGCGCCGATCAGCTTGGTGACCGGCTGACCGAGCGTGTACGAGTAGCCGAGGCACGGCGCGTCGCAGTGCCGGACGACGCCGCCGGTCGAGTATTCACGCCCGACGACGATGCCCTTCATGTAGAGGGCGATCTGCTCGATCTTGGGCTGGTCGAGGCCGAGGCTGGCCTCGATGTCGGCGACCCGCTCGGGCGTGCAGCGGGGGCCGCAGATGACACCGGCCGGGTCGGTCGGAGCGAAGAAGAACAGCGCGAAGCTGGCCACCAGCGTCACGATCACGACGGAGATCGCGCTCAGGACGCGTTTCAGGATGTACAGCAGCACCGCTTGCTCCTCTTTCATCACGGCGCCGGGGATGGTTTCCCGGAGTTCGATCGGACGCGCGTGGAGTGACCACGGGCGCCGGAGGTCTTTATCTTGCGCCCGGGGTGGCCCGGCCTGCGCTGCGGCAGGCCGGACCACCCCGGGTTACAGCAGGTGGAGCGTCAGCTCTTCAGGTACATGTTCACGAAGAGCGGCATACCCATGGTCGGGTCACCGGCCGTGGTGCCGACGTTGGTGCCCTTCACGACCGCGAGCTTGTCGTAGTAGGTCGGGAGCGCGACGTACAGCTCCATGACCTTCTTGTCGAGCGCGGCCCACTTGGCGGTCGACTCCTCCGCCGGCAGGTTGGCGATGCTGTCGATCTCGGCGTCGAGCGCCTTGTCGCTCAGCATGCCCCAGCTCTGGCCGTCGCTGATGCTGTGCGTCTGGAACAGCACCGGGAACCAGGAGCCACCGGTCGGCCAGTCGGAGCACCAGCCGGCCGGGCTCTGGCCCATGTTGACCGGGGCGTCGTAGTCGCCCTTCTTGCTCCGCAGGTCGGCGGTGGAGACACCGATCGGCTTGACCTTGAAGCCCGCCTTGGTCAGCGCGTCGGCCCGGATCTGGCTGACCTGCTGGGTGAGCGGCTTGGTGTTGTCGAAGTAGTAGCTCAGCTCGAAGCCGGCCTTGCCGGCCGCCTCCAGCATCGCCTTCGCGGCCGCCGGGTCACCGGCGCCGGAACCGGCCAGGTCCGCGACCGGGGTGTACTTCTCGTAACCCTGGACCGAGGGGGGCATGACCGTGCTGGCCGCTTCGGCGACGTAGTCGTTGAGGCCGGCCGCCTTGTAGAGCTGGTCGTACGGGTACGCCTTGGCGACAGCCTTGCGGACCTCCAGCGGGATCTTCCGGGTGTCCAGCTGCCAGACGATGGTGCAGGAGCTCTGGCCCTGGACCAGCTGCTCACGCTTCTCGCCGGTGAGCTGCGGGATCAGCGACGCGTCGAGCTCGTCGTAGTTGATCGAGTTGGCGTCCTGGCCGTTGCTGTTGAGCACGGCCTGCTGCGACTTGATGGCGTCGCCGCCCCACTGGAAGTTGAAGCCGTCCAGGTACTGGTGACGCACCGGGTCGGTGTTCGGGTCCCAGTTGGTGTTCTTCTCGAGCACCAGCGAGGTGCCGGCCTGGTAGGTCTTGAACTTGTAGGGGCCGGTCGCCAGGGGCTTGTTCTTGTAGTCCTGCCGGGTGTCCTTCTCCTTGGGGATCGGAGTGAACATCGGGAAGGTCATGTAGAACGGCAGGTCGGAGAACTGCTTGGCCAGGTGGATGATCAGGGTGTCGGTGCCCTGGGTCTCCACGCCGGCGTAGTTGTCGCCGTCCTTGTACGGGCCCTTGTACTTGTCGCCGTCCTTGAAGTACTGCAGCTGGTACGTCGGGCCGTTGACGAAGACGTCGTGGGCGAACGACCGCTTGATCGCGTACGCGAGGTCCTCGATCTTGACCGGGGTGCCGTCCTCGTACTTGATGTTCGGCTGCATCTTGAAGGTCCACGTCAGGTTGTCAGCCGACGGGGTGCCCAGGTCGGTGAGGTCCGGGACGAGAACAGCCTTGCCGTCGCGGATGTCGAACTGGGTCGGCGTACGGAACAGCGTCTTGCCGATCTCGTTCGAGTCGACGTAGTAGATGTCCGTCGGGTCGAAGGTGTTCGGCGTCGTCTGGGCCACGACGTTGAGGACGCCGCCCGGGCGGGCGCCCTCGATCTCCTTGGCCGGCCCCTTGGCGTTGGGGTCGGTCGCGTTGACCTGAGTCGTGATCTTGTTGCTGTCGCCGCTGCCTTCCGTGTCGTTGTTCGACGACGGGCTGCTGCAGCCGGTCACACCGAGCGCCAAGGCGGCGGTGGCCGCAATGGCAACGTTAAATCGCCTTGCCATTTCTCCTCTTCTCATACTGGGCGTCACCACGTCACCGTCGGGTGCGGGGATCGAATGCGTCACGAATCGAGTCGCCGAGCAGGCTCAGCGCGAGCACGAGGATCGTGATGGCGGCGACCGGGATCCACAGGTAGAGCGGATCGGCCCGGTACCAGTTCTGGGCGGCGGCGATGGTCAGGCCCCAGGACGGCGTGGGCTCGGTGAGCCCGACGCCGAGGTAGGTCAGGCCCGCCTCGGTGACGATGTACGCCGGAAGCGCCATCGAGACCGAGATGACGATGGGCGCCACCAGATTGGGCAGGAGCTCCTTGAAGAGCACCTTGCGGGTCGGCACGCCGAGCACCTTGGCCGCGGCGATGAACTCCCGCTCGCGCAGGCCGAGCACCTCGCCGCGGATCAGTCGTGCGAGGCTGGCCCAGCCGAAGAAGGACAGCACGATGATGAGCGCGTAGAAGCGCACCTGGGCGACCTGGTCGTTGCCCGCGTTCTCGGTGTTGCCGACGAACACGGCCAGCAGCGCGGCCGGGACGGCGATGGCGAACAGCAGGTAGGGCAGGCTCAGGACGAAGTCGATGAGCCAGGACAGGATCCGGTCGATCCAGCCGCCCAGGAACCCGGCGACGAGGCCGACGATCACGCCGATGATCGTGGTGATCACGGTGACCGAGCCGGCGACGATCAGGGACGGGCGGGCGCCGTAGACCCAGCGTGCGAACAGGTCGCGGCCCAGTCGCGGCTCGACGCCGAACCAGTGCTCGCTGTTCGGCGGCACGGTCGGGAAGCCGTACTGGTCGATCAGGTCCTGGTTGAGCGTCGTCGGGTCTTGACCCTCGAGCTTGGCCAGCAGCGGCGCGAAGATCGCGATCAGCACGAAGAAGAGGAAGATGCTGCCGCAGATCACCGCGACCTTGTCCTTGCGCAGGCGCGCGAGGGCGATCTGGGTCGGCGACTTCCGCCGGGTGTCCACCTTCTTCACGGACTCGCCGGTCGGCGCCCCAATCGGGTCGGTCGGCGCGCCCTTGCGGGAGAGCTCGGCCTCTTCGATCAGCGGTTCCAAGCGTCGGTCACCTCCATCGGACGACACACCTCACATGCGTCGTGCGTGAGAGGTATTCGGATGCTGCGCTGGGAAAGGTAGCCCGGATCTCGGTCATAGGAAATGAGTTGACGCATCGAATGAATAACAGCCCGCTGAAAGCGTGGGATGACGGACGTCACAACCGACCTCGGTGCGGGAGGGCGCGAAGCGCCACTCCCGCGGACAAAACACCCGTAACGGTGATCAACTTAGCCTCCAATGTCCGTTATGGAAAGTCAGAGGGCAATCGTACTGTTGCGCAAAGTTGTCGAAGTCATCCTCGCCGCCGGGCCGTCCGCTGTTTCGAGTCCGTTTCCTGAGGGTGTCGATCTTGGCAGCGAGCGGCCGTGGTTTCCTACGGCGAGGGTCGCCCGATGGCGCAAGATCTTCGGTGGCTGCGCCATCACGGGGTCGTATCGACGGCCATCCCGCCCTTCGGAACGCGGTTCCGTGGTGGTCTGTGCTGTCTCGGCGTGTCGCCCGGGCTACGCGGCGTAGACCCGGGAAAGGTCGCCATACGGAGACGACGGCCATTCCGATAACGAATCGGGGTGCCATTCGCGGCCCTTTCCGGACTTCGAAGTCGGTCTTAGCCGGACGGGGCGAGCACGGTGAGGATCTCCTCGGCGCGCTCGCGGGCCACCCGGCGGTCGGCCCCGGGGCTCCCGATCAACGGGTCCCAGTTGAGATCGTAGAAAAGCTCGGTCACGCCCGCTTCGGCGTACAGCTGGGCGCCGGCACGGATCTGTGCCCAGTCGCCGGAGAGCGGCACCGCGTCGTCCCGCCGGCCGGGCCGCACGACGGCGCGGACCACGATGCGCACGGCATCCGGGTCCCGGCCGGCCTCCTCGGCCGCCCGCCGCACGATCTGGGCGCCCCGCGCGATCTCGTCGAAGGTGAGCCGGCTGCTGCTCACCCAGCCCGCGCTCAGCCGCCCGGCCCGGCGCAGCGCGATGTCTGCCGTGCCGCCGAGCAGCACCGGCGGGCCGCCCGGCTGCACCGGCGGCGGCGCCATCGTGCTCGGCGGCACGCGGTAGAGCTGCCCCTCGAACGAGGCCACCGGGTCGTTCCAGAGCGTGCGCAGCACCTCGAGGTATTCGCCGAGCCGGCGGCCGCGCGGGTGCGGGTCGGAGCCGGTGGCGGCGAACTCGGGCGCCGACCAGCCGGTGCCGAGCCCGAGGTCGAGGCGGCCACCCGACAGCACGTCGAGGGTGGCGGCCTGCTTGGCCAGGTAGGCCGGCGAGACGTACGGAATGTTGATCACCGCGACGCCGAGCCGGACCCGGCTGGTGCGCGCGGCGGCGAAGGTCAGCGCGAGCAGCGGGTCGAGCACACTGCGGTAGACCGGCGGCAGCTGCTGATCGGCGCCGGCCAGCAGCCGCTGGAACGACCAGAGCCCGTGATAGCCGAGTTGCTCGGCCCGCTGTGCGAAGACGCCCAGCGACTCCGGGTCGGCCCACGCCCCGGCCACGGGCGCGCCACAACTGATCAGCATCGGGCCAGATTATCCGCAGTGCCGCTCGTACTCGGCGGTCAGCGCCCGCCCCAGCTGGGCCAGGCGGGCGTCCGGGGCGGCCGCCTGCACGGCGGTGATGAAAGCCCCGTATGCCGTGGCCAGCCCGTCGAGATCGACGTCCTGCAGCAGAATCATGTACGTCGCCTCGGCCACCCGGCGGAAGTCGGCCGGGGTCTCGGCGGGCGGCCCGGCTGGTCCGGGCGGGTCCGGCGTCTCGACCGGTTCCTCGGCGTCGGGGCCGACCTCGGGCACCGCCATCTCGGACCGCAACCGCAGGCCGGCGCTGAACAGCCCGACCGGCGAGCCCTCGAACAGCGAGGCCGGCTCGTAGTCGCGTGCCACCAGCCCGGCGCCGCGGGCCACCATCTCGTCCGGGTCGAGGTCGGTGCGGATGCGGGCCGAGCCCCAGCCGAGAAAGGCCGCCAGCCGCTCGCGGATGGCCGGGATCCGGGTCGAGCCGCCGGCCAGCACCACCTGGTCGATGTCGCCCCAGCCCACGCCGTGCACGGTGCGGGCGGCCGCGATGGCCTCGCTGAGCAGGTCGAGCGAGCGCTGCACGTCCGGCTCGATCATCGCCTCGAAGGCCCGCCGGGTGAGCGGCACGCCGGCGCTGACCGTAGCGGTCAGCGCCGGCAGTTCGAGCGTCGTGGTGTCGGCGTCCGAGAGCTCACGCTTGCGTATCTCGGCCTCCCACCGCACCCGCTGCCGGATGGCCGGGTCCTGGCGGAGGTCGACGTGATGCCGTTCGCGGATCTGGCGCAGCACGTGGCCGACGATCAGCTCGTCGAAGTCGTCCCCGCCGAGCAGCTGGTCGCCGGCCGTGCCGAGGACGTCGACCGTGTCCGCGCCGACCCGCACGACCGAGGCGTCGAACGTGCCGCCCCCGAGGTCGTAGATCGCGTACGTGCCGGGCCGGGCGTCCATGCCGAGCGCCATCGCCGCGGCCACCGGGTCCTCGACCAGCCGGCGCACGTTGAGCTGAGCCAGCCCGGCCGCCTCGCGCAAGGCCCGCCGCTGCGCCTCGCCGGCCACGGCCGAGACGGTGATCACCGCGTCGTGGATGGGCTCGCCGACGAATGCCTCGGCCTGGCGCTTGAGCTCGATCAGCAGGTAGGCGCAGATGTCGCGGGGCAGGTAGGCCCGGCCGCGGAACCGGACCCGGTCGCCGCTGCCGAGCCGGCGCTTGATGCCGGCGATCACGTTCTCGGGGTCGCCGGCGGGGGGCGCCCCGGCCACCACCTGGCCGTTTCTGTCCTGGCCGACCGAGGCGGGCATGGTGGTCGCGCCGCTGGGGCCACGGATGACGAACGGCTTGGCGCCGTCCCAGACCGAGACCGCACACGAACTGGTGCCGAGGTCGATCCCGACCACACGGTGGAAAGAGGGATAGGCATCGGGATGCTCGGTCAAGGCCGCCCCCTGTGACCAGCAGTGCTCGGTGAACGCCAAATTAACGGCTTAACAGCACTGATCACGATCGATCCGTCGGCAATCCGACTGAGGCTGGACAGCCGGGTCAAGCGGCCGCGCGCTCGGCGTCGGCCAGCGCGTGCTCGGCCCAGCCGATGCGCTGGCCCGTCAGTCCGGCCTTGCGGGCCTGGTGGACGGCCTCGCGCAACAGGCGCAACGCCTCGGGTACGTTGCCGGCGGCAAGTTCGGCCTCGCCCAGGGCCAGCGTGCCGGTGGCGATCCGGCGCGGGTCGCCGTAGCGTTCCCGCAGCACCTGGGACATGCGCAGGTGGCGCAGCCCGCGCTCGGCGTCGCCGGCGACGAAGACGTGGAAGAAGCCGATGTGCCGGTGCACCTCGGAGCGCACCATCTCGTCGGCGTAGCTCTCGGCCAGAACCAGCGCCTCGGTGTAGTACGGCATCGCGGTCGCCCAGTCGCCGCGCAGCACCTGGTGCACCAGGCCGAGGCCGAACAGCGACTCGGCAGCGCCGGCCGGATCGCCGGCCTCGCGCTGGATGCGCAGCGCCGCGGTGAACAACTGCTCCTCGGTCGACCAGTCGGCGCGGGTCAGGTCGCCACCGATCGCGGCGAAGTGGGCCAGCATGCCCAGCCGGGTCAGCGCGGCCGCCTCCTCCACCGGCTGACCGTCGTCGCAGGCCCGCCGGCGGGCGCCCTCGAGCATCTGCCACGCCGGCAGGAAGTCGCCGGTGCGGAAGGCCGCCTCGAGCATCGCCTCGCTGCCCGCCGCCAGCAGTGCCCCTGCGGTCTCCATGGACGCTACGTTAGCTTCTCATCACACTCCGGCGCGGCGCAGAGCCTCATCGATGGGGGTCGACCCACCGAAGAGCTCGAACGTCACCCCGACGGTGGCCGGCGTGGTCAGGCAGGCGGCCACCACCGCGGCCACGTCGTCGCGCGACACGGGGCCCTTTCCGCCCAGTTGCCGGCTGACCGTGACCAGTCCCGTGCCGGGCTCGTCGACGAGGTGGCCGGGCCGCACGATCGTCCAGTCGAGGCTTCCGAGCGAGGTGACGTACGCGTCGGCCTCGGCCTTCGCGGCCAGATAGGCACCCATCGTTTCGCCCCCGGCCGCCGGGTCCTGGGCCCCGATCGACGAGATCATGACGTAGCGGCGCACACCCTGCTCGACGGCGGCGTCGGCCAGCTTCACGGCCCCGCCGAGGTCGACCGTCCGCTTACGCGCGGGCCCACTGCCCGGCCCGGCGCCGGCCGCGAAGACGACGGCGTCGGCCCCCTTGACGTACGGGGACAGGGTCTGGTCGTTCTCGAGGTCGCCGAGCACCGGGACCGCACCCACCGCCTGCAGGTCGGCGGCCTGATCGGGCTTGCGGATCAGGCCGCGGGCGGTGTGCCCGGCCTCGGCGAGGATGGCGAGCAGACGGAGGGCGACCTGACCGTGGCCGCCGGCGACGAGGATGTCCATGCCCCCAACCTATGCCGACTCGCGCACCACCAGCGTGGGATGGAACGTGACCGAGCGCGGCAACCGCCCCGGGGTGCCGATGTGGGCCATCAGCACCTCGGCCATCTCGGCTGCCATCTCCTCGACCGGCTGGCGCACGGTGGTCAGCAACGGGCGGCAGTCGAGGGCCGCGCTGCTGTCGTCGAAGCCGACCACCGCGATGTCCTCGGGCACCCGTCGGCCGAGATCCTGCATCGTCCGCAGGGCGCCCTCGGCCATCAGGTCGTTGGCCACGAAGAGCCCGTCGACCTCGGGGTGCTCGGCCAGCAACCGCCGGGCCGCCGCCTCGCCGCCGGCCCGGGTGAAGTCGCCCTCGACCGTCGGCACGTCGGCGAAGCCACGGTTCGCCAGGTAGGACCGGAAGCCCTCGAGGCGGTCGAGCCCGGACGGTATGTCGAGCGGGCCGCTGATGGTGGCGAGATGCAGGCAACCCCGGTCGAGCAGGCGTTCCGCGGCCAGCCGGGCGCCCAGCCGCTGGTCGACGTCGACGTAGCTGACCGCTATGGGCGAGGTCGGCCGGGCCGAGACGACCGCGGGGATGCCCAGCTCGTGCACCTGGCGGGGCAGCGTGTCCTGCTCGTGGCTGCTGATCAGCAGCACCCCGTCGACATGGCCCTGGCGCAGGTAGCGGATCACCTGGTGGTGGTCGGAGGAGTCGGTCGGGATGACGACCAGGTGGATGTCGTGGGGGCGCAGCGCCCCCGTGGCGCCCGCCGTGATCCGCCCGAAGTAGGGGTCGGTGAAGATGCGGTTGAGGAAGGAGTGGTTGTCGGGGCGGTCGGGCTCGCTGATCACCAGCGCCACCGAGTTCGACCGGCGGGTCACCAGGCTGCGGGCGGCCACGTTGGGCACGTAGCCGGTCTCGGCGATGGCCCGCTGCACCATCTCCCGGATCTTGGCGTCGACGCTGGGGGCGCCGTTGATCACCCGGGAGACGGTCGCGCGGGACACCCCGGCCGCCTCGGCGACCTGGTCCATCGTCGGATGTTGCCCACCGCGCACGGGCCGGGTTGTCATGCGGTCCGTTATAGCAGCGAGGTGCGGACGGGTGCCGCCGCCGTCGGGTCCTCCGCCGGCGACACCCGTGGTCATCAGGGACGTCCGTCGGCGCCGCACTTGACGATGACGCGGATGCAGTCGTTCACCCGCCGCGCCAGCTCCGCCACCGGCCAGGCGTTGAAGAAGTCGCCGTGCATCGTGTAGCCCGGGCCCGAGGCCAGCCGGAAGTTCGCCGGGTTGCCGTTGACCGGGTACCGCATGACCTGCCGCAGCTTCGGCACGACGACCGGGTGGCTGGGCGGGCAGGCGTTGTTGACCGGGTACGCCATGTGGCTCTTGTGGTCGGGCGAGTCGAGGTTCACGCCGTCCCAGCAGTGCGGGAAGTCGAGGTACGACTCCAGCATCGTGCCCGGCGGGCAGGTGACGAAGTCGTGCGACGAGCCGACCTCGCCGGAGTGCAGGCACGACCAGCGCGAGAGGGTGTTGTCGTTCGGCCCCGTCGCCTTGGCGTTGCCGGCCACGATCCGCAGGCCGAGCGGGAACGGCTGGGTCTGCGCGATCAGGTCGTCGCGGACGCCCTCACCCAGGTAGTAGAAGATGCCCGTCGTCGGCTCGACCGGGGTGTTGCCGTTGTAGAAGGTCGGGATCCAGTACGACGACTTGTCGATCGACGGGTTGCAGTTGCTGTTCGCGTTCAACAGGTCCTGCGTGGTCGAGAACGCGTTGGTCACCTCGCTGCCGAAGAAGCTGTGCATGTGCGAGGCGCCGGGCAGGCCGGGGAAGATGATCGGGTCGTCCGGCAGGCGGTGGCTGTACGGGCAGTCGGCCAGGAACTCCGCGACCCGCACGGCGCCCGGCGGGATGGTCGGCGTGGTCGTGCCGCCACCACTGCCGTACACCTGGAACTCGGTCAGCGAGACGCCCCACTGGGTGGCCCGTGCGGTGGTCTCGAGCCGGACGTAACGGCCGGTGCTCGTGGCGGTGATGGTCTGGCGCCCGCCCGTTCCGTTCGTGGTGCTGTGGATCGTGCTCCAGGACGAGCCGTTGGCCGAGACCTTGACGCTGAAGGCCCGGGCGTACGCCGACTCCCAGTTGAGCACCACCGACGAGACGGTCGCGCTCGCGCCCAGGTCGACCTGCAGCCACTGGGGATCGCTGAAGGCGCTCGACCAGCGGGTGCCGAGATTGCCGTCGACCGCGTTGGACGCGGGGAAGGCGGCCGACTCGGTCGAGCTGGCGGTGGCTGTCTTTCCTTGCGAGATGAGAGTGTCCGCGGCGCTCGCCTTGGTCGCGACGACCAACAGAGATGAGACGAGCAGAGCCGCGGCGAACATGACCTTCTTACGCATGATGCCGCCCTCGGGGGATGGACCGGGGCCCGGCGAGGGCCCCGGCCGGACGATCACTGGTAGACGCGCACGTAGTCGACGAGCATGCGGGACGGGAACGGGGTGGTGGCGTCGATCGGACCGGGGAAGTCGCCGCCGACGGCCAGGTTGAGGATCAGGTAGAACTTGTGGTCGAAGATCCACGGGCCCCGGGTGTTCTCCACGGTGTCCTTCTTGGCGTCGAAGACCTGCCGGCCGTCCAGGAAGAACCGGATGCCCTTGCTGTCCCACTCGGCGGCGTACACGTGGAAGTCCTGCGACAGGTCCACCCCGGCCGCGTTCTTCTGGCCGTACCCGCCACCGCCGTTGTAGGCCGGGGCGTGCAGCGTGGTGTACATCTCGCCGGTGTTGCGGCCGAGGACCTCCATGATGTCGATCTCGCCGTTGTAGGGCCACGGGCGTCCGCTGAGGAAGTCCTCGCCCATCATCCAGAACGCCGGCCACAGTCCGTTGCCCTTCGGCACCTTGATGCGGGCCTCGAACCGGCCGTACTGGGCGCTGAACTTGCCGCCCGTGTTCATCCGGGCCGAGGTGTACTGCCGGCCCTGGTAGTCCTGCCGGCGTGCCTCCATGACCAGGTTGCCCGCGCCGTCGGTCTGGGCGTTCTCGCTGTTCGGCGTGTAGTACTGGATCTCGCCGTTCTGCGGGACGCCCGGGTCGTAGGTCCACTTGGCGGTGCTCGGCTTGGTGCCGGCGGCCTCGTTGAAGTTGTCCTCGAAGACCAGCCGGGAGGCCGGGAACGTCGGGTCGGCCGGCTGAGCCGGCGGGTTCGCCGGGGCGCCGCCGGTGCCGTAGACGCTGAACTCCCACAGCGAGTAGCCGTAGGCGCTGCTGCGGACGGTGCCGTACATCCGCACGTAGCGGCCGGCGCCGGTGGCGTTGATGACGTCCTTGAGGCCGTCACCGGTGGTCGTGGTGTAGATCGGCGACCAGTTGGCGTTGTCGTTCGACACCTGGATCTGGTACGACCGGGCGTACGCCGGGTCCCACTGCAGCACGACCTGGCTGATCTGGGCCGTGGCGCCCAGGTCGACCGAGATCCACCCCGGGTCGACCCAGCCGTTGGTCGAGCTGGTGGCCCAGCGGCTGGCCGGGTCGCTGTCGAACGCCTTGTCCGGGCTGCACGGGTTGCAGTTGACGTCGTTCTGCCAGGTGCTCGCCTGCGCGGGCTTGTTGTAGGACAGCAGGCGCGCGGTGCCGCCGGGCGGCGGGGTGGTCGTGGGCGGCGGCGTGGTCGTCGGTGGTGGCGTGGTCGGCGGCGTGGTGCCGCCCGAGAACACCTGGAACTCCCAGAACGAGTAGCCGTAGATGGACAGCGCGCGCTCGGTCAGATTGATCCGCACGTAGCGGGCGGTGCCACTGACCGCGATGCTCTGCTGACCACCGGCGCCGGTCGTGGTGGCGTACGCCTGGGTGTAGGTGCTGCCGTTGGCCGAGAACTGGATCGTGAACGCCTTGGCGTAGGCGCTCTCCCAGTTGATGGCGATGCGGCTGACCGCGGTCGGCGCGCCCAGGTCGACCTGCCACCACTGGCTCGCCGAGTACGAGCTGGCCCACCGGGTGCCGGCGTTGCCGTCGACCGCCTCGCCGGGCTGGTAGGCGCCGGCGACCTCGGTGGACGAGGCGGTGGCGGTCTTGCCCTGCGAGACGACCACCTCGGCCGCCTCGGCGTTCTGGGTGGTGGCGACGAAGAAGGCGGCGAGCAGGCCCACGAGGGCCGCGCCGAGAGTGAGAATCCGGGCCGGAGACAGCCTGCTGCGAGGCGTCCCGAGCCCGTCCAGGACCGGGGATGTCATGGAGGGACTCCAGGGAATCGGGGATGTGTCAGAGCGATTTCGGCCGGGGGAACGGCGTGTGAAAGCGCTCTTTGTGATGTCACTCTGAACCGGCGTGTCGGCGAGTGTCAATGCCTGGTCGCAGCCCGGGAAGCGCTTTCTCAGAAGTTCCCGCAGGTGGGAGCGGCAACGGCCGCCCCGGTTCCGGAACCGGGGCCAGGTTTCGCGGAGGGCGCGAAACCCCAGGGGGACGAGCCAGATGGTGTGAAACCCGAGACAGGTACGCTTTCCGGCCATGACCGACACGAACCAGCCCTCCGGCCGGCACGCCGCCAAGCCGGACGACCTCGGCAACCGCTCGACCGTCAACATCAAGCGGTTCCTCGAGAAGGACGAAGAACTCGAGCGCCAGGCCAACGAGCTTCGCTCCAGCGGCCGGCACGCGGCGCCCGAAGTCCAGCCGGAGAGCTGATCCCCACGGGAGGCCGCCCCGGCGGCCTCCCCACGCAACCCGCCCTAGTGGTCTTCGAGGTCGCCCTCGGTGTCGAGGTAGAGCTGCTGCAACGCGTTCAGCGTCTCCGGGGAGGGCGACTCCCACAGCTTGCGCTCGGACGCTTCGAGCAGGCGCTCGGTGATGCTGTGCAGGGCCCACGGGTTGGACTGCTGGAAGAACTTCTGGTTCTCGGGGTCGAGGGCGTAGGTGGCCGCCAGCTGCTCGTACATGTAATCGGTGACCACGCCGGCGGTGGCGTCGAAGCCGAACAGGTAGTCGACCGTGGCGGCCAGTTCGAAGGCGCCCTTGTAGCCGTGGCGGCGCATCGCGGCGATCCAGCGCGGGTTCACCACGCGGGCGCGGAAGATGCGGGCGGTCTCCTCGGTCAGGCTGCGGGTGCGGGTGGCGTCCGGGTTGGTCGAGTCGCCGACGTACGCGGCGGGGGCCTTGCCGGTCAGCGCGCGGACCGTGGCGATCATGCCGCCGTGGTACTGGAAGTAGTCGTCGGAGTCGGCGATGTCGTGCTCGCGGGTGTCGATGTTCTTGGCCGCGATGTCGATGCGCCGGTACGCGTTCTCCATGTCCGGGCGGGCCGGCACGCCGTCGAGGTCACGGCCGTACGCGAAGCCGCCCCACACGGCGTACACCTCGGCCAGGTCCTTGTCGTCGCGCCAGGTGCGGCTGTCGATCAACGGGAGGATGCCGGCGCCGTACGCCCCCGGCCGCGAGCCGAAGATGCGGGTGGTGGCCCGGCGCCAGTCCCCGTGGTCGTCGCGGTCGGCCAGGGCGTGCTCGCGGACGAAGTTCTGCGGCTCGTCGAGCTCCGCGATCATCCGGAAGGCGTCGTCCAACATGGCCACCACGTGCGGGAAGGCGTCGCGGAAGAAGCCCGAGATGCGGACGGTGACGTCGATGCGGGGGCGGCCGAGCTCGTCGCGGCCGATGGGCTCGAGGCCGGTGACCCGGCGCGAGGCGGGGTCCCAGATCGGACGTACGCCGATGAGAGCGAGGATCTCGGCGATGTCGTCCCCGGCCGTCCGCATGGCGCTGGTGCCCCAGGCCGACAGGCCGACCGACCGGGGCCAGTCGCCGTAGTCCTCGCGGTAGCGCTTGAGCAGCGACTCGGCCATCGCCTGGCCGGTCTCCCAGGCCAGCGCGCTCGGGATCGCCTTGGGGTCGACGGAGTAGAAGTTGCGCCCGGTCGGCAGGACGTTGATCAGCCCGCGCAGGGGCGACCCGCTCGGACCGGCCGGCACGTACCCGCCGTCCAGCGCGTGCAGCAGATTGCCCAGCTCGTCGGTCGTGCGCTCGAGACGCGGCACGACCTCGGTGGCCGCGAACGTCAGCACGTCAACCACCCGCGGCACGTCCATCGGATCACCGTCGTCAAGAATCCCGCTGAGGACGACCTGGACAATCCGGTCGACATGCTCGGCGTCGACCGGCCAGCCTGCCTCTTCCATCGCGGTGACGAGGGCGTGCGCGACCGCCTCGACACGGTCGGTCCGCGCCGTGGACGCGTCCTCGGGCAGGCCGAGCGCCTCGCGCAGGCCGGGCAGGGCGGCCACCTTGCCCGCCCACATCTGGCGGGCCCGCAGCATCGCCAGCACCAGGTTGACCCGGGCCTCACCCTGCGGCGCCGCGCCCAGGATGTGCAGCCCGTCGCGGATCTGCACGTCCTTGACCTCGCACAGCCACCCGTCGACGTGCAGGATGAACTCGTCGAAGTCCTCGTCGCCGGGCCGGCTCTCCAGCCCCAGGTCGTGATCCATCCGTGCGGCCTGGATCAACGTCCAGATCTGCGCCCGGATGGCGGGCAGCTTCGCGGGGTCGAGCGCGGCGATGTTCGCGTGCTCGTCGAGCAGCTGCTCCAGGCGGGCGATGTCCCCGTACGACTCGGCCCGGGCCATCGGCGGGATCAGATGGTCGACCAGCGTCGCGTGGGCCCGGCGCTTGGCCTGCGTGCCCTCGCCCGGGTCGTTGACCAGGAACGGATAGATCAGCGGCAGGTCACCCAGGGCCGCGTCGGTGCCGTCCGAGGCCGACATGCCGACGTTCTTGCCGGGCAGCCATTCCAGGTTGCCGTGCTTGCCCACGTGCACCACCGCGTGCGCGCCGAACTCGTCAGCCACCCAGCGGTAGGCCGCGAGGTAGTGGTGCGAGGGCGGCAGGTCGGGGTCGTGGTAGATGGCCACCGGGTTGGCGCCGAACCCGCGCGGCGGCTGCACCATGACGACGACGTTCTCGTCGCGCAGGGCGGCCAGCACGATGTCGCCGTTGTCGACGTAGAGCTCGCCCGGCGGCGGGCCCCAGTGCTGCTCGACGCCGGCGCGGAAGTCGGCGGGCAGGGTGGCGAACCACCGCTCGTACGCCGAACCCGGGATCCGCACCGGGTTGCCGCTGAGCTGTTCCTCGGTGAGCCAGTCCGGATCCTGGCCGCCGGCGGCGATCAGCGCGTGGATGAGCCCGTCACCGTCGTACTCGCCGAAGGAGCCGATCCGGTAGCCCCGGGAACGCATCGCCTCGAGCAGGGCCACCGTGGAGGCGGGCGTGTCGAGGCCGACCGCGTTGCCGATGCGCGAGTGCTTGGTCGGATAGGCCGACAGCATCAGCACGATCCGCCGCTCGGTCGCCGGGATGTGCCGCAGCCGGGCGTGGGCCACCGCGATGCCGGCGACGCGGGCCGCCCGCTCCTCGTCGGCGACGTAGACCGACAGCCCGTCGGGGTCGATCTCCTTGAACGAGAACGGCACGGTGATGATCCGGCCGTCGAACTCCGGGATCGCCACCTGGGTCGCCGCGTCGAGCGGGGACAGCCCGTCGTCGCTGGCCTCCCACTGCGCCCGGCTGCTGGTCAGGCACAGCCCCTGCAGGATCGGCACGTCCAGCCCGGCCAGCACGCCGACGTCCCAGGCCTCGTCGTCGCCGCCCGCGCCCACGGTGGCCGGCTTGGTGCCGCCGGCCGCGAGCACCGTCACGACCAGGGCGTCCGCCTTGCGCAGCTCGATCAGAAGGTCTTCCGGCGCCGTACGGAGGGAGGAAGTGAACATCGGCAGCGGCCGCCCGCCCTTGGCCTCGACCGCACGGCACAACGCCTCGACGAAAGCCGTGTTGCCGGCCATGTGGTGGGCCCGGTAATACAGCACCGCGACCGTCGGCCCGGTAGCGGTCGTCTCGCGCGGCAGCGGCCCCCAGTCCGGCGCGGCCTGCGGAGGGGCAAAGCCGTGACCGGTCAGCAGCACGGTGTCGGAGAGGAAGTTGTAGGCCGCGGCCAGGTTGTCCGAGCCGCCCTGAGCCAGGTAGACGTGCGTCTCCGCGGCCACTCCGGCGGCCACCGACGAGAGCTTCATCAGGTCGGCGTCCGGCGCCTGCTCGCCACCGAGCACCACCACAGGAATCGACCCCCCGAGCAGGGCGTCGAGCCCCTCCTCCCAGGCCCGGCGCCCACCCAGGATGCGCACGACGACCAGGTCGACCCCATCGAGCAGAGCCGACAGGTCGTCGACGCCGGTGCGGGCCGGGTTGGCCAGGCGCCACGGCGAGCCGCTGGCCCGGGCACTGAGCAGGTCGGTGTCGGACGTCGACAACAGCAGGAACACGCCAAGCTCCCCTCGGGGTCCGCGCCCCGGGTAGTAGAGATCACGGCGACCGGAGTTCCTGGCTCCCAGGCCGTGGCAGGCCTGGTGACAGTGGCGGGACCGCGCCGGACTCACACCGGCTTCCTCCGCGGCGTCGCCGCTCGTGGGTTCCCACCCTTCCGGGCCCGCCTGTCCCCCGTCAAGGAGGGGTGGGTCGTGTGATCATCCCGACCCGAGGCTGCGGTCCTGTCGGTAAGCGAACGTGGTATCCGGGCCATCTCAGGAAGAGCCGACCATGTGATCATCCCAACCCGAGGCTGCGGCCCTGTCGGTAAGCGAACGTAGTATCCGGGCCGTGCCCGCCCGTAACTCCGACATCGATGCCTGCCCTGGCGCGTTGCGTCTGCACTCCGCCGCAGACGGCCCGTTGGCGCGGGTCCGGCTGCCCGGCGGGTTGCTGACGGGCGAGCGGCTCGCCGTTCTGGGCGAGCTGTGCGCCGAGTTCGGCGATGGTCACCTGGAGCTGACGTCCCGGGCGAACGTCCAGCTCAGAGCATTGCGGGTGGCCGACCCGGCGGTGCTTGCGGTCCGGCTGTCGGCCGCCGGCTTGCTGCCTTCGGAAACCCACGAAACTGTACGGAATGTAGTCGCCCCGCCGTTGGCCGACAGCACACTCCGCACACTCGTCGAGCAGCTCGACGTCGCTCTCTGCGCCGACCCTGCCCTGGCCGCCCTGCCCGGCCGTTTCCTGTTCGCTGTGGGCGACGTTTCCCTGGCCGCCGACCTCGCCGCCGTTCCCACCGGTGGCGAGTTCACGATCCTGTTCGCCGGCCGCGACCTCGGCGTGCGCGTTCCCGTCGACCAGGTAGGTCCCGCTCTGCTGACCGGCGCCAACGCCTTCCTCACCGAGCGCGCGGCCACCCCCGTCGGCGCTCCCGCCTGGCGCTTGCACGAGCTACCCGACGGCCCTGACCGAGTAGCCGAACGCGTCGCCGCCGCCCTGGATCTCCCCCGCCCCGTCCCCGGCCCCGACCCCGAGCGGCCCTCCGCACTTTCGCTCCCGGTCCCCGACAGCGAGGCGGCGGCGTTGGCTGGGGCACTACCGATTACCGGCAGCAACGCGGCAGCGTTGGCTGGGGCACTACCGGTTACCGGCAGCAACGCGGCAGCGTTGGCCGGGGCACTACCGATTACCGGCAGCAACGCGGCGGCGTTGGTCGGGCTGCTGCCGCAGGCGGATGGCCTCGTGGCGGTCGGGGCGCTGGTGCCGTTGGGGCGGCTCGGCGGGGCCGCGTTGCGGCTGCTCGCCACCGCACGGCGGCTGGTCGTCACGACCGCGCGCGGGGTGATCGTGCCCGATCTGACGCCGGAGGCGGCCCGGCGCTGGGCTCGCGCGCTGGCCGAGGCCGGGCTTGAAGTCGAGGGCACCTCGCGCTGGGTCGGGGTGACCGCCTGCGCCGGGCGGCCGGGCTGCGCGAAGTCTCTGGCTGACGTGCGAGCCGATGCCGATGGCGCCAGCGCGTACTCCGACGGCCTGCCCGTCCACTGGGTCGGCTGTGCCCGCGGGTGCGGCAGCCCTTCCGGCCCGCACGTGCGGGTCGAGGCCACCCCCGACGGTTACGCCGTGACCCGGCAGCCGGGCGGGAAGACGTACACCGGCGACCCGGCCCGCGCGGTCGCCGCCGCGAGGAGGAACTGATGGAGTACGAGAAGGACGGCGCCGAGATCTACCGGCGTTCCTTCGCCACGATCCGGGCCGAGGCCGACCTGACCGGTCTGCCGGTCGACGTGGCCCGGGTCGCGGTCCGGATGATCCACGCCTGCGGCATGGTCGACCTGGTGCGCGACCTGGCCTACAGCCCCCAGGTGGCCGCGGTCGCCCGCAAGGCGCTGCTCGCCGGCGCGCCCGTGCTCTGTGACGCCGAGATGGTGGCGTCCGGCATCACCCGCAAGCGCCTCCCGGCGGCCAACGAGGTCATCTGCACCCTGCGCGACCCGTCGGTGCCCGCCCTGGCCGACCGGCTCGGCACCACCCGCAGCGCGGCTGCTCTCGACCTCTGGCTCGACCACCTGGAGGGCTCGGTCGTCGCGATCGGCAACGCCCCCACCGCCCTGTTCCGCCTGCTCGAGATGATCGCCGCCGGCGCCCCGCGCCCGGCCGCCGTCCTGGGCATCCCGGTCGGTTTCATCGGCGCCGCGGAGTCCAAGCAGGCCCTGGCCGCCACCGACCTGGAACACCTGGTCGTCCGCGGCCGCCGGGGCGGCAGCGCCATCACCGCCGCCGCCGTCAACGCCCTAGCCTCAGAGGCGGAGTGAAGTGACCACCCCCACACCAGTCGCCGCGACGAGCACCGCCCCCACCGCCGCATCAGCTTCGGCGCCCGTTGACGAGGACGACGGCCGTGGAGGCGTGTCGACCGGACCTGCCGAGGGCGGCCAGGACGAGGCTGCCGGCGGAAGCGGCCGCCTGTACGGCGTCGGCGTGGGTCCCGGCGACCCGGAGCTGATCACCCTCAAGGCGGCCCGGCTCATCGAGAGCGCCGACGTGGTGGCCTACCACGCGGCGCGGCACGGGCGGAGCAACGCCCGCGCGATCGCGGCCGGTCTGCTCCGCGACGGGCAGATCGAGGAACCGCTGATCTATCCGGTGACCACCGAAACGACCGACCACCCGGGCGGCTACCAGGGCGCGATCGACGAGTTCTACGCCGAGGCCGCCGGACGGCTGGCCGCGCACCTCGACGCGGGGCGCGACGTGGTGGTGCTGGCGGAGGGCGACCCGTTCTTCTACGGGTCCTACATGCACATGCACAAGCGTCTGGCCCACCGCTATCCGACCGAGGTCGTGCCGGGCGTCACGTCGGTCAGCGCCGCCTCGGCCGTGCTGGGCCGGCCGCTCATGGAGCGCGACGAGGTGCTGACCGTACTGCCGGGCACCCTGCCCCCGGCCGAGCTGGCGGCCCGCCTGGCCGGCACCGACTCGGCCGCCGTCATGAAGCTCGGCCGCACTTTCGACGGCGTCCGCGAGGCCCTCGCCAAGGCCGGCCGCCTCGACGACGCGTGGTACGTCGAGCGCGCCACCACCGACCGCGAGCGCAGCGCCCCGCTCACGGACGTCGACCCCGGCTCGGTTCCGTACTTCTCGCTCGTCCTCCTGCCCAGTCCCGCCGCGACGGCATTCGTTCAGGGGGAAGGCGCCAGAACGGCCGGACGTGCCGCCGCGGAAGACACCGCCGGCGGCAGTACGGGTGGGAGCGTCACTGTTGTCGGGCTGGGGCCGGGCGACCCGTTGTGGCTGACGCCGGAGGCAAGGGCTGCGCTGGCGGGCGCCGACGATCTGGTGGGCTATCTGCCGTACCTGGAACGGGTGGCAACCGGGGCGCACCAGCGCAAGCACCCGTCCGACAACCGGGTCGAGGCCGAGCGGGCCGCGTTCGCGCTCGATCTGGCCAAGCGGGGGCGGCGCGTGGCCGTCGTCTCGTCGGGGGACCCGGGCGTGTTCGCGATGGCGGCGGCGGTCCTCGAAGTGAGTGAGGACCCGCAGTGGAAGGACGTGCCCGTGCGGGTCGTCCCGGGGCTCACCGCGGCGCAGGCCGTGGCGAGCCGGGCCGGCGCGCCGCTGGGGCACGACTTCTGCGTGATCTCGCTGTCCGACCGCCTCAAGCCGTGGCCCGTCGTCGCGGCGCGGCTCGGCGCGGCGGCCGCGGCTGACCTGGTCATCGCCGTTTACAACCCGGCCTCGAAGACCCGCCGCGAGCAGCTCGTCAACGCCCGGGAGCTGCTGCTCGAGCACCGTGACGCCGACACTCCGGTGATCGTCGGGCGGGATGTCGGCGGCCCCGCGGAGGCCGTCCGGATCACCACGCTGGGCGACCTCGATCCGGCAACCGTCGACATGCGCTGCCTGTTGATCATCGGCTCGTCGCAGACCCGGGCCATCCAGCGCGGCGACGGCAGCACCTTCGTCTACACCCCCCGCCACTACCCCGCCGAGTAGGCCCAAGCACACCGCAGCCGGCGCCGATCGAGGTGTCCGGCCATTGCACCCTGCCCGCTCCCCGCGGCAACGCCAATGCAATCCAGGAATTCGACACCGCGAAACCGTCCGACCGATTGAGGGGGTCGCTCCCACACACCATTCCGCACCTCGAACGAAGGGCACCGACCCACCGTGATCTCGCCTTGCCGCCGCGCCGTAGTTTTGGCCTCGTCGCTGCTCCTGGGCCTTGCCCTGCCGCACCCCCCGGCCACCGCGGCTGCCTCGAAGACGACGACGAAGACGCCCACCGCCACCGTCAAGTCCGTCATGAAGACCAGCTCCCCCGTCCAGGCGACCGTCAAGACCGAGACCCTCCCCACCCTGGCCTCCCGTCTGGCCGCCGTGAAGACCGCCAAGTCGCTGAACTACTACCCGTCCGGCGGTGGCTGGACGAAGATGTGGACCGACTGGAACCCCGCCAAGATCGACGCCGACCTGGCCAAGGCCGAGGCGCTCGGCGCGGACAACCTCCGCGTCATCATCTTCCCGAGCACCTTCGGCTGGCCGAAGCCGTGGAACGGCTACCAGGACCGGCTGGCCACGCTGGTCGGCATGGCCGCGGCCCGCGGCATGACCGTCAAGTTCACCCTCTTCGACTGGTGGAACGGCTACGGGGAGGTCGCCAACAGCATCTCCTGGGTCAACACCGTGCTGACCCGCTACAAGGACGACAAGCGCGTCATCGCGTTCGAGCTCCAGAACGAGTTCAACGCCAGCGACACCGCGGCCGTGGCGTGGGCCCGGAAGATGGTTCCCGCGATGCGCTCGTCGTTCCCGACCATGCCGCTGACCTTCTCGGTGGACGGCACGTCCGGCGTCCCGGGCATGGCGAAGATCAAGTCTGCGCTGGCCTCGACCCCGATCGACTACTTCGACTTCCACTTCTACGGCAACTCCGAGCGCGCGCTCGCGGTCATCAAGAACGCGCAGGCCACGGCCGCGCCGTTCCCGATGGTCATCGGCGAGGTCGGCCTGAACACCCTGCAGAACACCGAGGGTGAGCAGGCGGCGTTCCTGGCCCGGGTCTTCGAGGCGGCGGAGGCGGCCGGCGTGCAGTCGGTGGCGCCGTGGACGCTGAACGACTTCACCCAGGGCGCCATCCCGTCGTCGGCCGTCTCGCGCATCCCGGCCCAGTACAGCTACGGCCTTTACCGGGTCGACGGCACCGCCAAGCCGGCCGCCGCGGCCGTCAAGGCCGGCTGGACCAACACCGCCATGCCGGCGTCGCTGATGGACCCGAGCTTCGAGTCGAGCGCGGGCCAGACCCCGTGGCGGGCCTTCATGCCCGAACTGGGCCTCGCGGTCAAGACCCAGTCGGCGGCACGCACCGGCAAGTGGTCGATCAGCCTCACCAGCACCGGCAAGACCTCGGCCGGCTCCCCGTCGTACCGGGTCTCGCCCATCGCCCCGGTCAAGGGCGGCCAGAAGTGGCACGCCGAGGTGTGGGCCCGCGGCAACGCGGCCACCGGCACCACCCAGATCGCGCTGAGCTGGTTCGACATCAAGGACAAGTGGCTCGGCGGCAGCTCGTCGACCTGGCTGCCGGTAGGCACCACCGGCTGGACCAGGCTGGTCGTCGACGCGGTCGCCCCGGCCGGCTCGACCAGCATGCAGGTTCACCTCAAGTCGGGCGCCAACAAGGGCACGGTCTGGTTCGACGACGCGGTGATCTCCGCGTCCTGAGCCACCCGCTCCGCAGGCGACGGCCCCGCGCCGGAAGGCAGCGCGGACGTGAGACCGATCCGGGCGAACAGGCGCGAGAAGGCGGCCACCGACTCTTCCCACGAGGAAGGGTCGGTGTGCCGCCTTCCGACGTTCTCCGAGGCGCGGGTGATCGCCTCGGCCAGGGCGGGCACCGAGCCGGCCGAGACGAAGGTCGTTCCCGAGTACTTCCCGGCCGCTTCCACCAGTCCCCCCACCGCCGTCACCACCACGGGCAGCCCATGGCTCATCGCGATGTGCAACGGCCCGCTGGCCGAACTGCGCCGGTAGGGCAGCACCACCATGTCGGCCGCGGCGAAGAAACCGTCCACTTCGGAGTCCGTGACGTAGCGGTTGACGAACGTGATGCGGGCGGCGGCCGGGGATTCGGCGATCATCGTGGCCGGCAGCGTCCAGCCCTCCCACGTCTCTCCCACGACGGTCAGCGTGTAGTGCGAAGGCAACCGCCCGAACGCCTCGATCAGATCCTCGAGGCCCTTGTACGGCCGGATGGTGCCGAAGAAGAGCAGCCGGCAGGGCTCGCCGGCCGAACGCGGGTGGGGAGCCGGGCCGCCTCGAGGAGCAGCACCGGAGTGCGCAGCCGGGTGCTCGTGGTGGTCGAACGGTCCGTGCAGCACGACCTCGTCCGGCACGTCGCCCAGGTCGTACGTCGCCCGCAGGGCAACCCGGTCGAAGCGCGAGTGCACCACCACCCCGTCGGTCCGGCGCAGCAGCGGCTTGATCAGCTTGCGGCAGTAGAGGGCAGCCCATCGATGCTGCGCCTCCCCGGTGTCCTGCACCTCGTGGAACTCGATCACCACCTTGATCCCGGCCAGCCGCGCGACCAGGCAGAGCACGAGGTACGAGTGCAGCACCGTCCCCGTCCACCACTGGAAGACGATCACCGAGGGCCGGAACGAGAGCAGGAACCGCGCCGCCCGGATCAGGCTGGGCACGCCCCACCAGTCGACCCCGTCGAACACGTGCACGGAGGGGTCGTACGAAAGCTCACTCAACTGACGACCCACCCGACCGCGCCCCGGATAGAGCCGGGTAGGCAGCAGCTGTCGCATCAGGATCGTGCCGACCCGATAGTCGGCGGCCAGCGCGTTGCTGAGCCGGCAGGTGTAATAGCTGATCCCGGAGAGGAACCGCCAGCCCGAGCCGACGACCACCACCCGGGGGCGTTCGTCAGCGCCGGGCGGCGGTGGCGATGCAGTCACGGTAGACCTCCTCGATCTGCGGAACGACGCGCGCGGCCGTGTAGTCGAGCCCGCGCTGGTGCCCGGCCACGCGCAGCCGCGCGGTCAGGGCGGGGTCGGTGAGCAGCCGCGACAGGGCGGCCACGAGCGCGCCGGGGTCACCCACCGGCACCTGGAGGCCGCTCTCGCCATCGCGGATCATGGTGGCCAGGCCGCCGGCGTCGGTGGCGATCAGCGGCGTGCCGGCCAGCAGCGCCTCCACGGCGACCTGGCCCATCGGTTCGAGGACGGACGGCACCACCCCGGCCGCCGCGTGGCGCCAGGCCGCCATCACCTCGGGGTGCGCGACGTTGTGCCGCACCACGACACCGGGCGGGATCGGCGGGGTGTCGGTCCGCGGCGTGCCCAGGCAGACCAGGGCGGGCGGCGGGTCCGGCTGCTGCCATCCGGCCAGCAGTCTCGCGTACGCGGTGAAGAGCACATCGATGCCCTTGTGCGGCCCGAGCTGCCCGACGAACAACAGGTAGCGCCCCTCCGGCAGCCACGCCGGCCGGGGCGTGTCCCGGGCCAGCGCGTCGAGGCCGTCCGGCACCAGGCTGCTGATCACCTGGACGGGCACGTCGCCGGGCAGCCGCCCGTTGATGACACCGTCGGCCACGGCCGTCGAGATGGCGGTCAGCGCGTCGATGCCCCGGTGCCGGTGGGCCCGCAGGGCCGCGGTGAGCAGCGCCGACCGCGGCCACCCGTACTGCTCGCTCGCGCACGGCACGCACCGGCCGAGCCGCGGCCCGCCGCAGGGACGGCCCGCACGCGCGTACGTCTTCTTGACGCACGTGAACCCGAAGTCGTGGGCCGTGTGCACATGCGGCCGGCCGTCGCGCCCGTAGCGCAGCGGCAGATAGCTGTACATCATCCAGTCGTGGCTGTGCACGACGTCGTAGTCGCCGCTGCGCAGCACCCGCCGGATGGCCGCGGTGGTGAGCGGGTCGGCCGTGGTCGGGTGGAACGGCTTGGCCGCGTCCTGGTTCATCCCGGGCAGCAGGGTGTTGGCCACGCTGCCGACGCGTTTCACCCGTACGCCGCGGATCGTCTCGTCGTGCCCGGCGAGCGGCGTCGCCAGCGTGAGCACGGTGACCTCGTGCCCGCGGCGCACCAGTTCCTCGCTGCTGGTGGCGATGCTGCGTTCGAGGCCGCCGATCACCGGCGCGTACAGGTTGGACAGGTGCAGGATCTTCATGCGGCGGCGGCCCCTCTTCGGCGGACGGAACTGACGGCGACGGCCACCGCGCCCACGGACTGACCGACCAGCCAGGCGATTCCGGCGGCCTCGATCCCGGTGCCGGGCAGCCACAGCCAGGTGAGGGTCAGGCAGGTGGTGGCCATCAGCAGGTTGAGGCGCAGGCAGCGGCGGAACTGACCGAGCGAGCGCCAGTGCGCGACGACGAGGTTGGTGATGGCGTCGGGCAGCGCGGCCAGCACGAGGATGCGCAGCAGCACCCCGCCCTCGGCCGCGAAGCCCGGGCTGAACAGGCCGAGGATCCAGTCGCCGGCGAAGAACAGCAGCAGCGCGGGCGGCCCGGTCACCGCGAGCACGACTGCGGCCGCCCGGGGCAGACCGGCCGGCGCCGCGTTGGTCCGCTCGGCGTAGAAGGCCGAGGCCACCGCGGGCGAGACCATGAACAGCATCGAGGCGGTCATCCAGGCGACGTAGAAGTGGCCGTTGGCCTCGGGCCCGAGCCGCGCGGTGACCAGCACCGGCAGCAGCGCGGTGGGGCCGGCCTGGGCCAGGTTGATCAGGTGGTGGCCGCCCAGCGAGCCCTGGACGTGCCGCAGTTCGGCCCCGATCCCGGCCGCGCCGAGCCGGGCGCCGGGGCGCAGCCGGGGCAGGCTCGCGATCACGGTGTACGCGGTGACGGCCACCGACGGCAGCGTCCAGGCGAGCAGCACGACCGACGCCCCGCCGTAGCCGGCCCAGGTGAGCACCGCCAGCGTGACCAGCTTGCCGCCGGCCAGCGCCAGGTTGCGGGTGAGCATGCCGTGGCTGGCACGGTGGGCCACGAAGACGTTGTCGAGCAGCGTCGACGCGGTCAGCGCGACGGCCGTGACGACCAGCGCGACCAGGCCCGACGAGTCCCGCAGGAAGGCGAAGTGCCCGCCCAGCGCGGGCAGCACGAGGCCCGCGGCGGACGAGACGAGCGCGGTGGCGCCGCAGCCGAGCAGCAGGCCGGCGCTGACGATCCGCGACCACTCGCCGACCCCGGCGCCCGGCAGCCGCTGGATGAACATGTGCCCCAGGCCCAGATTGGACACCATGCTGACGACGGCCGCGATCGAGATCAGCGCGGTGGCCGTGCCGATCGACGGCTGGGCCAGCTCGCGCGCGGCCAGCAGCCAGTAGAGGTAGCCCAGCCCGGCGGCGCCGGCCGTGCTCGCCATGATCAGGGCGCTGTTGCGGGCCAGGGAGTCCCGCGCGACGGTCTTCAGCACCGGCGCTGTCCCGGCCCGTGACCGTAGAAGACGGTGCTGGTGGCGCCCAGGCTGATCTCGATGCGGTGCAGGCAGTTGTCGGGCGGGGCGGGCACGAAGACGTCGACCGAGCGGGTCGTGCCGGGCACGACGGCGAGCGCCCGGCCCGAGACGAGGCGGGTGCCGACCCGTACGCGCAGGGGTTCGGTCGCGGCCGGACGCCCGGCGCTGCTCACCCGCACGGGCACGTGGACGCCACGGGCCGGGATCGCGACCGGGCGGTCGATGTCGCCGGCCCAGCCGTTGAGGGCCAGGCTCGTGTAGCCGGGTTGCGGCGGGTGCGGCAACCAGTCGTACGCCTGCAGGGCGAGAAACCCCACGACCAGGGTGAGAAGGCCGGGGATGGCGACGGCGGCGACCGTGCGCGGCAGGCGCGGATCGACCGGGGCCCCGTCCGCCCGCTCCCGCAGCAGGACGATCACGCCGAGCACGGTGGCCAGGACGGCGAGCCCGACGGCCAGCGCCCGGGGCCGGATCAGGATGCCCGTCGCGTGCAGCGTGATCGCCAGGAAGGGCAGGCTGACCAGTCCGGCCGCGGCGGCCAGCCCGATCCGGGTGACCGTCGGCATCGCCTCGCCGGCCAGCGCGCGCAGCCACAACTCGCCCAGGGCGATCAGCGCGGCCAGGCAGAGCGGGGTGAGCACCCAGGGCGGGCCCCCGGCGAACCCGAGCACGGCCAGGGCGGCGTAGGCGGCGGCGAGGATCCGGGGTGTCGTCATCGCGCGGCCCTCCGCAGCGAGGCGAAGTCGAACCGGTAGATCGCGATGTTGCCGCTGTCGTAGATCTTGATCGTCCACGGCATCCGGTCGAACTTGGTGAGCTGACCGAGCGTGAACGCGGGCTTGTCGCTGTGCGGAACCGGCTCGTTGGTCTCGAAGTAGATCTGGATCTCCGGCACCTCCCGGGCCATCCGCCGGTCGACGATCAGGTAGGTGAACCGCCACGAGCTGAGCTGCTCGATCAGCCGGGGCGAGAGCTGCCGGCCGGGCTGGGCGAGGTAGAGGTCGTAGGTGGGGAACGACACCGAGCCGGTGACCGGTCGCTGCCCGCCGAACGATCCGAAGATCAGCCCGGAGTAGCGGTCGGCGACGATCCGCAGATCGCGGCCCTGGGTCGAGCGCAGCCAGGCCGACGCGGCGGACACCTCGGGGATCGCCGAGCGGGTGTCCGAGCCGAAGACGGGCGGGCCCGGGAAGCGGTAGGACGGGTTCATCCCGGCTGCGGTGTTGCCGACCATGACGACCGCGCAGACCGCGAGCAACGCTGTGCCGCTGTAGAACGGGGCCCGGTCGAGCAGCCAGATCACCACCGGCGCCACGACCAGCGCGATCCCGAGATAGCTGAAGGCCCACGAGCGGCGCGCGCCCTCGGCCCCGCTCGGGGTGAGGATCAGCAGCGCCGCCGGGAAGTAGCACGAGCCGAGCACGAACATGGTCAGCGCGCCGTTGCGCGACACCGCGTCACCCTCGCGCCGGCGGCGCAGCCACAGGGCGGCCGCCAGCATGCCCAGCCCCGCGACGCCCTGCGCCCCGAACGCCGCGGCCCGCTCCCACCAGGGCGCGATCGACTCGCGGAACAGGGTGCGGCCGCCACCCCCGCCCTCGCCGGCCATCCCGGCGAACTGGTCGAGCGCGCGGGCCAGATAGGGGTCGAGGTAGCCGGCGGTACGCGGCGCGACCACCCACAGGTAGGACACGACCAGCACGGTGGCTGCGGCGGTGAGCGCCCAGGCGGTCCAGGTGACGGCGCGCGGGTTGATCCGGCGCAGGGCCCGGGCCGTGGCCACCACGCAGAGGATCAGCATGATGCCGAGCAGTCCGAGCGCGGTCAGGTGGTGGGTGGCGATGGTGGCCGCGGAGAGCATCACGGTCACCGCCGACCAGCCGAGCCGGGCCCGGCCGGCCGGCCCGCGCATCGCCCGGTGCAACGCGACCAGGGTCCACACCAGCAGCGGGATGGCCAGGGACTCGTACCCGAACTGGGTGTCGAAGAAGAGGAACGAGCTGTTGAGGCTGTAGACGATCGTGGCGACCGCGGCGATCCGGGCGTCCTGCCAGATCTCCTCGGCCAGCACGGCCACGCCCAGCACCACGAGCAGGTGCGCCACCATCAGCACGAGCAGCGCGCCGTGCCAGATCGAGACGCCGGTGAGCCCGCTGATCGCGGCCACCGCCGAGTGCAGCCCCGGGAAGTCGCCGACGACCTTGACGATCGGGTTCTGCTCGAAGAGCCGGCCGTCGAGCAGGATCTCGCGGGCCTGGCGCCAGTGGGCGAACTCGTCGTGATAGAGCGGCCCGTCCGGCGTGCGCAGCAGTTTGGGCAGGTAGGTGAAGCCCGCGTACGCCGTCAGCACTGCCACCCGCAGCCGTGCCCCGGTCCCGCGGCGCACCAACCAGTAGACCGCGGGCAGCGTGAACACCAGCATGCCGGCCCAGAAGAGCGCGAACTGCCGGCCGGTGTCCCACTCGGCGGCACGGTTGGCCGACACCAACAGGGCGGCTCCGGCCGAGCCGGTGACGACCAGGGTGGCGGCACAGATGACGGCCGGCCGGCGAGACGCCGTCGGGGCGGCCTCGGGCGGGCTCGCGACGGCAGCGCCGGTTGTTCTGCCGGGAGCCGGCCGGGTCAGAGTCATCGGTCGCCGGCTCCGGCGCCGGCCTTGGCCTGCTGGATGATGTGGACGGGCGGGGCGACGCTCGCGTAGATCTCCCGGGTCGCCAGCACGACGTCGCTCCAGGTGGGCAGCGCGTTGCGGCCGTGCTCGGCCCGGGCGGCGCCGGCCGCGACCCGCAGCGTCTCGGCCAGCGCGGCCTCGTCGTCCGGGTTGACCAGCCAGAGCGGCGCTCCGGGGGCGACCATCGCGGCCAGTTCCCGGTGCGCCGGGATGAAGCTGGCCACGGTCGGGATGCCGGCGGTCAGCGCGTCGGCGACCGCCATGCCGAACGCCTCGTGGCCGGACGCCGAGACCACCGCCGCGGCCGACGCCATCCGGGCGTGGAAGGCGCCGTCGGGCAGCCGGCCGTGGAACACGACCCGGTCCGGCCCCAGACCGAGCCGGGCCGCCAGGTGCTCCCACTCCTCGCGGGCCGGCCCGGCGCCGACCACGTCGAGGCGGTGGTCGGCGGGCAGGTGGACCATCGCCTGGATCACCCGGTCGACCCGCTTGTAGCGCTCGAGCCGCCCGACGCAGAGGATGCTGCGTCCCGGCTCGGGCCCGGCCACCAGGTCGGGCGCCGGGTCGGTGCCGTTGGGCACCACCACCAGGCGGCCCCGCGCCTCCGGGAAGTGGCTGCTCAGCAGGTCCCGCTCGGCGCGGGAGACGCAGATGATCCGCCCGGCCCGGGCCACGATCCGCCGGCCCAGCGGCCGGTAGATCGGGTGCAGCGCCGCACGCAGCCGGCTGTGGCCGGTGCCGTGGTAGTGCGGCGTGAACACGAGCGGCGTGCGGTTGGTCAGCGCGGCCGGCAGGGCGGCCAGCGCGTGGTAGCTGTGCGCGTGCAGCACGTCGTAGCGACCGGCGTTGCGCCGCAGCCATAGCCACAATCCCGCCGACAGGCGGTAGTTGGACGCCTTGACCGTGAGCGGGAACCGGCGGACCAGCACCCCGTCGATCGAGTCGACCGAGCCGTGGGTGTGCTGGGTGAGCACCTCGACCTCGTCGCCGGCGGCGACCAGCGCGGCACAGAGCCGCCGCACGTGCGTCTCCACGCCGCCGATGTCGGGGTGGTAGGCGCTCGTGACGACGCCGATCCTCACCGCGTCCGCTCCGCCGCGGGGAGGCCGGCGGCCCGCCGCCGGCGGGGCCACTCGCGCGCGATGGTGCGCAGCACGCGCAGACCGTCGGTGAACGCGTTGAGGTTGCTCTCGCCGTGGATGCGCTGCTGCTCGTAGCTCGGCACCTCGACGATGCGCAGCCGGGCGCGGGCCGCGCGCAGGGTCAGCAGGGTCTCGATCTCGAAGCCGTCGCCCCACAGCCGGCCGTCGGCCGAGGTGGTGCTGTCGAGCGCGAAGGCGTCGAGGTGCCGGGCCCAGAACGCGTTGTAGCCGTAGCAGAGATCGCTGTAGCGGGTGCCGAAGAGCAGGTTGACCAGGGCGCTCAAACAGCGGTTGCCCCCCGAGCGCAGCCGGGTGATGTCGGCGCTGCCGCCGGCCCCGGCGAAGCGGGAGCCCTTGGCGAAGTCGGCGCCGGCGCGCAACTCGGCGATGAAGCTGGGGATCTCGCGCGGGTCGGTGGACCCGTCGGCGTCGATCATGACGATGATATCACCCGTGGCGGCGGCGAAACCGCAGGCCAGCGCGTTGCCCTTGCCACGGCGGTTCTGCTGGACGACGCGGATGCCCGGCATCAGGCGGCGGGCGACGTCGACCGTGTCGTCGGTGGAACCACCGTCGACCAGGATGACCTCGTCGACCGCGGGCAGGGCGGCCATCACGTGGGGCAGGTTCAGCGCCTCGTTGAGCGCGGGGATGATGACGCTGACCAGGGGCTCTCCGGCCGCGACGAGCATCGGCGGCGGAAGCTCGGTGCCCGCTCCGGCCTCCGGGCGGGTGTAGGGGACCGTGGACATGACTTCACTCCAAGACTCGGTGGGGTCGTGCGGAAGGCGCCCGCCGGCGCCGTTCACCGGAACCGGCGGGCCACCTGGTCAGGCGCCGGAACCCTGAACGGTCCAGGAGTAGATGTCCTGCTTCGACAGGCCGGTGCCGGTCGACGCGGTGAATCCGATCCAGGCCTCGGTGTCGCGGACGTGCGCGGCGAGGTCGATCTCCCGCTCCAGCACCAGCTGTTCGATCGAGCCCGCGCTCAGCGACTTGACATAGACGCTCAGCAGCGACGACTCGGCGTCGTAGACGACCCGGGCGTTGAACGGCTTGCCGAACAGCGGGATCGGGGCCTCGGCCGTGTCGGTCTGGTAGTCCGGGTTGCCGCCCAGCACGACCGCGAGGTGGTTCCCACTCGGGTCGTACGGGTTCTGGTAGGTGTCGAACTCGACGGCCAGGCTGGGCTCGATGCCGCGGTAGCCCAGGCCGCCGCCCCAGCCGCCGAGCGCCCGCGGTCCCTTGGTCTGCACGACGAACGCGATGCCGTCCGCGCCCGGCCGGAAGTGGTGCAGGTAGACCTTGAACGCGGACTCGAAGGACTGCGTGACGTCGAGCTTCGAGGACGCCCAGGCCGAGCCGGACTGGCGGTAGCCGCCCGGGGTGAGCCGCAGGATCTTCTGCCGGGCCTTGTCGCCGGACGACAGGATCAGGTCGGCCGCGCCGTTGCGGTCCAGGCTCTTCGAGGCGCCCTTGAAGGTCGGGTAGTCGATCAGCGGGTCGTCGTCGGCGGCGGAAGCGGGTGCTCCCGATGCGGCTATCGAGAGGGTCAGGGCAGCGGCGAGGCCACCCCGCACCGCCCTGGAGGAACGTGAGGAAGACACAGTTCTGCGCTCCAATTCGGATATTTTGCCCCACTAGGACGTGGCCTAAGGTAGGGCAGCGCGCAGAACCGCGTGACCGAGACGATGCTATTTATCCCGAATAGTAGGCACTCGGTCCGTTAGCCACGAATGGAACGCCCCGATGTGGTGCTCGCTCGGAACGAGCACACCCCCGCGCGCGTACGCCCGGGAGGCCATCGACGGCTGACAGCGCTCACACGCCTCGAAGTCCTGCCGGTTGACCCGGTCGAAGAGCTCCACCGAGCGGCTCAGGTCGGCGCCCGAGGCCACCACGTCGGGCCGGAACAACCAGTCACACTCGACGATCGTGCGGTCCACGGCCAGCGGGTACATCCGGTGGAAGATCACGTGGTCGGGCACCAGGTTGACGAAGACCTGCGGCTTGACCGTGATCGCGTAGTAGCGCCGGTCCTGCTCGGCGGCGAGGGAGTCGATCGTCGCCACGCCGGGGCGGCCGTCCACGGTGAAGCCCTCGACGTCCCGGCCGAACTCGGCGCCGTGGCCCACGTAGTACTGCGCGGCGTACCCCCCGGCGAACTCCGGCAGCACCTGCACCAGTTCGGGGTGGATCGTCGAGCAGTGGTAGCACTCCATGAAGTTCTCGATGATCAGCTTCCAGTTGGCCGCCACGTCGTACCGGATCCGCCGGCCCACCTCGAGCGAGTCCAGGCCGTAACGGTCGATCGCGCCGAGATCACCCAGGCGCTCCACGCACGCGCCCATGACGTCCTGCTCGAAGCTCGGCGGGTCGTCGGCCAGGCACACCCAGACGTAGCCGAGCCACTCGCGCACGTGCACCGGGCGCAGGCCGTACTCCACCCGGTCGACGTCGGGCATCTTGACCAGGTTGGGCGCGGCCACGAGCTTGCCGTCGAGGCCGTACGCCCACGCGTGGTACGAGCATTTGAACGTCCGCTTCACGTTTCCCGAGTCCTCGACGCAGACGCGGGCGCCGCGGTGCCGGCAGACGTTGAGGAACGCCCGCGCCCGCCCGTCCGCCGAGCGCGTGATGATCAGGTTCTCCCGGCCGACCTCGACCGTGCGGAAGCGGCCGGGCGTGCCGACGTCGGCCCCGCGCGCGACGCAGAACCACATCCGCTCGAAGATCGCCTCCTGCTCGCGCGCGAAGATCGACGGGTCGGTGTAGTAGTGGCCGGCCAGCGTGGGAATCAGGGATGAGGTCACCGGAACCGCCTCGGGTCGAACAGGCCGATCGGATGGACGGTCGCCCCGCAGGTCGCCAGGTCGGCCAGGATCTCGCCCACCACCGTCACGAACTTGAACCCGTGGCCCGAGAAACCACAGGCCACGGTCACCGACTCGTGCTCCGGATGGCGGGCGACGACGAAATGCTCGTCCGGGGTCGTGCTGTACATGCAGGGCTCACCGCGCAGGAACCGGCCGGGCAGATCGGGCAGCCGGCGCCCGCAGTAGTCGGCCATCTCGGCGATCTCGTTCGCGTGCGCCTCGGTGTCCAGCGTGTCCGGTGTGGTCGGCGTGCCCCGGCGGAAGAACGCGATCTTGGCGCCCCCGTCCGGCCCGTCGATCGCCGGGAAGCCGTAGATCTGACCGCCCTCGGCGTCCTCCCAGATATAGATCGGATGGCGGTCGGGCAGGAACGGCTCGACACCGCCGCGCGGCTGATACCAGTACTGCACCTGGCGCTCGATGCGGAACTCGATGCCCAGATCGGCCAGCAGCTCGGGCGCCCACGGCCCGGGCGCGAGCACCAGCTGGCCGGCCGTGTACGAGCCCTGCCCGGTGGTCACCCGCACCCCGTCGCCGGCCGGTTCCCAGCTCGTCATCGGCTCATGGAAGCGCAGGTCGGCACCGTGTTTCGTGGCGAGCTGCAGGTTCGCGGCCACGGTCGCCTCGGGCCGGACGAACCCCGCCCGGGCCTCGAACAGCGCGATCTCGTCGGGCTGCGGCGCCAGCGTCGGGAAGCGGCGGCGCAGGTCCTTGGCGTCCAGGATCTCGTGCTCCAGGCCCCACTGCTCGGCGCTGGCCCGGCTGCCGGCGACCGTCCGGCTCTCCGGGCGGCCGATCATCACGCCGCCGGTCAGCGTGATCACGTCCCGGCCGGAGTCGGTGGCGAGCTGGTCGAACAGGTCGTACGCGCGCAGCAGCAGCGGCACGTACTCGGGGCCCTCGAAATACGACTGCCGGGTGACCCGGGACCCGCCGTGGCTGGCCCCGCGGTCGTGCGCCGGGCCGTACTTCTCCAGGCCCAGCACCCGTTGGCCGCGCGCCGCGAGCTGGAAGGCGGCGGCGCTGCCCATGCCGCCCAGACCGACAACAATCACGTCGTACGCCGACATGGGCGCCTCCTGTCGTTCAGGCAGTTCTTCCGGCTGTTCTCAGGCGCGGAGCCGTTCGTGCCGAGGGTCGAAGAGCGGCTCGGCGGCGACGGTGGCGCGGAGCCGGCGGTCGAAGTACCCGATCGACACCTCGGTGCCGGGCACGGCCAGGGCGGCCGGGAGCCAGGCGTACGCGATCGGCGCCCCGACGGTGTGGCCGAAGGCCGCGCTGGTCACGAAACCGACCGGGTCGCCCCCGGCATAAACCGGCTCGCGTCCCATCGGCACGGCGCCGGCGTCGTCCAGCAGCAGGCAGGTCAGCAGCCGCTCGGGTTTCTCGTCGAGCGCGTCCTTCCCGAGGAAGTCCCCGGCGTCGCCACGCACGGCAAAACCCAGGCCCGCCTCGTACGGAGTGTCCTCGGTGGTCATGTCGGCGCCCCACAGCCGGTAGCCCTTCTCGAGGCGCAGGCTCGAGAAGGCGGCCCGGCCGGCGGCGACGATGCCGAGCTCCCGACCGGCCTCCCACAGGGTGTCCCACAGCTTGAGGCCGCAGTCGGCGCGCGTGTAGATCTCCCAGCCCAGTTCCCCGACGTACGAGAGACGGAGCATCGTGACCGGCACCGTGCCGAGGTAGCCCTCCCGCGCCTGGAAGTAGCGGAAGCTCTCGCGCGAGACGTCGATGTCGGTGAGCGGGGCCACCAGGTCGCGGGCTCGCGGCCCCCAGACCCCCAGGCCTCCGGTGGCGCCGGTGATGTCGCGTACGTGGACGCCGGGAGCGTGTCCGCGCAGCCAGTGCAGGTCGAGCGGGCCGTTGACACCGATCTGGAAGCGCTCCTCGCCCAGCCGGGCCACGGTGACGTCGCTGCGCACCTTGCCGGCGTCGTCGAGCAGCAGCGTGTACGTCACCGAGCCGACCGGCTTGTCGATGTTGTTGCTGGTCAAGGCCTGCAGGAAGCGCACCGGGCCGCTGACCTCGAGGCGCATGAGCGGGGTCATGTCGTAGAGGGCGACCCGCTCGCGCGTGGCCCGGGCTTCGGTCCCGGCGATCGGCGACCAGTGGCGGCTCGACCAGCTGTCCCGGTCGCTCGCCGCGGGCTCCTCGTTCGACGCGTACGTCCCGTTCGACGCGTACCACAGGGGCCTCTCCCACCCCGCGGCCTCGCCGAACACCGCTCCCAGCTCGACGTGCCGGGCGTGGAACGGGGTGGTGCGGACGTTGCGGACGCTGGGCGGGTCGAGCGGATGGACGATGTCGTAGACCTCGACGAAGCTGCGGATCGACCGTTCCCGGGTGTAGGCCGGCGCCAGCTGGGCCGGGTCGAAGCGGTTGAGGTCGCACTCGTGCAGGTCGATGCTCGGGCGGCCGGTGACCAGCCACTCGGCGACCGCGCGGGCGGCGCCGGCCGAGTGGGTCACCCAGATCGCCTCGGCCACCCAGAACCCCGGCAATCCGGGCGCCTCGCCGAGCAGCGGGAAACCGTCGGCCGTGAACGAGAAGACGCCGTTGAAGCCGGCCGTCCGTTCGACATCCTTGACAACGGGCAGAAGGTCGCCGGCGGCCGCCCAGGATTCGGCGAAAGTGCCGGGGGTGAACGGGAGCATCGACGGGTGCGCACCGCCGGCCAGTTCATCCAGGCTCACCGGCATCGGCTCGTGCAGATACGAGCCGATGCCCAGGCCCGCGCCGTGGGCCCGGAAATAGAGGTCGCGGTCCTGATGTCGCACGATCGGCATCGTGTCCGCGGCGCCGGCGGCGCCGGTCCGCACGTACTGGTGGGCCATCGGCAACAGCGGGATCGTGACGCCGGCCATGGCCCCGATCCTCGGCCCCCAGAAGCCGGCGCAGCTGACGACGATGTCGGCTGCGAAGGTCTGCTCGTCCGTCCGCGCGCCGGCGATCCGCCCGTTGGCGGTGATCAACTCGACCACCCGGGCCTGGCCGACAAACCGGGCGCCGTTCTCCTGCGCCCGTTCCGCCTGCCGCTCACCGGCCTTGACCGCCTCGGCCAGGCCGTCGGTCGGCACGTGCAGGCCGCCCTCCAGCCGGTCCGTGTCGAGCAGGGGAAACAGCTCGGCGCAGGCGGCCGGGTCGATGATCCGGGAGCCGATCCCCCACGACTGGCCGAAGCCGAAGCGGCGATGCAACTCCCGCATCCGCTCCGGCGTCGTCGCCACTTCGAGGCTGCCGACCGGCCGGAAGCAGTCCAGCCCGGTCAGCTTCTCGACGGTGTAGCGGGCCATCCGGGCCATGGTCCGCGACGGGTTGGTCTGGAAGACGAGTCCCGGCGCGTGCGAGCTGGAACCGCCGGTCACGAAGAGCGGCCCCTGCTCGAGCACGGTCACGTCGGTCCAGCCGCGCGCGGTCAGCTCATCGGCGAGGGCGCAGCCCACAATGCCCGCGCCGATGATCACAACCTTCGGTCCAGTCATGGCGGCGTCTCAGCTACCCGCCGGGATCCAGGGCTTCCACGTGCTCTCGTGCTCGTTCACCCACTTCTCGGCCGCCTGCTCGGCCGACATGCCCTGGTTGGTGAGGTAGTCCGAGACGAGGTTCTGGTCGTCGTTGGTCCACTGGAAGTTCTTGACCAGCTGATAGGCGGTGCTGTTGCCGTCGGCGAACTTCTTGCTGGCGATCTTGTCGAGCACGTAGTCGGGATAGTCGCAGGCCACCTTCTTCGGGTCCGCGTCGCAGCCCTCCTTGTACTCGGGCAGCTTCACCCGCACGTACTTCTCCTTGGCGAACAGCCACTGCGGCTCATAGAAGTAGAAGAGCAGCGGCTTGGTCTGCGCCGAGGCCTGCTGGGCGGCCTTGATGATCGCCGCCTCGCTGCCCGAGTAGACGACGGTGTAGTTCAGCTTCAGGTTGGTGACCAGCGCCTCGTCGTTGGTGACGAAGGACGGATCGCCCGCCAGGAACTGACCCTTGCCCTTCGACTCCGAGGTCTTGAACAGGTCGGCGTACTTGTCGAGGCTCTTCCAGTCGGTGATGTCGGGATACTTGTCCACCATCCACTGCGGCACGTACCAGCCGATCACGCCCTGGTTGCCTGTCGGGCCCACCTCGACCGCGACCTTCTTGTCCTCGATGTAGGTCTTCTTGAGGTCGGGATGCCCCCAGTTCTCGACGATCGCGTCGACCTCGCCGGTCTCGAAGCCCTGCCAGGCGATCTCCTCCTTGAGCTCCTTCTTCTCGACCGTGTAGCCCATCTTCTTCTCGAGCAGGTAGGCGATCACCGCGGCGTTCGCCTCGTAGCCCACCCACGGGTTGATCGCGAGGTTCACCGTGCCCTTGGCGCCGGCGCTCGGCTCGTCCTCCCCCGCCCCCGAGGTGGTGCCGCCGCACGCGGTCAGGGTCACTATCAGCGCCGCCGCGGCGGCCGTTCGCAGAGTTCTCATCGACGAGGTCCCTTCGAGTGGTGGAAACCCTGGGTCAAGCGGTCGAGCACGATGCCGAGCAACACGATGGCGAGTCCGGCGGCCAGGCCCTGGCCGAAGAGCTCGCGCTGTGAGAAGCCGGCGACGACGTCATATCCGAGGGCCCCGGCGCCGACCAGGCCGCCCACCACCACCATGGCGAGGACCATGACGATCCCCTGGTTGGCCGCGAGCAGCAGGCCGCCGCGGGCCATCGGCAGCTGCACCTTCCAGAGCAGTTGGCGCGGTGTCGAGCCGGCTGAGAGCGCGGCCTCGACGACGGTCGGCGGCACGTCGCGCAGCCCGCGTTCGACCAGGCGCACGACCGGCGGCACGGCGAAGATGACGGCGGCGACGATCGCGGTGAAGCGGCTCGCGCCGAAGAGCGCCACCGCCGGCAGCAGATACACGAACGACGGCATGGTCTGGGCGGCGTCCAGCAGCGGACGGATTCCGGCGGCGAGGCGATCGTGACGCGCGCAGAAGACACCGATCGCGACGCCGAGGACCATCGTCAGCACGATCGCGACGAGCACCGTGGCCAGGGTCTGCATCGAGTGCTGCCAGAGGCCCAGGCCCGCGATCCCGGCCGCGGCCGGCGCGGCGATCACGGCCGCCCGCCAGCCGCTGATCAGCGTGCCGAAGGCGGCCACAACAGCCACGAAGAGCCACCACGGCGTCGTCACCAGCACGGTCTCGAGGGGATCGAGCACGCCCGCGCTGATGCCGTTCTTCAGGCCCTCGGTGGCGTCGTACCAGTGCAGTTCGATCCAGCCGACCAGATCGTTGACCGGCGCCGCGAACGAATAGCCGGGCAGATCCTCGGGGTTGATCTTTATGGCGGAGATCAACACGATGGCGACGAGGGCGAGGCCCACACCGATCCAGCGCCACCGGCGCTGCTGGTCCGTGCGGTGAACGCGGGTGCGCCGGGCGGCGTTCGTCGTGATCCGGTCGAGCACCACGGCCAGGATCACGATGGCCAGCCCGGCGTCGAAGGCCGCGCCCACGTTGACCCGCTGCAACGCGCTCACGATGTTCTGGCCCAGGCCGGGCGCGTCGATCAGGGCGGTGATCACCACCATCGACAGCGCCAGCATGATCGTCTGGTTGACCGCGAGCGCGATCGTCGTCCGGGCCATCGGCAGCCGCACCTTGCTCAGCAGCTGCCACCGGGTCGACCCGAGCGCCGTGGCCGCCTCCACCGCCGTGGGCGACACCTCGCCGATGCCCAGCGCCGTGATCCGGATCGTGGCGGGCACCGCATAGATCATCGTAGCGATCACCGCAGCCGGCTCCCCGATCAGGAAGAGCAGCGTCATCGGGGCCAGGTAGGCGAAGGTCGGCATGATCTGCATGACGTCGAGCACCGGCCGCAGCGTCGCCCCGACCCACCGCACCCGGGCCGCCAGGATCCCCAACGGCACGCCGATCAGCACCGAGAGCAGCACCGCCGAGACCGTCAGCACCAGCGTGTCGACGCTCTGCTCCCACAGCCCCAGCACCCCGAAGGCGAGGAACCCACCCAGCGCCAGCAGTCCCGTGCGCCACCCGGCCAGCACCGCGCCGATCGCCGCCACCGCCGCCACCAGGCCGGCGAAGCCGAGCCCGGTGAGCGCGGCGTGCACGCCGTCGACCAGCAGCCGCACGCCCAGCCGCAGGTAGTTGAGGCCGTAGAGGAAGACCGGGCTGGTGTCGCGATTGGCGTCGACCCAGTCGCGCACGCTGTCGAAGAACCGGAACGCGGCCGCGTCGCTGCTGTCGGCCGCTCCGTCCGTCCGGAACACCAGATGGGCCACCACGGTCACGGCGACCAGAACCACGGCCACCGTCCGGCTCCGCAACCGGCCGCGCCGACGGGGAACGGCCGTGTCGCTCGCCGCCGTCAGCAGGCGCCCGCCCGGCTGCAGCACCGGAGGCGGCGGAACCGTCGCGGTCATGCGCGGCGCCTCCCCGATCCGGGCCGGTTGCCTCGTACGGCCGGTGGGCCGGGGCTCATGCCGGCACCTGGCGGTGGTGGCTGATCAGCGCGGGGAGCAGCTGGTCGGCGTCGATCACTCCGAGCCGCTCGCGGCCGTCGACCACCGCGATGGGGCGGTCGGAGCGGAGCACCCGGTGGACCGCGTCGCGGATGACCGTACCGTGGCTCAGGGGTTCGTCCTCGCAGAGCTCGCCCGGGGCCGGATCGCGCATGATCCACCGCAGCGTCAGCACGTCGGAGCGGGGCACGTCGCGGACGAAGTCGGCCACATAGGAGTCGGCCGGCGCCCCGACCAGCTCTTCCGGCGTGCCCACCTGCACCAGCCCGCCGTCGCGGAGGACGGCGATCCGGTCGCCCAGGGTCAGCGCCTCGGCCAGGTCGTGCGTGATGAAGACCAGCGTCTTGCCCACCTCGGCGTGCAGCCGGCGCACCTCGGCCTGCATGTCGCGGCGGATCAGCGGGTCGAGCGCGCTGAACGGCTCGTCGAAGAGCAGCACCTCCGGATCGCCTGCGAGCGCCCGGGCCAGGCCGACCCGCTGCTGCATGCCGCCCGAGAGCTGATCGGGGTACTGGTGCTCCTGTCCCTCCAGGCCGACCAGGGCCAGCGTCTCGGTGGCCCGCCGGTGCCGCTCGGCCCGCGGCATGCCCTGGATCTCGAGGCCGTACGCCACGTTGTCGAGCACCGGACGGTGCGGCAACAGCCCGAAGTGCTGGAACACCATCGCGACCTGTCGGCGGCGCAGCTCCCGCAAGCGCTTCGGGCCCATCGCCCGCACCGATTCGCCGCCGATGCTGATCTCGCCGCTGGTCGGCTCGATCAGCCGGGTCAGGCAGCGGACCAGCGTCGACTTCCCGCTGCCGGACAGGCCCATCACCACGAAGACCTCACCCGGCCGCACGTCGAAGCTGACATCGCGTACGGCGGCCAGGCAGCCCGTCCGGGTCCGCAGCTCAGCCGGGGAAAGCTCGGCCAGCGGCGTACCCACGACCCGGTCGGCTCGAGGCCCGAACACCTTCCACAGATCCGCTACCGCGATCATCGGTGTCATCCCGGTCCCCTGGTCCCTAGTGTCCGGTCAGCTCGGCCTGGATCAGGTCGGCCGCTCGTTCGCCGATCATCAGCACGGTCACCATCGGATTCACCGAGGGCATGAGCGGGAAGATCGAGGCGTCGGCGATCCGGACGTTGGGCACGCCGCGCAGCCGCAACTCGGGATCCACGACCGCTTGCTCGTCCGCGGCGGCGCCCATCCGGCACGTGCCGGCGGGGTGATAGACGGTGTGGTGCGCGGCTCGCCCGTACGCGGAAAGCTCTTGATCGGTTCGCAGCGCGGGCCCGGGCGCGATCTCCCGGGCGATCCACGACGCGAAGGGCTCGGTCGCCGCCACCTCCCGGGCCAGGCGCAGCCCGTCCACGATCGTCCGCTCGTCGTAGCCCTCGGGGTCGGTGAAGTAGCGGAAGTCGAGCAGCGGCTTGGTCGCCGGGTCGGCGTCGGCCAGGGTGAGCCGGCCGGCGCTGCGGGGACGGGGCACGTTGGGCGTCATGCCGAAGCCGTGTTCGGGCACGTCGTAGCCGAGCCGCTCGGTGTTGAACGTGAACGGGATCTGATACAGGTGGAACATCAGGTCGGGACGCGTGGCGCCCGGCTCGCGGCGCACGAAGAGTCCCGCATCCGAGTCCATGGCCGACATCGGCGGGATCGGGCGGCTCGCCTCCCACAGGATCAGCGACTCCGGGTGGTCGAGCAGGTTCTCGCCGACGCCCGGCAGGTCCCGTTGCACGGCGATGCCGAGCTTCTGCAGCTCGGCCGCCGGCCCGATGCCGGACAGCAGAAGCAGTCGCGGAGTGTCGATGGCGCCCGCGCACAGCACGTATTCATGTCGTGCCTTGATGAGCTTGGTCGTCGTGCCGCTCCGGACCAGAACGCCCTTCTCCGGATCGAGGTGGAACGCCCAGTGCTCGGTGTGGATCGTCAGGTTGGGCCGGTCGAGATGCGGGTGCAGGTAGGCGACCGAGGCCGAGGAGCGGACGCCCGTCTCGGGGTAGTAGCCCACGGGGAAGAACCCGACGCCGTCGGCAAACGGCGCGGCGTTGAAGTCCTCGTGGATCGGGACCCCCAGGGCAGTGTGACAAGAAGTGACGAAATCCTCGGTCAACGGGTTGCGGTCACGCTCGGCTACCGGGGTGATGTTCACCGCCAGCCGCTTCCACAGGGGCGCCATTTCCTCGTACGACCACCCGGTGGCGCCCGCGTCGACCCAGTCCGCGAAATCGCCGGGCGGTGGCAGAAAACTGATCATGGTGTTGTGCGACGAACAGCCGCCCAGCACCCGCGCCCGGGCATGCCGCAGATGCGAGTTGCCGCGCGCCTGCGGCACGATCGGATAGTCGTAGTCGTACTCGCCCTCGAGCAGGTCGAGCCAGTTGCGCAACCGAAGAATCGCCTGGTCACCCACGTCGGAAGGCCCGCCCTCGACCACGCCGACGCGCAACCCCGGATCGGCCGACAGCCGCGACGCAACGACCGACCCGGCCGTACCACCGCCGATGATCACCACGTCGTACTCGATGGTTTCCAGTGTGCGCCACCTTCCGCCGAGCCGTGGACAAAGAATCATCAGTCCCGGTGGCGTCGGTCAATGTCAACAACAGACTTTTACCTCAGTGCAACAAAGGCAGCCCCATAGATCAAAGTCTGGGCTGCGCTTATCAGCCGTTTTGTCGCCGCCGGCCATCCGGTCGCGACACCGGTGAGTCCTGCGCCGCTCCGGGCCGGATGACGCCGCCTCCCCAGCGGCACGTGATCGGGGCGGCCCTACGATCGGCTCGTGCCCTTCCTCGACGCCCCGACGCCCCTGGCGTTCGCCCACCGCGGCGGCGCGGCCGACGGCGACGAGAACACGGTCGAAGCCTTCGAGCGCGCCGTGAAGCTCGGCTACCGCTACGTCGAGACCGACGTGCACGCCACCGCCGACGGCGTAGCGGTCGTCTTCCACGACTCCACCCTCGACCGCGTGACTGGCCAGGCCGGCCGCATCTCCGACCTGACCTGGTCCGGCCTCCAGTCCGTCCGGATAGCCGGCGCCGCCCTCGTCCCCCGCCTCGACGAGGTCCTGGCCGCCTGGCCCGAGATCCGCTTCAACATCGACATCAAGGCCGACCCGGGCGTGGCGCCAACCGTCGACACGATCCTGCGCTCCGGCGCCGCCGACCGCGTCCTGCTGGCTTCCTTCAGCGACCGCCGCCTGGCCGCGGTCCGCGCACTGGCCGGCCCGGCGATCGCCACGTCCATGGGCTCCCGGTCGGTGACCCGCCTGCGCTTGGCCTCGCTGATCGGCGCACCCCTGCGCCTGCCCTCGTCGGTGGCCGCCGTCCAGGTCCCCCCGCGCCTCGGCCGGATCACCGTGGTCGACCGCCGCTTCCTGGCCCTGGCCCACCGCCTGGGCCTGCAGGTCCACGTGTGGACGATCGACGACCCCGCCGAGATGATCCGCCTGCTGGATCTCGGCGTGGACGGCATCATGACCGACCGCCTGACAGTCCTCCGCGACGTGTACCGCGCCCGCGGCATCTGGCCCTGACAGCGCTCCGCGCGGGCGCCGGCCGACCGGCGGAAATTGCCGGAGAATCGCGCCGATAAGCTGCGGGAACCGTTTTCCCAGCTTGTTCCAAGGCGCATCCGGTCTACCATGCATTACATTTCTTGGTGCGGACCCGTCGTCGGCCGACCCCGGAGCGTCACCGGAGGGCCCAGCGAAGAAGTCCCAGCTCAGCCAAGTTTTTGCGATCTTGGTTGAACCCTGGACATCGGCCGTTCGGAGGATGCCGAGGGTTCGGCGGGTCACCCATATTTTTTCTTTAAGTCTGGGCTAAGAATTCATCAAGTTCGCTGGCGGAATTGCATTCCGACGGGGTGGCTCTTACCGTCGGGGAGCCGGTCGGAATTTGGGCCGGGTGGATTCCGCGAAGATTGAGGTATGACGCATGCGTAGGTCTGCTTACCGCCGCGCGGCCGCCACGCCGTCGGGACGCAACCGACGGTTGTTCGCGGCCGGAGCGGTGATCGCCGCCCTGGGTGCGGCCGTCGGCTTCGCCTCGCTGTCGGGCGCCGCCGAGAACGACCGGCCCGAGGGCAGTGGCGCCGGCAAGGTCGTCAACGGCCAGGTGATCCTGACCGACACGTGTGTCGACAGCAATCTGACGCCGCACGACGGCTTCCAGCTGGGCAGCCGCTGTGTCTCCACCGAGTTCGGTGAGATCGGCGAGGCCAAGGACAACCCGAGCCTGCTGATCACCGAGGCGCCCGTCGCGGTCGCGCCCAACACGCCGTTCTCGCTGAAGGTCAGCACCCGCAACCTGATCCGCGACCGCTTCCTCGCGGCCGGCAAGGGTGGCTACTACGTGGAGAGTTCGGTGCTGCGGGGCGGTCTCGTCCGCGGCCACTTCCACACCGCGTGCCGCATGCTCGAGAACACCAACGAGGCGCCCCAGCCCGACCCGGTGCCGGCCTTCTTCGTCGCCACCGAGGACAGCAAGGGTGGCGCCACCCCCGACGAGGTGACCATCGCCGTGCCGGGCGTGCCGGCCGAGGGAACCGCGCAGTGCGCCTCGTGGGCCGGTGACGGCTCCCACCGCGTGCCGATGATGGTCCGCGCCAATCAGACCCCAGCGATCGACTCGGTCCGCATCACCGTCCGCAACGGTGGCGGCGGCGACAACGGCGGCGGTAACAACGGCGGCGGTAACAACGGCGGCGGCGACAACGGGGGCAACGGCGGTACGCCGGGCAACCCCAACAGCACCGTCGCGCCGACCAAGCCGACCAAGCCCCCGGTTAACAACCCCACGGCGCCGACGGTGAAGGACGACTTCACCCCCGACCCGACCAAGCCGGCCACCACGACCAAGCCGACCACCACGAAGGCTCCGGCGACCACCAAGCCGGCCACCGGCGGCAACGCGAACAGCGGCAATGACAGCGACAACAGCGATAACAGCGACAACGCGAACGAGAACAACCAGAACGAGGCCCCGCCCGCGACGAAGGCCCCGAAGCCGCGCGCGAGCAGCAGCAGCGCGGCCGCGGCGGGCGGCAACGACTACACGTACGAAGACGGCCAGTTCAACTCCGGCAACAAGGCGCCCGTGGCCGAACAGGTCGCCCAGGTGCAGGCCGAGAGCGCCAAGAAGGACGACGGCAGCCTGCTCGCCAAGACCGGCAACAATACGGTCGCGGTGGTCGGCGGCGCGGCGGTCCTGCTGATGATCGGCCTGATCATCATGGCGCTGACCCGGCGCCGCCGCCTCCCGGGCAGCACCTGGGAGTAACCGGCACGAGAACGAGGGGCGGTCCGCGGTTCGCGGGCCGCCCTTTTCGTGTGCCGAGAATCCCGCCGGCACCTGCGATCGGAAAAGTGAGGGTAACCTTACCAGCCGACGACCCGGTAGGCGAAGGAAGAGGGTTCAGCAATGGCTGACAGGCCGGCACGGGCGGCGACCGAAGCGGTCGTCAGCCGGGTGGAACAGCTCACCCCGCACATGGTCCGGGTGGTGTTCACCGGCGAGGGCCTCCGCGGCATCGAGGCGGGCTCCTGCACCGACCACTACGTCAAGGCGCTGTTCCCGTTGCCGGGTGTGGTCTACCCCGAGCCGTTCGACATGGGCCGGATCCGCGAGACGGTGCCTCGGCCGGATTGGCCCGCTGTCCGCACGTACACGGTCCGCAAGTGGCTTCCGGCCATCCCCGAGATGTGGATCGACTTCGTGGTGCACGGCGACGAGGGCATCGCCGGCCCGTGGGCTGTGGCCGCCAAGCCGGGCGACCCGTTCCGTTTCATGGGCCCGGGCGGCGGCTACGCGCCCAGCGCCGACAGCGACTGGCACCTGCTGGCCGGCGACGAGAGCGCTCTGCCCGCCATCGCGGCCGCGCTCGAGGGCATGCCGGCCGACGCTCCCGTCCGCGCGTTCATCGAGGTGGAGGGCGCCGACGAGGAGCAGAAGCTGGAGTGCCCGGGCGACGCCGAGATCACCTGGCTGCACCGCGGCGGCCGCCCGGTCGGCGAGGCGCTGATCGAGGCCGTCCGCGCGTACGAGTTCCCGGCCGGCCGGGTGCAGGCGTTCGTGCACGGCGAGGCCAACTTCGTCAAGGATCTGCGCCGCTACCTGAAGAACGAGCTCGCCATCCCGATGGACCAGCTGTCGATCTCGGGTTACTGGCGCCGCGGCCTGAACGAGGACGGCTGGCAGAGTTCCAAGCGCGAGTGGAACCAGCAGGTGGAACAGGAGCAAGACCGGTCGTGAGCCGGGTTTCGGGCAGTCGATGATGTGTAAGTGGTGACTGCGTCCGTAGACCTGACCAAGAAGAGCAGCCGCCGGGTCGCCCTGGTGGCTCTGCTGCTGGCCGCGGTGAACCTGCGGCTGGCGGTGACCAGCGTCGGCCCGGTGCTCGACGAGATCCGCGACGGCCTGGGCATGAGCTCGACGATGGCGGGCCTGCTCACCTCCGTACCGGTGGTGTGTTTCGCGGCAGTCGGCCTGACCGCGCCCCGCCTGGCCCGGCGTTTCGGCGCCTCGCGGGTGATCCTGGTCGGCCTGGTGGTGCTCGCGGCCGGCCTGGCGGTGCGTCCGTTCGCGCCCGGCACCGTGCTCTTCCTGCTGCTGAGCCTGGTCGCGCTGGCCGGCATCGCGGTGGTCAACGTGCTGCTGCCATCGGTCGTCAAGGAGCGCTTCCCGGACCGCGTCGGCGCCACCACGGGCCTCTACACGGTCGCCCTGAACGTCGGCGCGACCACCGCCGCCGCGACCACCGTCCCGCTCAGCGAGCACGCGTTCGGCGGTGACTGGCGCCTCGGGCTGGCCTGCTGGGCCGTGGTCGCCGTGCTGGCCGTGCCCTCCTGGCTGCCGCTGGCCCGCGAGCCGATCGTGCGCACGGCCGAGGTCACGACCGAGGTTCCCGTACGGCTGAGCCGCACCGCGGTGGCCTGGGCGCTGGCAGTCTATTTCGGCATGCAGTCGACCTCCGCGTACGTGATCATCGGCTGGCTCCCGCAGATCTACCGCGACGCCGGCGTCTCGGCCGAGGAGGCCGGCGTGCTGTTCGCGGTCACGTCGTTCCTGGGGGTGCCGCTGGGGTTCGCGCTTTCCGCGTACGCCGGCCGCGTGCGCAGCCAGAGCTGGATAGCCGTCGGCCTGGGTGTCTTCGGCATCGCCGGGTACGGCGGTCTCTGGTACGACCCGGCGGCCGCCCCCTGGCTCTGGGCCGTGCTCCTGGGCATCGTCAACACCGCGTTCCCGCTGGTCCTGACGATGATCGCCCTCCGCGGCCGCACCCCCGCCACGGTCGTCAAGCTCTCCGCCTTCGCCCAGAGCGTCGGCTACGTCTTCGCCATCCCCGGCCCGTTCCTGGTCGGCGCCCTGCACGACGCCACCGACGGCTGGCGCGCCCCGCTGGCGCTGATGGTCCTGCTGATGGTTCCCCAGATCATCGCCGGTTACCTGGCCGGCCGAGACCGTCAAGTCTGAGCCCCGCCGCCCTGTGGACGACCGCAGCACCCGGTCACCCCACCCATCCCGCTGTGGACAACGCTCCGCGTCCCGCCTTCCCCGCCGCCTACTCTCCCCCTGTCCCTTGGGTGGGCGGGGGAGGCGGTGGCACCCAGCAAAATCCAACGAGCGATCAGGGGTCGATTCCGCGGGTCGGGTGGGGCAGAGTCGGCGCATGACCTCAGACGTCTGGGAGCTCGGCGCCGCCTACGAGGCTTATGTCGGCCGCTGGAGCCGCCAGGTCGCTGCCGAGTTCGTTGGCTGGCTGGGGGTGCCCGCCGGGGCCCGTTGGCTGGACGCCGGCTGCGGCACCGGGGCGCTGACCAGCACGATCCTCGGCGGTGCGGCTCCCGCCGCGGTGATCGGGGTTGATCCGTCCCGCAGCTTCCTGCGCACAGCGCCGGCCAACCGGGTGGCGGGGGACGCGGCGGCCCTTCCACTGCGCGGCGGGGGCGTCGATGCCGTGGTCAGCGGGCTGGCGCTCAACTTCGTCCCGCGGCCGGAGCGAGCGGTCGCCGAGTTCGTGCGCGTGGCCGGCCCGGGAGCGATCGTGGCTTCATACGTCTGGGATTACGACGCCGGAATGCGCATGATGCGCCACTTCTGGGACGCGGCGGCCGAGGTGGTCCCGGCCGCCGCCGACAAGGACGAGGGGCCGCGCTTCCCGATCTGCCGCGAGCCAGCCCTGCGCGACGCGTGGAGCGCGGCGGGTCTGGACGACGTCGTCACGCGCGCGATCGAGATCCCGACCGTCTTCGCCGGCTTCGACGACTTCTGGCAGCCCTTCCTGGGCGGGCAGGGCGCGGCCCCGGCCTACCTGGCCACGCTCACCACCGCCGAGCAGGCCGCTATCCGCGAACGCCTGCGCGCGACCCTGCCGACGGCCCCGGACGGAACGATCCCACTGACCGCGTCCGCCTGGGCCGTACGAGGCCACAAACCACCCGCCCGGCACACCAGCTGACGGCCATGCGACACGGCCGCCGAGCCGGCTGGAGGCGTCAGGCGGCCAGGTCGGCCCATCCGCTGGACGCCGGCTCGTCGAACCGCCAGCGCAACCGGATCTGGCTGGTCAGCAGCAGTTCGCGCAGGCGCAGCGTGTAGACGACCGTGCCGTTCTCACCGGGCGACTCGGTCGGCGAGAAACCCTTGATCCCCGCGTACGAAAGGCTCTCGGCACTCACCTCGGCGCCCATCGAGGCCGGCAGCCGCAGCGACATCGTCAGCGCCCGGGTCGGGAAGCGAATGTCGCGCTGGAACCACTGGCCCCACAGGTTGGCCGGCACCCGGTACGAGTAGGTCACGCGCGTGCGCTCGCCCGGATAGAGCGGGAATCGCGCCCTCGCGTTGCCGAAGACCAGAACCATTTTCAGGTACGCGTCGGAGGAGCGCGTCACCCGCACCTCCATGGGCTCCGGGCGGTCATCGCCCACGGAGGCCTGGAAGTCGAGGTCGGAGAGCTGCAGCGGGCTCTCGTGGTAGAGCTGGCGGGAGACGCCGGGCTGGTCGGGGAAGCGGTCGACGTCGACGCGCACCGGGTAGCACGTGACGGGCCTGTCCCCCACGTTGCGGACGACGCGCTCGACCCGCGAGGAATACCACCCGTCGGCGTACGCGAGGGTGGCGTTCTCCTCCTCGATGACCAGGGTGGCCGGCAGCATCGGGCTGGGTTCGTAGTCGCTGCGGACGACCGGGACCGGTGTGGGCTCGCCGGCGGCCTGCCGGCACTGCTCGTACCGCGAAATGATTTCACCCCCGCTCGCCAGGACCGCCTCGGCGCGGCAGGCGAACTCGAAGGTCGGGTGGTGGCGCAGGCTTTCCACGTGGCTGATGTAGGACGGGTGGTAGCCCATCGACGCGGCAAGCTGCTTCTTGCTGAGGCCACGACGGGTCCGCCAGGCCGTGAGCACCTGGGCGAACGCGGTACGGGCCGCGAGCTCGAGTTGTGAGGTCATCACACACTCCTGAAGGGACGCTGTCCGGTCATGATGCCTGACCGGAGGGGGCCCTGCCAGAGGAGAGCATGTCACTTTACGAACTCATCAGATTACACAGTGCGAACTTGAATGCACGTTCACCCGGTTGGATCATGCCCGGCCTGCGCGAAGGCGCAAGGGTTTTCCCTGATTCGGCGACGCCCATCGATGCCTAGCGTCTCCTCAAGTCTTCCGACGAAAGTCGAATGTCCTCCGATGTGACTTGAGCCCGTTCCCACCCCCGGGACGGGAAAGGAGCACCCGCGTGAAACGTCGAACCCCTCTGATCATCGCGCTGGCCGCCGGAACCGCGGCCGCCGGCGCCATGGTCGCGGTCACCGGGCCCGCCACCGCGGCGCCGCAGGATCCCGCAGCCGCCGCGACGCTGGCCGCGAACAAGGCCGACGCCCTGGTCGCGAGCCGTCCCTCGATCCTGCACGCCGGCTCGAACGAGACCTTCCTGCGGAAGAAGGTCATCCAGTCGTCGGGCCTGAACTACGTGCCCTACGAGCGCACCTACAACGGCCTTCCGGTCCGCGGCGGTGACTTCGTCGTGGTGACCGACGCGGCCGGCCGGACCAAGGCCACCTCGGTCGCGCAGAGCAGCCCCATCGGTGAACTCTCCACGGCCGCCAAGATCACGAGCGCCGCCGCGGCCACGACTGCCCGGGCGCAGCTCAAGACGGTCAAGGACGTCGAGGGTACGAACCTCGTCGTGCTCGCCGAGGAAGGCGAGGCCGCCGCGCTGGCCTGGGAGACCACGGTCGCCGGCGCCGGCGCCGAGGGTCCGAGCCGCCTGACCGTCGCTGTCGACGCGGCCACCGGAGAGGTGCTGCGCACCACCGAGCACGTCACCGAGGCTGCCGGCACGGGCACCGGCTGGATCAACGGGGCCGTCGCGATCGACACCACCCAGTCGGGTTCGACCTACACGCTGCAGGACCCGAGCCACACCGCGATCCGCTGTCAGGACGCCGCCAACAACACGACATTCAGCGGCTCGGACAACGTGTGGGGCAACGGCACCGGCACGAACAAGGAAACGGGCTGCGTCGACGCCTTCTACGTGGCGCAGAAGCAGTACGCGATGCTCTCCTCGTGGCTCGGCCGCAACGGCCCGAACGGCAGCGGCGGCGCGTGGCCGATCCGGGTCGGCCTGAACGACCAGAACGCGTACTACGACGGCACCCAGATCCAGATCGGCAAGAACACCGCCAACCAGTGGATCGCCTCGGCCGACGTGGTCGGTCATGAGCTGGCTCACGGCATCGACGACACCACCCCCGGCGGCATCTCGCGCTCGGGCACCCAGGAGTTCGTCGCCGACACCATCGGCGCGGCGACCGAGTGGTTCATCAACAACCCCAACGACGCCCCCGACTACCAGGTGGGCGAGGAGGTCAACCTGGTCGGCAGCGGCCCGATCCGGTACATGTACAACCCCTCGCTCGCGGGTGACAGCAACTGCTACTCGAGCAGCACCCCCGGCTCCGAGGTGCACGCGGCGGCCGGTCCCGGCAACCACTGGTTCTACCTGATGGCTGAGGGCACCAACCCCACCAACGGGCAGCCCGCCAGCACCCGGTGCAGCGGCTCGGGCGCCATCACCGGCCTCGGCATCCAGAACGCCATGAAGATCATGTACAACGCGATGCTGATCAAGACTTCCAGCTCCTCGTACCTGAAGTACCGCACCTGGACGCTGACGGCGGCCAAGAACCTCTTCCCGAACAGCTGCACCGAGTTCAACACCGTCAAGGCGGCCTGGGACGCGGTGAACGTGCCGGCCCAGACGGCCGACCCGACCTGCACGGGCGGAGGCACCACCCCGCCGCCCACCACCACCCCGCCGCCCACGACCGGCTGCTCGGGCACCAACGCCACCGACGTGACGATCCCGGACGCGGGCGCCGCGGTGAACAGCGGCATCACGATCAGCGGCTGCGCCCGCGCCGCCTCGGCGACCTCGACGATCGCGGTCAACATCGTCCACACGTACCGCGGTGACCTGCGGGTGGACCTGGTGGCTCCGGACGGAACGGTCTACAACCTCAAGCCGACCTCGACCTCGGACAGCGCCGACAACGTCAACACGACGTACACCAAGAACCTGTCGAGCGAGACCGCGAACGGCGCCTGGCAACTGCGGGTGCAGGACACGTACGCCCGCGACACCGGCTACATCAACACCTGGACCCTGACCGTCTAGCCCTTCCCGCACTGCGGGGCCGGCGCATGCGCGCCGGCCCCGCCTCTTGCGCTGCCCTTTGAACAGGACATTTCGCCTCCGCCGGTAGCGGCTGCGTTGCCTCGCGTTGCCTTCCGGGTCCCCTTCTTCATCCGATCGTGCCCGCCCCGATCGGTACCGGTGACAGACACCGAACGAGAGGGCACACCCTTGAAGCGTTTCGTCCGCCGCGCCGTCGTCACCGCCGCTCTGATCGCCGTACCCACCATGGTCGGCGCCCCCGCTTTCGCGGCCGCCACCGCCGGTACCCCGAAGAAGAAGCCCGCGGTCGCCGTCGACCAGGTCGCGTACGAGACCGAGGTCGTCAAGCTGACCAACGCCGAGCGCTCCACCCGGGGCTGCAAGGCCCTCCGGATCGACGACCGCCTGATCGCCTCCGCCCGTGCCCACAGCACGGACATGGTGAAGAACCGCTTCTTCGACCACACCGGCTCCGACGGCAGCAACTTCGTCACCCGCGAGGTGCGGGCCGGCTACCCGAAGCGGGACGCCGCGGCCGAGAACATCGCCTACGGCTACAAGACCCCGCAGCAGGTCGTCGCGGCCTGGATGAACAGCGCCGGCCACCGCAAGAACATCCTGAACTGCGCCAGCACGGCCGTCGGCGTGGGCCTCGTCCGCACGTCCAGCGGCACCCCGTACTGGACCCAGAACTTCGGCCGCGGCTGACGCTGATCTTCCGGGGTGCCACCGCCTCCCCCGCCCACCCAAGGGAACAGGCGCTCACCCTACGCACATCACCGGCACACCGATCGAGTTATCCACAGCGAAATGCCGCACAGCCCGGGCTGTGCGGCATTTCCGCCTTTCCCCACGAACCGCGAACGCGGACCGCGAACCACCGACCGTGCATCGCCCGGCAACGATGCATCGAACGGAATTTGTCCGCGCCCCGAACATTCACCGAATAGGGTGACGGGCACGAAAAATTCCGCGCCTCCGAAACGGCGCGGAAATGTTATTCAGAGTACGGGTGCCGCGACACTTGGTGAGCAGAGCCACGGCACCCGGTAGAACTCACGCCGGAGAAGTTGACTTTGCGTAGGCACTTCCCATCGGTGCGTGCCTATCGGTAGGCTCGGCTATCAGGAATGGAGGTCGAATTCGCCATCCTTGGCCGAGTCCACGAAGGCCGTCCACTCCGCCGGAGTGAACATCAGCGCAGGACCGGAGCGGTCCTTGCTGTCCCGGACGGCGACGCCCTGGTCGAGGAAAGCCACCTCGACACAGTTGTTACCGCCGTTGCCGTTGCTGCGGCTGGCCTTCTTCCAGACCGCAGCGGTGAGAACTGCAGCATTTGGCTGGTGCGTGAGCAACTCAAGCACCCCCCTTCGTATGCGGTTGTCTTTCTCGAGGGCACTACGCGACGAGCAGGCTCTCGATCATCTTGATGGTCATTCGGGCATCCAGCGCCCGGGCACTCAAACGCTCGAACTCTTGCCGGTAACGGGCAACCTCGGAGGGTTGCTCCTCGTAGTAGTCTCCCGCAAGACCTTCAAGATAGACAACATCCAAATGGGTGGTCTCCCGGAACTCCAATAGCGCCGCCGAACCGCCGAGGAACGTGTGCTCACCAGCGCTGAACGGCAGAATCTGCACCAGCACATTCGGTAATTGGCCGACCTCGACCAGGTGCCGAAGCTGTTCGTTCATCACTTCGTCACCGCCCACCACCCGCCGCACCACCGATTCGTCGATGATGGCGGTGAGTTCGAGGGGCCGCTCGCCGCGCAGCCGGCTCTGCCGGGTGAGACGCAGATTGACGCGGCGGTCCGTCTGCTGTGAGGACTCGTTCGACCGGCCGGTGCGGATCAGCGCCCGCATGTACGCCTCGGTCTGCAGGAGCCCCGGCACGATGATCGGTTCCCAGGCCCGCATGGCAGCGGCCGCCGCTTCCAGGCCGACGAAGTTGCCGGGACGCATGATGTCCCGGTAGTCCGTCCACCATGTTCGCTCGCGGGACAGCCTGGCCAGTTCGACCAGCGCCTCCCGATAGTCCTGATCGCCCACGCCGTACAGCGTCAGGAGATCTTTGACGTCACGTGGCGTCACCGCAACGCGCGCGGTCTCGATGCGCGTGACTTTGGCAGCGTGCCACTCGAAATGCCTCGAGACGTTCTCTTGCGTCAGCCCCGCGGCCTCACGGCACCGCTTGAGTTCCGCGCCCAGACGGCGACGGCGCAGGGTTGGCCCTTCATCAACGGACACCTGGACTCCCTCGGTCCTGATGAGACCGATAGTACGGGTCAGGCCTCCATGATCCAAACACGGCGCACCAAACAAAAAGTACTAGCCTTCTTGTATTGGCCCTTCGGCCGGGTACATGATGCGCGGACATCGAGTCACAGCGTTTTGTACCCACAGTGATCATCGCGGCCACGATGGCACTGGCAGATCTGACCGAAGAACCAGACGTTGTCGTAAGGGGCGTGGCGGCGTGTTGGCTGACCAGTATTTCCTGATCGCACACGAGGACCGCACCGGCCGGTCCCGACTCCATCCACGTGCGACCGGCCTGGGCCTGGCCGCCGCACTGCTCGGCGAGCTGATCCTCGAAGGACGGATCGGGATCTCGGACGGAGATCTCCTCATCCTCGACCGGCATCCTCCGACGGACGCGCTCGCGCACGACATTCTCGACCTCCTGATCGCACAGCCGCAACACCGGGACGTCCGGGTGTGGCTGGCCTTCCTCTCGCAGGACGCGGCGATCAGGGTCGGGGAACGACTCTCCCGGCTGGGAGCGGTCGAGCCGGTCACCCGGCGGCGCATGTTCTCGGCCACCGAGACCCTCTATATGCCGAACAGCGCCGCACAGCGCAACGCCGCCGCCTGGGCGCCCGCCCGGCTGGCCAATCTGCTGGTCCGCGGCATCGGCATGAACATCAGTGACAGGGTGCTGATCGGCCTGGTGGCTGCCACCGGGCTCACCCGGCACGTTCTCTACGACTTCGAGGCACACCGGCACGCTTTCCAGTCGCTGCCCAGCGCCGTGGGGTCGCTCCCGTCAGACCTTCGGGAGCTCGTCGAGTACACCGAGGCCTCCGTGGGCTCGGTCGTGACAGTCGGCCGCAGGTGAGCGGCACTGGGCGCCACCATCTCGGGCGCAACAACTCTGATCATTGGGCCGGAAGGATGCTCGTGTCACGTATGGAACCCGAAGAGCCGGACATCGTCTCGAAGGCGCTGGCCAAGAACAGGCTGGGCGTACCTTCGGTGGTGTTCTTCGGCGTGGCGGGCGCGGCGCCGCTCACCGTGATCATCGGTGCGATCACGACGATCTACGCGATCATCGGCAGCACCGCGGTGCCGATCGCCTACCTCGTGACGGCGGGTCTGCTGTCCCTGTTCACCGTCGGCTTCGTCGCCATGAGCCGGCACATCGTCAACACCGGCGCCTTCTACTCGTACATCAGTCATGGTCTGGGCCGGGTCATCGGCGTGGGCGCGGCGTTCGTCGCGCTGCCCGCCTACTCACTCATGCAGATCGGCCTCTTCGGGTTGTTCGGCTCGGTCGCCAGCGGCATTCTGGCGGCGTTCGGCTTCACCGTGCCGTGGTACGCCTGCGCGATAGCGGCGTGGTTCGCCGTCGCGATCCTCGGACTGCTCTGGGTCGACCTGAGCGGCAAGGTCCTGGCGGTCCTGCTCGTTCTCGAGATCGCCATCGTGATCATTTATGACCTCGTGATGATCAGCAACCCGGCCGACGGTCACATCACGTTCTCGCAGTTCTCCCCGGCCCCGCTGGCCACCCCGGTGGTCGGCATCCTGCTGGTGCTGGCGATCGCGGGCTTCGTCGGCTTCGAGGCCACGGTCGTGCTCTCCGAAGAGGCCAAGGACCCCAAGCGTACGATCGCCCGGGCCACCCACATCGCGGTGATCCTGGCCGGCGTGCTGTGCGCCCTCTCGGCCTGGGCAATGTCGGTCAGCACGGGGCCCGATCAGATCGCCGCCCGAGCCGCCCAGCACGAGACCGATCTCGTGTTCACGCTCGTCGGGCCACACCTGCCGAGCTTCCTGGTCGACATCGGCTACGTCCTGTTCCTGACGAGCGTGTTCGCCGCCCTGCTGGCGTTCCACGCCGCGGTGTCGCGCTACCAGTTCGCCCTCGGGCGCGAAGGCGTGCTGCCGGCCGCGTGGGGGCGCACTCACCCCCGTACGGGCGCTCCGCTGCTCGGCTCGATCACGCAGAGCGTGCTGGCGATCATCGTGCTCAGCCTGTACGCGCTCGTCGGCTCCGACCCGCTGGTCTTCGTGTTCGCGTGGCTCACCACGATCGGCGGCCTCGGGGTGCTGATCCTCATGTGGGCAGCCTCGGCTTCGGTCCTGGCGTTCTTCATGAGGAACAGGCGCGGCGAGAGCTTCTGGAAGGCGTACGTCGCACCGGCGACGGCCTTCCTGCTGCTCACCATCGTCCTGGCCGCGACGTGCATCGGATTCGGCGAACTGTTGCAGGTCGACGGGAACTCGCCGTTCCAGTGGCTGATTCCGGCGCTCTATCTCACCATCGCCCTGGTCGGCTTCGTCTGGGCACTGATCATGCGGGCCGCGCGACCCGAGGTGTACGCGGCAATCGGCCGCGGCACCGAGGGGCGGGTGAATGTCGTCCCCGATAGTTCAACGCTGCGGGCCCTGCACGCCGATCCGGTGGGCGCCCGCAGCGGTTATCCCTACTGAGCTTTCCCACGCCGGTTCCCCCACCGCGAGGGAAGGAAAGGAACACACGTTGGAACGATGTGGAGGTCGCCTATGACCTGAAGGTTTCCCCCCAGCTCCGCGGCAGACCGTCACCTCTCGGGACGGCCTGCCGCGCTGTGTGCGGGGGTCTTCGGGCTCAGGCTGCCGCGGGGAACTCGTACAGCCAGTACGACTGCTGGTCGATGCGGGTGAACTTCATGTTGTCGCTGAGCCGGCTCACCATCATCCGGAACACCCGGGACATCCGCCGCACCTCGTCGTTGTGGTTGCAGATGTCGAGGCAGACCAGGCCGTTCTGGGCCGACGCCACCATGTACATCTGCTCCACCAGCTGGCCGAACGCCTCCCGGCCCTGCGCGTGCGGGCTGACCGCGACGAAGCCGATGTACCAGATCTTGTGAGCGTTGTACTGCTCCGGCCAGTGCCGCTCGAAGTATTGCGGTGCGATCAGGGGCACCGCATCGAGATCGTTCGTGTACGTGGCCACGCCGCAGATCGTGCCGTCGTCATCGAGGGCGAGATACTTGTCGACCCGGGTGTCCGCCATTACCGCGTCGAACTCGTCGCGGGTCATCAGGTGCCGCTGCACAGCCAGGTGGTTCAGCTCTTCGAAAGCATCCCGGTACATGGTCCACATTGTTTCGTGGACGGCTTGGTCGGTGATCCGGTCGATGACTTTGATAAGCATGTCGGCTCCCCCGCAGGCCGCCGCCAGGTCGGCCCGCTTGTCGCACTCATCTTGATCGATGATTGTTGACCATCACTGTACGAAGCGTGACCTCGTTACGACAATGCGTAGGGTCCGATTGAATGTGCCAATTCATCTACCGGACGTGCCGAGTGCCCGTTTTGGTGTGCAACTTGCAATCATCGGCGAGGATTCGTCCCTCGGCCCAACAAAGTGTTCATGACTGCGAGTACTAGACACCGTGCGTATTACCCCTGGTCCAGGCTCTGTGGATCGTCCACCCGGAACTGTCGCCGGGATCGCGCGCCAATTGATCAAACGATCAAGTGCGCAATCGCGAACAACCGCGGATCAGCGTAATGCCTTTACGCCACCGATGACAGAGCGTGACTAATCCGGGTTCGAGGTATGCCGGCGCAGCAGGCCGTCGACGCTGTGCGGAGCGACCTCGTGCAGCACGATCGACGTCGACGTGCGGACGACGCCCGGGGCGGCCACGACCAGGTTGGTGATCCGGTAGAGGTCGGCCGTGTCCTTGGCGACGATGCGGACCAGCAGGTCGCCGTCGCCGGTGGTGGCCAGGATCTCGACCACCTCGGGGATCCGGACGATCTGCTGGGCGGCCAGGTCGCCCTGGCGCTGGCTCAGCGACAACGTCATGAACGCCATCAGCGGATAGCCGAGTGCGGCCGGCTCGACCCGGCGCGAGTAGGCCCCCAGGGCGCCCGAGTCACGCATGCGCCGCAGGCGGGCCTGCACGGTGTTGCGCGACATGGAGAGCCGCTCGGCCAGCGCGACCACGGTGGCGTCGGGGTCGGCGTCCAGGGCCAGCAGAATGCGCGCGTCGGTCGCATCCAGAGATCGCATCGTTGCCATCCTCCCCCGTCGCCGCCCATTCTCGCGTTCACTTGGGCCAACGACGCAGGAGGGTCAGCCGGCCCGGACCGCGGGGCGGGTCAGCGGTTCGTCCAGCCCGGTGCGTCGCGGCGCTCGATCACCGGGAAGACGCTCGAGTAGTGCTGCCAGGCCGGGCGTGGCGGGGCCTGGGTGAGGGCGAGCAGCCGGGCCAGCCCCTGCAAGGCGTCCAGCAGAGCCTGATGCAAGCGGGGATCGGTGACCAGGCCCTGGTGATCAACGGCCGCCGGGTCGATCGGGAGCCGGATGCAGGCGGCCCGGAGAATCTTGGCGCTGGCATGATCTAAAACGGTCTCGAGGGTGGCGCGAGCGCCGTCGTCCTCGTTCGCGTGAGCCACCGACAACCAGGCGACCGGCTTGCCGGCGAGCAGGTCGTCCTCGATCAGCCAGTCGAGCAGGTTCTTGAGCGCGCCCGGGATCGAGCCGACGTACTCCGGGGTACTGATCAGCACGGCGTCGGCGATCCGCACCTGGTGACGCAGCAGCACGACGGTGTCGTGCGGTTCCGGTTCGCCCGGGACGTACGCGGGCACGTTGCGCAGGCCCTCGAACAGGCCGGCGTTGATGTCGTCGGGCGCGTACCAGGCGGCGGTGCGCAGGGCAGCGGTGTGCAGGGAATCCTCGCGGGTGCTGCCCGAGACCAGCAGGATGCGCGTCATGCCGCCGAGCCTAGAACCCCCACGTTAAGACGAGTCGCCGCGCCCACCTGGATCATGCCCGCGCGGATCGCACCGAAGCGGATTCGCGGCGTGGATCTTGCTGGTGCGCCACCCTGACCCCCGCCCACCCGGGGCAGTCTTTATTTTATTGCGGCCGACTGGGAGCGGATCGGGTTGTCCACAGCGGGGCGCGGTTGTGCGAGGCTGCGGTTGTGGACGACGACGTCGCGAAGTTTCTGGACAGTGTCGGCGATGAGCAGCGGCAGCGGGACGCTCGGCTGCTTGTCGCACTGATGGGCGAGGTCACCGGGGAACCGGCGGCGATGTGGGGCAGCAGCATCATCGGCTTCGGGTCGCGGCACTACAAATATCAGTCGGGGCGCGAGGGCGACGTGGCTGCGATCGGGTTCTCGCCCCGCAAGGCGCAGACCGTTCTGTACCTGACGGGCTACCTGGAGGCGTACGCGGATCTGCTCGAACGCCTCGGGCCGCACACCCACGGCAAGGGCTGCCTTTATCTCAAACGGGTCGACCAGGCCGACCAGTCGGCGCTGCGCGAGATCATCGCCCGCTCCTTCGCCACCGCGAACAGTCTGCGGCAAGGAGAGTAGGCCCGGACCGCCGAAACGCTGGGAACAGGCGGCTGCCGGCCGCCTCCGTCGGTTGACGGATTCGACCGGTAGCCAGCGCCACGTCATCGACGTGGCGCGACTCAGGCGATCTTGCGGCGGTAGGCCGACATCGCGAAGAAGTAGGCCACCACCAGGATGCCGGCGCACCAGGCGAGGGCGATCCAGATGTCGTTGCCGACCGGCTGTTGGTCCCACAGGGCCCGGATCGAGTTGACGATCGAGGTGACCGGCTGGTTCTCGGCGAAGACCCGCACCGGGCCGGGCATCGTCTCGGTGGGGACGAAGGCCGAGCTGATGAAGGGCAGGAAGATGATCGGGTAGGAGAAGGCGGCCGCACCGTCCGGTGTGGAGGCGGAAAGACCGGAGATCATCGCCACCCAGGTCAGGGCGAGGGTGAAGACGGCCAGGATGCCGGCCACGGCGAGCCAGGAAAGGATCCCGGCCGAGGTGCGGAAGCCGATGGCCAGGCCGACCAGGATGATGACGACCACCGAGATCGCGTTGGACACCAGCGACGTCAGCACGTGCCCCCAGAGCACGGACGACCGGGCGATCGGCATGGAGTGGAAGCGCTCGAAGATGCCGCCCTGCAGGTCGTTGAAGAGACGGTAGGCCGTGTACGAGATGCCGCTGGCGACAGCGATGAGCAGCACGCCGGGCAGCAGGTAGTTGGTGTAGTTGTCGGTGCCGGTCTGGATCGCCCCGCCGAAGACGTATCTGAACAACAGCAGGAACGCTATGGGCATGACCGTGACGGTGATGATCGTGTCGACGCTGCGGGTCACGTGTCGTACGGAACGCCCGAGCATCACGCCGGTGTCGTTGAGGACGTGGGTTGTCATCGCTGCTTCTCCTTGCCGACGATCGCCAGGAAGATCTCTTCGAGGGTGGGCTGCCGTTCGACGTACTCGACCTTGGCCGGCGGCAGCAGCTGCCTGAGCTCGGCCAGCGTGCCGGAGACGATGATCGTGCCCTGGTGCAGGATCGAGATCCGATCGGCCAGCTTCTCGGCCTCGTCCAGATACTGGGTCGTGAGGAAGACCGTCGTCCCGCCGCCGGCGAGCTTCTGGATCTCGTGCCAGACCTCGATGCGCGCCTCGGGGTCGAGCCCGGTGGTCGGCTCGTCGAGGAAGATGACCGGCGGGTCGCCGATCAGGCTCATGGCGATGTCGAGGCGGCGACGCATGCCACCGGAATACGTGGCCACCCGGCGCCCGCCGGCATCGGCCAGGCTGAAGCGTTCGAGCAGGTCGTCCGCGACCTGGGCAGGATTCCTCACCCGTCGCAGCTTGGCGATCATGATGAGGTTCTCACGACCCGAGAGGATCTCGTCGACCGCGGCGAACTGCCCGGTCAGGCTGATCGACTCGCGCACCGCGGCCGGCGCCGACGCCACGTCGAAGCCGTTGACGCTGGCCGTGCCGCTGTCAGACTTGAGCAGAGTGGCCAGGATCCGCACGATCGTCGTCTTGCCGGCGCCGTTGGAGCCGAGCAGGGCGAAGATGCTGCCGCCGGCCACCGTGAAGTCGACGCCCTTGAGCACGTGCAGGTCCTGGTAGGACTTTGTCAGTCCGGCGACTTGAATCGCCGGGTTCCGCGTTTCCATAGGGGATTCCCTCTCCGTCTCAGGAACGGTGGATGGTGATGTCGCCGTACGAGGTGCGGCCGCGGACCTCGACGGTCTCGGCCGCGCCCTCGGGCTTGGTGGTGTTGTCGAGCTGGTTGCGTACGTGCCCGAAGCTGGTGTTGAGCTCGAGCCAGGCCGCGGTGCCCTCGGCGATGCCGACGTCGAGGTCGCCCATGGCGGTGCCCAGCACGACCGAGCCGCGGACCACCTCGCCGACGTGGATGGCCCCGTTGGCGGTCTTCGCGTCGACGCCGGCGCCGGCCCGCTCGATGTGGATGTCGCCGTTGGCCGCCCGCACCCGAAGGTCGCCCTCGACCGCGTCGATGGTGGTCTCGCCGTTGGAGTTCTTCACGACCGCGGTGCCCGCGACCTCACCGATCTGCACCCTGCCGGAGCCGGTGGAGATGTCGGCGGATCCGGTGACGCGACCGGCGGTGGCCCGGCCGGCCGACGTGCTCATGCGCAGCGGGCCGGTGTGTTCGACGCTGACGTCGCCGGCCGCGGTCTTGAGCCGGCACTCCCCCAGCCGTCCGGAGCAGCGGAGGTCGCCCGCCGACGTCTGGGCCGTCACGCGGGAGCCGGTCGGCAGTTCGATGGTGACGTCGACCGACCGGGTCTTGCGGGAGAAGTCGAAGAGGCGCTTGGGGCCGATGACCCGCAGCGTGCCGTCGGCGAGGTCGACGCGGACCTGGCCGGCGGCCGCCACGTCGGACTCGTCGGATTCCTCGCTCGGGCGAACCTCGACTGCGGTGTCCGTGCGCTCGCTCGCGGCGATCCGCACGTTGCCGACGCTGAGCTCGACAACGACAGAGATCGATGCGGGGGTGTCGAAAATGGGCATGGTTGTCCCCTCTTTCCGGGTCGGGCGGGTTATCGGACCCAGCCGGTGAAGCTCTGCGCGCTCTTCTTGCCGGCGGGGGCCTCGGGAGGGGCCTCTGAGCCTGAGCGCTGAAGCCCGGCCGCGGCGGCACGCACCAGCCAGGCGTTGACCGAGCGGCCCTCCTTGGCCGCCGCCTCTTCGATGGCCGCCTTGAGCTGCTCCGGCATGCGGACGTTGATGCGGGTGGCCGGCCCGTCCTCGGCGATGACCGGGTCGGCCTCGGGGGCGGCGGGCGCCGCGGGAGCGGCCTCGGCGGCAGGCACCGTCACGACGAAGTTCGGGTCGCGGCCGCGCAGCCGCAGTTCGACCGAGCCCGGCGCCAGGTCCCGGGTGATCTCGTCGGCGGCCGCCGACAGCGCGTCGAGCAACGTCATCCGGATCGCCGACTCGAGCGAGCCGGTGAGGCGTTCGACCAGCGCTCGCGATTCCTCACCACCGGCTTCGGCCAGCGTGGCGAACTCGCGGCCGAGGTTGCTCACATAGGTCGTCAGGTCCATGACACCACTATGGCACCATCATGGCACCACTGCAAGCCTCTTTGGCACCACGATGGCACCGCGGCGGTTCTGTCGGATCGGGACAGCGTCGTTCGTAGTACACACATCAGTGAGACGACAGGAGAGAGCCATGCAGTATCTGGTTTCCGTGATCGACGACAAGTCCGGCTCCGCCACCGAGGATGAGATGACCGCCATCGACGCGTTCAACGCCGACGTCCGGGCGGCGGGTCACTGGGTCTTCGCCGGCGGCCTCAACGCGCCCAGCACGGCCACTGTGATCGACAACCGCGGCGCCGAGACGCTGTTCACCGACGGGCCGTTCCTGGAGTCGAAGGAGTACATCGCCGGCTTCTGGATCTTCGAGGCGCCCGACCTTGACGTGGCGCTCAAGCTCGCCGCCGGCGGCTCGAAGGCCTGCAACCGCCGGGTCGAGGTCCGGCCGTTCTTCGGGGAGTGAGCGTGACCGATGCGCACGAAGCGACCACCCGGGCCCACCACCAGGAGTGGGCCCGGGTGGTCGCCGCCCTGACCAAGCGCTTCGGCGACCTCGACATCGCCGAGGAGGCGGCGGCCGAGGCGTTCGCGACCGCGGTCGAACGGTGGCCGGCCGACGGCGTACCCCCGAACCCGGGCGCCTGGCTCACCACCACCGCCAACCGCAAGGCCATCGACCGGATCCGGCGCGAGAGCAAACGCGACGACAAGCAGCGGGAGGCGCAGATGTTGCGCGACGACGACCCGCCCCAGCCACCCGGCGCCATCGAGGACGACCGGCTGCGGCTGATCTTCACCTGCTGCCACCCGGCGCTCGCCCTGGAGACCCGGGTAGCGCTGACGCTGCGCCTGGTCGGCGGCCTGACCGTGGCCGAGATCGCCCGCGCCTTCCTGGTGCGGGAGACAGCCATGGAACAGCGGATCACCCGGGCCAAGGGCAAGATCAAGGCGAACCGCATCCCCTACCGGGTGCCCTCGGCCGAGGATCTGCCGGTGCGCGTGTCCGGTGTGCTGGCCGCGCTCTTCCTCGTTTTCAACGAGGGCTACCTGGCGACCGGGTCCGGCACCGATCCCGTACGCCGGGAACTGACCGCCGAGGCGATCCGGCTGACCCGCCTCATCCGGGCCCTGATGCCCCGCGACGGCGAGGTGACCGGGCTGCTGGCGCTGATGCTGCTCACCGAGGCCCGCCGCACCGCCCGGATCTCGGCCGACGGCGAACTGGTCACGCTGGGCGAGCAGGACCGCGGCGCGTGGGACACGGCGCTGATCGCCGAGGGCCACCACCTGGTCCGCGAACGCCTGGCCACCGGCGAACGGCCCGGCCGCTACCAGATCCTGGCCGCGATCAACGCCGTGCACACCGATGCCCGCGACGTCCGCGACACCGACTGGTCGCAGGTGGTCGCCCTCTACGACCAACTGGCGCGGATCGACCCCTCACCGATCGTCGTCCTCAACCGGGCCATCGCGGTCGCCGAACTGGACGGCCCCGACGTGGCCCTGGCCGCTGTCGACCGCCTCGACGAGAAGCTGGCCGGGTACCACGCCTTCCACGCGACCCGCGCCGACCTGCTGCGCCGCCTCGGGCGAAGCGGCCAGTCGCGTGCGGCCTACGACAGGGCCATCGAGCTGGCCGGCAACACCGCCGAGACCGCCTACCTGACCCGCCGCCGCGACCAGCTCGGGTAGGCGCCGCACGCCCGCGGCGATTCAGAAGGGGTAGGTCGCCGGTTCGCCGCGCACGGTGATCCAGCGGGTCTCGGTGAAGGCGTCGATGTTGGCCGCGGCGCCGCCGAAGCGGGCGCCCGTGCCGGAGGCGCCGACGCCGCCGAACGGGGCATTGGCCTCGTCGTTGACGGTCTGGTCGTTGATGTGCACGATGCCGGTCGGGATCCGGTCGGCGACGGCCAGGCCGCGCATCACGTCGCGGGTGACGATGCCGAGCGACAGGCCGTACTCGCTCGCGCCGGCCAGTTCCACCGCCTCATCCACCGAGGAGACGCGGGTGACCGGGGCGACCGGGCCGAACACCTCTTCGGCGAAGGCGGGCGCGGTCAGCGGCGCGTCGGCCAGCACGGTCGGACGGTAGAACAGCTCCTCGTACGTTCCACCCGCAGCGATCTTGGCGCCCTGACCCGCCGTGGCCGTGACCATGCCGTGGATCTTGTCGCGCTGGCCGGCGTCGATGATCGGGCCCAGCGCGACCTGGTCGGTGGCCGGGTTGCCGACGGGCAGGTGCGCCGCCTTGTCGGCCAGCCGTTCCACGAAGTCGTCGTAGACCCGGGCGGCGACCAGGTGCCGGCCGGTGGTCATGCAGATCTGCCCCTGGTGGAAGAACGATCCCCAGGCGGCCAGGTTGACCGCGGCGTCCACGTCGGCGTCGTCGAGCACCAGCAGGGCCGAGTTGCCGCCGAGTTCCAGGTGGGCCCGCTTGAGATGCTTCCCGGCGAGTTCGCCGATGCGCCGGCCGACCGGGGTCGACCCGGTGAACGAGATGACCCGGACGTGGGGGTCGGTCACCATCGCCTCGCCCACGTCGGCGCCGCCGGGCAGCATGTGCAACAGGCCGGCGGGCAGGCCGGCCTCCTCGAAGATCCGGGCCATCAGCGTGCCGCCGGTGACCGCGGTGCGCGGGTCCGGCTTGAGGATCACCGCGTTGCCCAGGGCCAGGGCGGGCGCGACCGAGCGGATGCCCAGGATGATCGGCACGTTGAACGGCGCGATGACGCCGACCACGCCGGCAGGCACGCGGCGGACCATCGAGAGCCGCGGTTGCTCGGAGGGCAGCAGCTCACCGATGGCCCGGCTCGGCAGGCTCGCCGCCTCGTAGCATTCCTCGGCCGCGACGTGCAGAGCGAACCCGGCCATGCCGGGGACAGCGCCGACCTCGCGCACGTTCCAGTCGGAGATTTCGGCCGCGTTCTCCTGCCAGAGGCCGCCGGCCTTGCGCAACACTGCGGCCCGGGCTGGATGCGGCAGCGCGGCCCACTCCTTCTGGGCCTCGGCGGCGTGGACCGCGGCGTCGGCGACGTCCTGCGGGTCGGCCCGGCCCATCCGGCCGAGCGTCGCCCCCGTGGCCGGTTCGACGACGGGGTAGTCGCCGCCCCCGCCGGGCACCCAGGAGCCGTTCTTGAAGATCTTTCCCTGCCAGTCGACGCTGTCGAGCAGTCCCACAGCGCACCTCCCCTTGTCAGATTCGAGCCGAGGGTTCCCGTGCCTGTTCTTTATCCCCGAGATCGCTGATCCGCACCAGCGGGCCGAGCAAACCGGCCCGCCTCTCTGATCGAGGCGGGCCGGTGTTTGGGATCGGTGTGGGACCGTCAGTCGGTGCCGGATTCCATGGCGGCCTGGTCGAGCAGGTCGTCTTCCACCGGGACGGAGCCGCGCGAGGCGATCTCTTCGGCGCCGCCGGCGGGCAGTGCGCCGACCAGGCCCTGGGGGCTGCCGACCATGCCGAGCCGGGCGTACTGCTCGAGCTTGGCCCGGCTGTCGGCGATGTCGAGGTTGCGCATCGTCAGCTGGCCGATCCGGTCGGCCGGGGCGAACGCCGGCGTCTCGGTGCGCTCCATCGACAGCTTGTCGGGGTGGTAGCTGAACGCGGGGCCGGTGGTGTTGAGCACCGAGTAGTCGTCGCCGCGGCGCAGCCGGAGCGTGACCTCGCCGGTGACCGCGTTGCCGACCCACCGCTGCAGGGACTCGCGCAGCATGAGCGCCTGCGGGTCGAGCCACCGGCCCTCGTACATGAGCCGGCCCAGCTTGCGGCCGTCGTTGTGGTAGCTGGTGACCGTGTCCTCGTTGTGGATCGCGTTGACCAGCCGCTCGTACGCGATGTGCAGCAGCGCCATGCCGGGCGCCTCGTAGATGCCGCGGCTCTTGGCCTCGATGATCCGGTTCTCGATCTGGTCGGACATGCCCAGGCCGTGCCGCCCGCCGATCGCGTTGACCTCGAGCACCAGGTCGACCGCGGAGCCGAACTCTTTGCCGTTGACCGTCACCGGGCGGCCCTCGACGAAGCCGACGGTCACGTCTTCGGTGGCGATCGCCACGGCGGGATCCCAGAACCGGACGCCCATGATCGGGTCGACCAGCTCGATGCCCGCGTCGAGGTGTTCCAGCGACTTGGCCTCGTGGGTGGCGCCCCAGATGTTGGCGTCGGTCGAATACGCCTTCTCGGTCGAGTCGCGGTAGGGCAGATCGTGGGCGAGCAACCACTCGCTCATCTCTTTGCGCCCGCCGAGCTCGGTGACGAAGTCCTTGTCGAGCCACGGCTTGTAGATGCGCAGCGACGGGTTGGCCAGCAGACCGTACCGATAGAAGCGCTCGATGTCGTTGCCCTTGAACGTCGAGCCGTCGCCCCAGATCTGCACCTGGTCTTCCAGCATGGCCCGTACGAGCAGCGTGCCGGTGACGGCCCGCCCCAGCGGCGTGGTGTTGAAGTAGGTGCGCCCGCCGGAGCGGATGTGGAACGCGCCGCAGGCCAGAGCGGCCAGCCCCTCTTCGACGAGGGCCGAGCGGCAGTCGACGAGGCGGGCCAGCTCGGCGCCGTAGGCGATGGCGCGATCGGGCACGGACGTCACATCGGGCTCGTCGTACTGGCCGATCTCGGCCGTGTAGGCGCAGGGCACAGCACCCTTCTCACGCATCCACGCAACCGCCACCGACGTGTCGAGGCCACCGGAGAACGCGATGCCGACCCGCTCACCGACCGGAAGAGAAGACAGAACCTTGGTCACACGAGGATTATGCACCATCCCGCATTTTCATGCGAGCCGACACCCCGGGCGCCGGACACCCGATCAGGAACTGGCCGGCGGGAAGAACGACGCAGGCCCGGGCCCGCATGTCGTCATGCGGGCCCGGGCCGGTCAACCCGTGGTCAGCGCGCGAGCGGAAGGCCCTGCTTGTCGGAGAACTTGCCGATCGCGATCATGATGAAGTCGATCAGCGCCCAGACGCCGAACCCGCCGATGGTGACCAGCATGAGGACGCCGGTGCCGATCTTCCCGACGTAGAAGCGGTGCACACCGAGCGCACCGAGGAAGAAGCTGAGCAGCAACGCGACAATCCAGGACTTCTGGCCGGTCGCAGCAGCAGTGGTGGTGGCAGTCATATCGAAATTCCGTCCCTAGATCAGCATGAAAAGCCGCCGCACCATAGCGAACGTCGATGGCCACACACAACACCCGACAGTCACGGACCTCAGCTCGCCGGTGTGCTTCTCGGCCAGGCCCAGGCGACCCGCGCGATGAAGGTCTGGTCCACCGCGAAATCGGTGCCGGACACCGTGCCGGCGAGCGCGACGAAGTGGCGGCTGTTGTTCCGGCGCTCCTGCGGGCCAGCAGATGGTCGGAATCGCAACCCAATGCTCACTGACCGAGCCGTCAGCTCCCATGCCGGCCGACCGAAACGGCTGGTACAACATCCAGGGTGAGGAGCAGGCATGCCGGATTCGAAGTTTTCTCCGTCCACGGCGGGGGTCGAGCAGGCGGTCGACGTGGCGCAGCGCGCCGCCGACGATCGGGGAAAGATCACGGCCCTCAACCGCTCGCAGGCGGTGATCGAGTTCGATCTGTCAGGCACGATTCTGGACGCCAACGAAAACTTCCTGGCAACGGTGGGCTACACCCGCGAGGAGGTAGTGGGTCAGCACCACCGCATGTTCGTGCCGGAGCAGGAGGCCCGCGGGACGCAGTACCGCGAGCTCTGGGACGCGCTGGGCGAAGGCCAGTTCCGGTCCGGGGTGTACACCCGGGTGGCCAAGAACGGCCGGAAGGTGTGGCTGCGGGCGACCTACAACCCGATCCTCGGCACCGACGGCCGGCCGGTCAAGGTGGTCAAGTTCGCCGCCGACATCACCGCCGACCGGCAACGCACCGCCGAGTTCGAGGGCAAGATCGACGCGATCAGCCGGTCACGGGCGATGATCGAGTTCGACCTGGACGGCACGATCCTGTCCGCGAACCAGAACTTCCTCGACACCATGGGCTACACCCTCGACGAGATCGTCGGACAGAACCACCGCATGTTCATGCCACCCGGCATGGCCGACTGCCCGGAGTACGCCGAGTTCTGGAAGCACCTGACGCGCGGCGAGTTCGAGTCCGGTGAGTTCAAGCGGATGGCCAAGGGCGGCCGGGAGGTGTGGCTGCTGGCGTCGTACAACGCGGTACTCGACGCCGAAGGCCAGCCGGTCAAGGTGTTCAAGTTCGCCGCCGACATCACCGAAGAGCAGCACCGCACCGCCGAGTTCGAGGGCAAGATCGCCGCGATCAACCGGTCCCAGGCGGTCATCGAGTTCAACCTGGACGGCACGATCCTCACCGCCAACCAGAACTTCCTCGACACCATGGGCTACACCCTCGACGAGATCGCCGGACATCACCACCGCATGTTCATCGACCCGTCCGAGGCTTCTGGGGCCGCGTACTCGCTGTTCTGGGAGCGGCTGGCGCGCGGCGAGTTCCAGGGCGGGGAGTACAAGCGCATCGCCAAGGACGGCCACGACGTGTGGTTGCAGGCCACGTACAACCCGATCCTCGACGCCGAGGGCCGGCCCGCCAAGGTGATCAAGTTCGCCGTCGACGTCACGGCCGCGAAGCAGCGCACCGCCGAGTTCGAGGGCAAGGACACGGCGATCAGCCTCGCCCAGGCGGTCATCGAGTTCGATCTCGAAGGCAATGTCCTCGCCGCGAACGACAACTTCCAGCGCACCATGGGCTACAGCGAGCGCGAATTGATCGGGCAGCACCACTCGATGTTGTGCCCGGCCGACTACATCGTCTCGCCCGAATACCGCGACTTCTGGCACCGGCTCGCAGCCGGTGAGATTCACAGCGGCCGCTTCCACCGTGTCGGCAAGTACGGCCGCGAGGTGTGGATCCGGGCCAGCTACATCCCGATCCGCGACCTGCACGACGTCGTCTACAAGGTGGTCAAGTACGCCTACGACATCACCGACCAGGTTCTGCTGGAGCACCAGCTCGCGACCAAGACCCACGACATGAAGGCGTCGGTGACCGCGCTGACAGCGGCGATCGACGAGATCACCGCGGCCGCCACGCAGGCCACCACCCTGGCCGACACCACCCATCACAACGCCCAGGAGGGCTACGAGGAACTCCGCAAATCGATCGACGCCATCGACCTGATCCAGAAGTCGTCGGAGCAGATCGCGGCGATCGTCACGGTGATCGGCGAGATCGCCGGCCAAACCAACCTGCTCGCGTTCAACGCCTCCATCGAGGCAGCCCGCGCCGGCGAGCACGGCATCGGCTTCTCCGTGGTCGCCGGTGAGGTCCGCAAGCTCGCTGAGCGGTCCTCCGCCGCGGCCCGCGAGATCACCCAGCTGATCCACGAGTCCGCCGGCCGGGTCAGCCAGGGCGCCACCGTAAGCCAGCGTGCGCAGAGCTCGTTCGGGCAGATCCTGTCCAACGTCGGCGAGACCAGCGACACCATCCGGCGGATCGCGGCCTCGACCGAGGAGCAGCAGACCGTGTCGCACCACGTCGCCGAGCTCATCAACGACCTGGTCAACAGCAGCAACACCGACCAGCACGACCGGGCCGCGTCATGACACCAACGGCCGTCTCCACCCTCTACGGCGTCTTCCGCACCGGGGGCCTGCGCATGGCGCTGCCGTTGGAAGAGCTTCGTGAGGTCATCGTCCGGCCTGCCGAGTTCAGCCCCCTGCCCACCGCCGGGGTGGGGCTGCTCGGCGCGGTCAACCTGCGCCACATCGTCATTCCGGTGCTCGATCCGTGCCTGCTCGCCGGGCAGCCGTCAGCGGCCGAGACGGGCGAGGTCATCATCATCGTCTCCAGCGAGGGCCGGCTGTTCGGCCTGCTCGCCGACGCCATCGAGGGCTCCACCCACGTGGCCGCCGACGCCCTGCTCGCAGTGCGCATCGGCGGCGGCGTGCCGGCCCTGTTCTCGCACACCTTCGAACGCGCCGACGACCGCGCCGTCGTCGCGTTGCTGGACGCCGCCACCATCGTCGACACGCCGGCGATCCCCGTCGTTGCCGACCCGGCCCAGCAGCCGGGCACGCCCGCCCCCGTGACCGCCTCGGGGGCGGCGCAGGCGCAGGAGCCCCGCCGCACCCTGCTGATGTTCGAGTGCGGCGGCACCGGATTGTCCATCGACGTCACGCACGTGCACTCCGTTGTGCCCGACCTCGAGCTGCACTCCTCGCCCCTGGACGGCCCGATCTGCCGCGGCGTCGCTCACCTCGACGGCCACGCCGTCCCGGTCATCGACCCCATCACCCTGCTCGGCCTGGGACTGCAGCCGGGAACCGAGACCTACCGCGGGGTCGTGGTCTCCATGCCACAGGGCCTGATCACACTCACCGCGACCGACGTCACCGACATCACCACCGTGCCCGCCGACGACATCCTGCCCATCCCGAAGCTGCCGAGCCCCGACCACGCCCTGCTCGCCGGGCTGCTCACCACCGACGATCGCCAGTACCTCGTCCTCGATGGGCAGGCACTGCGCGAGAACGCCGAACTGGCCGCATTCGGAGCGCTGAACCTACGCCTCGACTCGCAAGCCTCCCCGGCCGATCCGCCGCCGGGCGACACCGACGCCGCCGGGCGGGATGAGCACAGGGTCATCCCGAGCGTGCGCAAGTTCCTCACGTACAGCATCGGGGTCGAGGCCGCCACGCCGCTGGAGCAGATCGACGAAATCCTGCCCTACCCCAGCCACCACCTCAGCCTCGACGAGGCCCCGCTGATCGGCATGTTCACCCACCGCCGCACCACAATTCCGCTGATCAACCTGCCCGTGCTGCTCGGGCGCCCCCACACGCCTGACCCCGGCACCGACCGGGTGCTGTTGGTGACCGTCGCCGCCGGCACCACCGCCGGGCTCGTCGTCCCGGAACTGCACGCCATCGAGCAATCCGTCTGGGAGGAGTCCGCCACGACCACCAACGATCTGCTGCAGCGGCGGCTGATCGGCATGGGCACACCCGAGGACAACAGGCTCGTGCCCCATTTCGACCTCATCGCCATCGCCACCGAACACCTCGGCGGGCACCTTGTCCGGGCGGGAGAGCGCGGCTCCGCATATGCCGGACAACGCGGGACCCGCGATTCCGCAACCTCCGTCATGAGCTGACAACCTGCTCGACGGCGCCACACGTCGTCGAGGGACGGACGCGGACCCTCCAGGTCCGGCCGTGTGACCGCGACCCCGAGGTTGATCGCCGGCCGGACCCTCGCCAAGGTCGGCGTCCGCCCGTTCCGACTCGAAATCGTCCTCAGCGCTGTCGTTCACCGGCAGACCCACATGGCTAGGTCGGAGCGATGGGCCGCCTGGTCAGGACATGAAGGCAGGCCAAGCCGAGCAGCAGCTCCACAACGCCGCCCAGGATCAACCCGCTGTTCGGCGCGCCGTCGACGATACCGCTGTACCCGCGTGCCAGCGCGTATGCCAGGTAGACAGCGCCCCCGGCGGCCGCCGCGGTGAACTCGAGCCGGGCGACGATCGCGCCGGCGACGAGCAGGACGCCGACGGCCAGCACGGCGGCTCCACTGGCCCGCGTCTCGCTGTAGAGGCTCGGGTCGTCCGCCATGGCGATGCCGTACTGCCCGCGGAACGCCGCCGGCAAGAACAGCAGTGCGCCCCCGATGTAAAGCGCCACGGCGCCGGAGACGAAGAGCGTGACCCGGCGGATCACCGCCAGGCCCCCGCAGCCTCGGCCGCCGCGCAGTAGTCGGCGAAGCTCCGCGGTTCGCGGCCGATCGCGTCCTGCACACCGGTGCCCAGGTGGGCATTGCGACCGTCGAAAACCTCGGCGCAGAGGTCGGCGAGGAACTCCCCGTACGGGTGTTCGGCGAGCGCGGCCCGGAATTGCGCGTCGGTGAGCGGCATGTACCGCACGGGACGGCCGGACGCCTCCGTGAGCATGGCGGCCGCGTCGTGGAAGGTGAGCAGTCGCGGGCCGGTCACGTCGTACACGCGTCCGGCGTGCCGTTCGTCAACCATCGCCGCCGCAGCAACGTCGGCGATGTCTTCGGCGTCGACGAACGGTTCGGGGGTTTCGCCGGCGGACAGGGCGATCGTGCCGTCCACGACGTCTTGGCGCAGGTCGCCCTCGTCGAAATTCTGCGCGAACCAACCGGCCCGCACGATCGTCCAGCCGAGGCCGGATTCGCGGATGATGTCCTCGCAGTTCTCCGCCTGGTGTTCGCCGCGGCCGGACAGCAGGACGAGACGCTCGACCCCTGCGGACGCGGCCTTCTCGGCGAACGCCTCGATGACGCCGGGAGCGCCCGGCACGGCGAGGTCGGAGTAGTAGCAGACGTAGGCCGCGTCGATCCCTTCGAGGGCGGCTGACCAGGTCTCTGGGCGTTCCCAGTCGAAGACGATGTCGGTGCGGCGGGATACACCGCGGACGGGGTGGCCGAGGTCAGTGAGGCGGCTCAGGATGCGTCGGCCGGTCTTGCCGGTCGAACCGATGACAAGTGCGCTCATGTAGTCCAGCCTGGCCCGTACAGGAAGGATGTCCAATCATCAGAGAGCCTGAATTCTTTGCAGAACGTCCTGCACGGTGGATAGTGAAGCATGACCCGACGGACCGTCCCGCCACCCGCCGACCCCCTCGGCGAGGCATTGCATCTACTCCGCATCACCGGCACGCTCTACTGCCGCGCCGAATTGACCGCGCCCTGGGGTGTCGCCGTCCCCCATCTCGACGGGCTGATGGCGATGCTCGTCGTGACGCACGGCGAGGCGGTGCTGGAGGTCGACGGCCTGCCGTCGCTGACGCTGCGCCCGCAGGAGCTGGCACTGATCCCGCACGGAGTGCCACACAAGATCCGCAGCGCGCCCGGCGCGCCGACGCTGCCGCTGTTCGAGCTGCCAGTGGAGCAGATCAGCGAACGCTGCGAGCTGATGCGCCACGGCGGCGGGGGCGCGCTCACTCGCATCACCTACTGCTCGATGCGCCCCGACCATGTCACCGCCGATCGTCTCGTCGCCCGGCTGCCGCGCGTCCTGCGGCTGAACACCTGGGCCGACGACGGTGGCTGGCTCCAGAGCACGCTGAACCTCATCGGGACGGAAGCGGCAAGACTGCGGCCCGGTGGTGAGACCGTGCTGACCCGCCTCGCCGATGTCCTTGTGGTGCAGGCGATCCGCAGCTGGCTCGACACCGCCCCGGAGGCTCGTCAAGGCTGGCTCGCGGCGCTACGCGACGAGCACATCGGCCGGGCGATGGCGGTGCTGCACCGTGCGCCGGAGGCGCCGTGGACGGTCGAGTCCCTCGCCGGGGAGGCCGCCATGTCCCGCTCAGCGTTCTCCGCCCGGTTCACCGCTCTGGTGGGTGAGCCCGTGATGCAGTACGTGACGCAGTGGCGGATGCAATTGGCCCGCACTCACCTGCAGCAAACGAGGGAGCCGCTGTCGCAGATCGCGCGCCGCTTCGGCTACGCGTCGGAGGCCGCCTTCTCGCGTGCGTTCAGCCGCACCTTCGGATCGCCGCCGGGCAGGTTCAGGCCGCCCCATGGACAGCCGCCGAACGTCTCCGAGCTTCGGCACGGGCTACGAGTTCCTTGACTTCCGTCTCGAACACTTCCTCCTTCGCGGGGCGGCCCAACGGCCGAGCCGGATTCAAAAGGACGAACAGGGGACTCGGCCTCCTGAGTGGACATGACGAGAGGCCGCCGTTCGCTGTGCGGGTCTCCGGGGCGATCTGGCCGGCAAGCCGCCGGATCGCGCTGTTGTCCGCTTGCACATAGCCAACGGCAACGGTAACGGCGGTGCCAGTCTCGGCACATGCTCGTCGAGCGCGCACCTGCCACGGCGCCGGACGGTCCCACGCGGCCTCGGACTACCGCACCCTGTCGGGGTCGTGTGCTGGCAGGTCTTCGGATTCGCGGGCTCAGCCGGTCTCTCGATCTCCTACTGGCCGCCACTTCCCGGGCATCGAATTCAGGGTTCGATGGCGGCGGTCGTTCTGCTCACCGTTGCGGGCCGGACCAGCACGGGCGATAGACTTCCGGCATTGTGGGAGACAGGTATCGCTTCGGTGAGTACGAACTGGACACCGGCCGCCATGAGCTCATTCACGCTGGCAAGCCGGTCCACGTGGAGCCCCGTGCCCTCTATCTCCTATGCCATCTGGTCCACAACCGGGATCGGGTGGTAACGAAGAACGAACTGCTGGACGAGGTGTGGGGCGACCGGTTCGTCAGCGAGGCCGCCCTCACCACGGGGCTGAGGACAGCGCGCCTGGCCGTCGGGGACACCGGCAGCCAACAGCAGATGATCCGCACCGTGCATCGCCGCGGCTACCAGTTCGTCAGCCCGACCACGCCGGTGAACATTCCGGCTGCGAGCGAGACCCGCCAAGCCTCCGGCCGCCGGCCGGACATCCCGGCCAGCACCCACCGGCAGACGATCCGGTTCTGCAACGCAGAGGACGGCACCCGCATCGCGTACGCGACAGCCGGGTCGGGGCAGGACCTGCTCAAGGCCGCCAACTGGATGACACACCTCGACCTCGAATGGACCACTCCGCTGTGGTCGCACTGGCTCAACGCCCTCGCCCGCAACCGGCGACTGACCCGCTATGACGAACGGGGTTGCGGTCTGTCCGACTGGGCGGTGCCCAGCTTCACCTTCGACGACTGGGTCGACGATCTCGAGACCGTGGTCGACGCGATGGGTCTCGACCAGTTTCCGTTGCTCGGCGTGTCACAGGGCGGCGCGGTGGCGATCGCCTATGCCGTGCGCCATCCCGAGCGGGTCAGCCGGTTGATCCTCGCGGGCGCATATGCACGTGGACGACAGGTCCGCGCCTCGAATGACGCCGAACGCGCCGCGGCGGCGCTCGACCTGGACCTGGCCCGGGTGGGGTGGATCCACCAGGATCCCAGCTTCCTCCGGGTGTTCGCCTCCCAGTTTCTGCCGGACGGCACACCTGAGGAGTGCGAGGCCTTCATCGCCTTCCAACGGCAGACGACCTCACCGGAGAACGGGGTGCGCTTCCTCGAAGAATTCGCCAATATCGACGTTTCCGATATCGCACACCGGGTCGAGTGCCCGACTCTGATCATCCACTCCCGCCACGACGCCCGGGTCCCGGCCTCGCAGGCGAGTGAGCTGGCCGCCCTCATCCCGGACAGCCAGTTGGTCTTGCTGGAGAGCCGGAACCACCTGCTGACCGCCGCCGAGCCGGCTTGGGCCGAATTCCTGTTTCAGATCGACGAATTTCTGGCCTGATCCTGGCGACCGCTCCCGGTACCTGGTCCTGGTCGACGTCGCCGCCCCGCCATGGCACCGTCAGTGGCCGGCCGGTTGTCGCCCTCGACCGGGGACCGGCGAGATGACAGCAGAACCCGAACGATCATGGCTGGGGTCATCAGTGCCGCCGGACGGGCCATCAAGTTCTGCACCCGGACCATGCGGCGAGCGACCGGGACCGAGGTGTGACACGCTTGGATCACCCTGCCGAAATACCGGTCGACGATCTCGGCGCCGATGGTCCCGGCTATGCCGGAGCGGTGCCCCGTGAAGGCGGGCCCGGCGGCCATCCGCCACGGCATGTCGACGGCCTTCGCCGCCCGCCGATAGAAATCCCGTGGCAGCGACGGGGAAGTACGGCCATGCCGCTCGATGGCCTGACCCAGCGCTCTGGCCTGCATGGCAGCCGTTGACATCCCCTGCCCGTAGATGGGGTTGACACTGCAGATGGCGTCTCCCAGCACGACGAATCCCGCCGGAGTGCGCCGAAGCCGCTCCACGTGGCGGCGCTGGCTGGTCGCCAGCCCCTGCACCAGGACCGGACCCAGTGCCTGGGAGCGAGTCAGGATATCGGCAAGAACGGGTGCGGGCAGGGCCCTGGCGAACTCCTCGAACTCTCCCGGATCGGTCGGAAGCGCCTCGCCGGGCGCGGCACCGAGGGTGACGATCCATCGATCGCCTTCCACCGGCAGTGCGGTGCCCATCCGGTGTACGCCGGCCGGGTCACCGAGGATGAAGGCCGGCACGTCGTCACGTCGGTCCGGTCGCCGGCGCATCAGCCGGGTCCCGTAGGCCACGTCGATGGGGACGGCGGAAATCTCAGGCGCGGGATAACCGGCGTTGGCCAGATGGTCGAGGAACCTGGTGTTGCGACCGGTGCATCCGACAACGAGGTCCGCCCGGTGCTCTGCTGCGTCGGAGCGGACGCCGACCACCCGGTCAGCGTCCAGGATGAGACCGTCGACCGCCACGTCGTCGGCGATGGACACGTTGGGCCGCTCCAGCAGTAGCTGCCTGCGGATCGCTCTCTCGAGCAGCGGCCTGCTCATCGACATCCCGGGATGGCCGGGGTCTGGCCGCACCCAGTAGGCACCTCCCTGATGCCACAACACATCTCTGGTACGGAAGGGCACCGCTCCACCCGCCAGGAGGTCTTCGGCAAGTCGGGGGAACCAGAGGTTCAGCAGTTGCTGGCCGGCGGTCAGCAGCACATGGGCGTGCCGGCCCTGGGGTACGCCACGCCGCACGACCGCCTCGTCGGGTAAACGGTCGCGTTCCAGGATCGTCACTCGGTCGAAATGGTCACTCAGAACCCGTGCAGTCACCAGACCCGCCACACTCGCTCCGATGACGATCGCCCTGCCACCGCGGCGCTTGTCCATCCTCGGTCACCCCACTCTGGCTCGTGCCGATCGGCGTGCTCAACCGGGCATACCCGAGAACGACGGACCGCCTCGCCGGATCTTTCACCACCTGTCGGGCCGACTCTTGACGGAGATCTGAGATTTCCCTGAGGGGAATATGAGCAGCGGATCTGTTGATGCGCATGCGATCGGGTGTGACCCATCTGCTGTCCGCCCAGGACACCAGTACCGGCATCGCCCTGCCCGCAGCCGACGCCAAACCGGCCGATCCGCGAATGGATCCGTAGTGAGTGGCTCATCGAGAACCAGGTACACCACGTTGCCCGAGCCACCCGCCGGGCCAACCGTCGCCCACACGACCTCGTCACCGCCGTCACAGCAACCCGGAACGCAATGACCCTGCCCAACGCCGTACCAAGTTGGCCGACCCCGATCCGGCAACGGCCCTGACCTCCTCCCCGCGTCCATATGGGCGGAGCCGCCTGCAAACGGTTCACCCATTGTCAGCTTCTCGACACCACCCGCCGACACTCCCTCATAACTGCTGTTCAAGGCCCTGACAATTCGCCTCAGAAGTCCCCCAGAAGCTCCTCAGGATTCACGATCCTTTCGGCGCTTACGGTCCTTCCAGCACTCAGTCGCACTCATCGACGTCACTGTCGAATCACCGAATGCGGCCTCTACTGATCACCATGAGGAGTCGAGCACCATGCGCAAGACGACGGACCCCACCACACCGGACGGCACCGGCACCCGCCGCGGCCTCCGGAGACGGCACAGCGTCCTGGCCGGTGCGCTGGCCGCGGTCGCCTTCACCCCTGTGCTGACGGTGGCCACGCCGAGGCCCGCGCAGGCTGAGTCGTGCTCGGCCGCCTTCAGCCACGTCGTCAACGCGATCGGCGTGCTGCCGGTTGTCGGCGGGTACGTGTCCGGGCTGGCGAACTTCATCGAGGGGTTCACCGGAAGCTGGGACTGCGCCGAGGGACGCAACCTCCTGGAGGAGCTCAACCGGGTGGCCCGCGCGCAGGCCGAGATCGTCTTCAACCAGAACATGCAGGAGATCTTCGACGACGACATCCAGGACCAGATCGACATCCTGGCCGCCAACAGCTACCCGGATCAGACGACCGACGCCAACCGCGAGGCCCTCGTGGACGACCTGGACGCTGCGTGGAAGAAGTTCAGCTCGTCGGAGCAGACCGGCCGGAACCTGAGCTACCTGGCCCTGCCCTCGATGAGTGCGCTGGCGGGGGTGAAGATGGCGACCCTGACCCAGGCGATCCAGTACGAGACGCTGCGCGTCGACAAGTGGCGCACCCTGCAGAACAACCGCATCCAGGAAGCGACCCAGAGTCTGAGCTACCTGACTCAGCTGGAGTCGAAGCTGAACACCGCGGTGAACAGCCGGTTCGTCCGTGGCTCGCACACGATCAGCACCGCCTGCGGACAATTCAGCTGCTCCACGCGATTCAAGATCTACGTGAAGGACAACGAGGACGGCTCCTGGGTCTGGAGCAGCCAGGAACTCTTGTCCGGCGGCATCGCCCCCAACCCGGCTCAGGACGCCGCATTGAACGCGGCGATCGCCACCGCGGACAGTGTGATCGGCCAGGAGCGGGCGAAGATGCGCAACGCCTACCTCACCACGAAGTACCAGCAGATCAAGGCGGCGCTGACCGCACACAAGAATTCCCCGGCGCACCCGGTGTTCCACACCCGCGGCTCGGTCTGCAACGACGACCAGTACGTAATCCTGCGCGCGCTGGACCAGGATCTGACCATCCGTGCGGGCAGCGGTCCCGTCGAGGAAAGCGGGCTGGTTCTGTCCGGCACGCTGGCGGAAGCGTTCGCCGACCACGACGCCCACTTCAAGATGATCCGGTTCGGCAAGTCGTTCATGCTCAAGGCCCGCGACGCCGACCTCACGGTGAACGTGTGGGGCGGTTCGCAGCAAGGCAACCGGCTCAAGCTGCATGGTGACCAGGCGTACGCCGAGGACCACCCGAACTCGTTGTTCCACGTCTTCCTGATGGCCGACCCGCAACGGCACGACGAGCTGATCCTGAAGGTCAGCGACCAGGACCTGACCGTCAACCTGTCCAGCGGGCAGCAATCCGGTTCGACGGTACGGCTGTTCAGGAGCTTGACGGCGGCGCAGTCGGACAGCTATTCCCGGTTCCGGTTCGCCTGCTACCCGGTAGCACGCCGCGCGGCGTGACCTGACAGAGAGTCCGCGATCGGCCGCGGCAGCCGGAGAGGCTGTCGCGGCCGACAGGTGCCCTGGCCAGCCGGCCACGACCGCCACGTGCACAGGAAGAACGCGCGTTTGAGCTCCCATGTTGCGACCCCTGGCGAGCCCATTGCTGCAGGTCGGCGGGATGGACGGCGGCGGCGGGGCACGAGAGGGGGTAGGGGGTGAATTCATTCGTGGGCGACCTCTTGCCGACCGTGTAATGAGGCCCGGTCGGCGGCGGCCCGGCCCGATGCCCAACCCTGCCGGTTGTTGATGGTCGTCGCGTGGCGTGTCAGCTGGGGGAACAGTTTCTCGAACGCGTCGCGTACCGCGTCGTCACGGGCCGCGAGCACAGGCAGTAGCTGCGTGCTGCCCGCGGACTCGGCTGCTTCCTGGCCGACCTCGTCGGTGGCGGCGCTGAGTCGTTCGCCGATCCGCGATGCGTACGCCGTCAGGAACGACTGCCGGAATGAGCGGGTGGTGTTGCGCCCGTACTCGTCGGTGGTGGTTTTGGCCTGGGTCATCGCCCTGGTCGCCTGCACGAGCAGCGACGTGAACAGCAGTTCGGTGGAGTCCAGATCCATACCGAAGCCGACGACAGGGGTAAAACCGAACCGCTTCGCCCACAGGTTGGTATGCCGGAGCGACCGCCAGCCCGGCAGTTCTAGCCGCTCTCGTAGTGGACCCGAGCAGCATCCCAGTTGCTCTCGGTAAGAGCCTGCTCGTCGATCAGGAATGAAAAGTCGCCCTCACCGAAGCAGAGACCCACCGGGTCCACAGCTGGATGGGAGCATCTGAGCTGCAGCAGCAGCCGTTCGTTCGGCGAAGCGACACTATCCTGGCCCCAGTCCGGCCAGCCCAGGACCCGCGCCTCACCAGACCTCAGCGCCGTCATCTCGCCGAACGCAAGCAGCGCCACCAGGGTCGGATCGTCATATCCGGTACCAGCCTCGACCACGTCGAACGCGTGCGGCAGGATCAGCTCCGTCTCGAAGCGCACGCACACCGGGCCGAACAGCCCTTGCCGGCCGTAGCTCGCTGACCACTCCGCCGCGAATGCCACCAAGTCGTCAGGGGCGGCGAGTTCGCCCACCTCGACACCCGCCGGCGTCCATATCACCTTGGCCGGATACTCGTCGTCGTCACCCGGTTCTGGCAGGGCGAAGAACGACAACAACCCCTCACTCGGCAGCTTGGCGCTGTCGCCGGACGAGTCGCCGAGTCGCCGGCCCACGTCGGCGAGATCGATCTGGCCAAGAAACCACAGGCAGCGACCGTCCACAGCGCGTGGCCACACCGCGCCCGTGGGAAGCTCGGGAAACCCGCCGAGCCGACTGCACCGCGGCTGAACCGCCTCGCCCCGCCGCAACTCGGTACGCGCGCAGACACGCAGGTCGCTCAGGAGCCGGTCACGTACCGGTGCCAAGACACCCATGTTGTCGATCAGCGTTCGCCACTTGTCGACCTCCATGCCGAAGCCACGACGTAAGACAGCGAGGTGAGCCTCAACGGTCGACTCCATGCTCCCGTGCTCCTCCTTTCAGAAGCAATGATCCAGTCCCGCACGACTGACGCCGCCACGGTAGGGCACCTCGGCCAGCGACCAACTGATGGATGGGCAGCCCCTACCCCCGTAGTCCGATCGACCCCGAGCGGACGCAAAGCAATCGGCTGAACGGCCGCGCCGATCATCGAATCGCTCGGCCGTCACCCGCGAGTCTTCGCCACAAGGCGTGACACTCGGAGCTTTACCTCAGGCGTCTGCCGGCCCAGTCGACAGGGCCGGGCATGCGGCGGGAAATACAGTGGGGCATGCAGGGACATATCGTCCCCCTGCTCGCCGCCGCGTTGCTCAGCCTGATGCACGGCGGAGTCGGGGGTCCGTTCGGCCCGCTGATTCCGTTCTGCGTAGTGATCATCGCGCTGCGGGCACGTCCGCAGCGGTTCCTGGTCGTTTCCGCTGTCGGGCTGATCGCATACTGGGTCGTTGCGCTGCTCGGGGAGCCAGCGCCACCCGGGTACGCCGTCGCCTGCACCCTGGGCTTCGCCGGCGTCTCGTACCTCTGCCTCAAACACACCGCCGCGCTCGCCTCGCTGCGGCGGCGGCTCGACCAGGTCTCCATCACCGATCCACTGACCGGCGCGCTGAACCGCCGTGGCTTTGACGTCCGTCTGGAGTCAGAACTCGCTAACGGTCGTCCGGTGACCCTGCTTCTGGCCGATCTGGATCTCTTCAAGCAGGGACTACCTCAGGCGTCAGCACTCTGACGTTCGTCGCTACGCGCCGCCGGTTCACCATCTCCGCCTCCTAGCCCTTCGGCCCCTTCCTCGAGGTTGGCCCCTCCGCCGCCGGCGCCACCCTGACCCCGGCGGACGACACGGAGACGCTCGACGCGCTTCTGGTCGGCGAGGTAGAAGGCATCCGGCCGGGCGGAGAAGACCAGGAGCAGTACGCCGAGTTCCTGCGCAGCCGTCGGCTCGGCAACACCGTCCGGCAAGCGGCCGGCCAGGCCCCGCCCGGTCGTACGCTCGCACGGCTGAGCGCGGACACCGCGGCCGAACAGTTCGCCCGCCGGCTGCGACGACTCGGCCACGACGACAGGCCGGCCGGCGACGCGTCGGGCGAGGGCACCGCCGGCGCCACCGACCTCGCTGCGGAAATGGCCGACTCATGGTCCCCGCGCGAGTACCCCAGCTTGTATCCGGCCTGCTCGCCGCACAAGGTCGCCGCAGTAGTACTGCACCTGCGCGACTTCTACAAAGCCGACTTCGCCGCAGAACTGGTCGCGATACTGCCCGAGTGGATCCGGTTCCTCGCCGAACACACCGGCATGACAGCTGACCTGACCAAACGCTGCGTCGCCTACGCCACCGGCGAACTCCGGTTCCCGGGCCTGCTCGACGAGCACGGACGGCCCAGCCTCATGACCCAGTAACCGAATGACAACACCAGCGTCATGCCTGCAGTGCCCAGCTCAGGGCCGCCCCGTCGCCATCGGGCCAGCCGACGTCGCATCGTCCGGCTGACCGGCCACGGGCGCGTGTGCCCCTTCAGCGAGAAGGCGTTGGCGGACCAAGTAGCGGCCAAGATCGGTGAGGCCGACGGTCAGACCGGGCCGGGGGTTCAAGGCCCATGGCGCGACGCCGATCGCAGCGGTGCGGTGGTCGTTGACGTGGTCGCCGATGCCGGCAACGGTGACGGCGCCATGGTCGGCCAGGTCGGAAAGGGCGTTGCGGACGACCGCGGCGGCCAGTCCGGCAAACAGCGCGGGATCGCCCGGCGGGAGGCGGCGCTCGTACTCGTCGAGCAATTGGTCGATCATGGTGTCCAGGACGGCGGGTTCGCCGCTTGCTGTAGCGGTGTACAAGATGCCGAGGAACCGGGGCATCCAGGGCCTCAGCCAGTCACGTAGGTGCTCGCCGTTCTTCGGCGCGATCGCCGGCGCTGGAGGATCCAGCAACTCGTCGGCCAGATCGGACCAAAAGTCGAGGACCTGTTCCGGCTCTGCGGCACCCGCCAGTGTGTTCGCGATGAGACTCGCGCCTGAGCCGGCGAGGACTCGGGTGCGGCGGAGCTGAATGACGTCGAACTCGATCGCCAGCCGCCATATTCGGGTGAGAGCCGGCGTCCCGCCTGTTCGGTCGCTGGTGGCCGGCAGATCGAGCGCGGCGAGCAGCATCGGCACGTCGGCCTTGCGGGGCTCGCCGCGATCGTCGACGGTCTTGCCCCCGCCGGTCCACCCGGCTAATACCGCGAGCCGGGTGAGCCAGCCAGCCCCGTCAGTGGCCACCATCCTGGCCAGGTCGGCTGCCTCGGGCAGCGCGACGGGCGGGAACTGCGCCTGCCGCTCGCACCCGCAGTCACAGCCCAGGTCCGGCCAGACCAGGTGCTTCGCGGCTGGCGCGGCGTGCCCGAGCATCGCGACCTGACCGTCGTGGATGAGCAGTTGCCCGGTGGCATAGCCGGGGCGCTCGTCCATCACCTCGCCCAGGACCGCGCGGCGGCCCTCGAAGTCTCGGGCGTTGAATCGCTGCGCCCAGGCGTCAAGAGCCGCGGGTTCGGCGTCCAACGGTATCCCGTCGGCGAGGATCGCGTGGAATACGCGTTTCGCAAGCCGCCACCGGGTTGTGTCGGCCATCGCGCTGGGATACCTGGGCGCGAGCCGGTCCAGCTCCTTGAGCAAGGCCGGCACGCGGGTGCTGGCTGGGTGCAGCCGGTCAGTGGCGTCGAGGAAACGCAGAAAGATCCGGATAGTGTCCAGGCCGTACTCGGTGAGATCCCAGTTGTCGACCTGCCGAGGCACGACATATGCCATGAACAGGTCGTGAACGTCACCGCTGCGCCAGCGGGTCGGATCCGGCCGATCAAGGTACTGCGCGCGTCCCTGAAGCAGGATTGTGATCCGTTCCCGCCACCGTGTGCCAGCTTGGCCGCCCGGGGCGAGCCCCGCAGCCGAAGCCCACTCCGCGAACTCGTCGATCACCGTCTGCTGCAAGCGAGGCACCGAGCGACCCTACCGCCGGCGCCTCGCCCGCCCGCAGCGGCACGCCAGGACCGCTCGCCGGGGCCAGCCCGCGTGCGCGTCGCCGTACGGTTGTTGTCGCAGCTGTCGATAATGACGATGACGCTCGAGAGGTTTACTGCCCATGCTTGAGGACGATCTCGCCGCCGTGGCAGCTTCCACACCTGCGCTAAGGCAGGTCACCGCTTTGACACGGTGGGTCGGACAGGGCCGCAAGCTAACTCAGACCGGACAGCTGACCATGGCCGACGCCCGCCATCTGGTCAGTCTGCTGGATACAGGCGACGAAATCGATCCCGTCATCGGCGAGCGGGTGTTCCGTACCCGCAGCAGCGCTGAGCTGCCTGTCCTCGCGATCGTGGTGACGTGGGCCAAGGCCGCGGGACTCGTCCGCGTCGTCCACGGCCGGCTGGTCCCGGTGAAGAAGAACCAGCGGCTGATCGATCGGCCGGCCCAACTGTGGAACCTCATGTTCGCCGCCTTCGACCAGCTCGGACCGGCAATCTGCTCCGCCGGCTGGTTCCAGTCGCTGCTTGGCGACAACTTCGCCGACGGCATCGCCCTCCTTTTCCGCGGCATCGCGGACGGCGGCGGTGCCGCGCCCACCGGCGCGGTGCAGGAGGAGGTCTGGTCTGCGCTCAGCGCGCGCTATTACCTGGACGACGCCACGACCGAGCAACTGACTCGCCTGCGCAAGACCACAGACAATGACGTACGCCGCGCCGTAGCCGGTCTGGTGACCCTCGGCGCGCTCGCCGAAGAGGACGCCGCAGCCGGGACGCTACGGCTGACGCCGTTGGCCGAGTGGGCTCTGCGCTCCCGGTACGGCGCCGCCGCGCCCGGCGACCAGATCGCCCAGCTCAAGGTCACCCTGCTGGACGCCGAACCGCCGGTGTGGCGCCGCTTGCTCGTGCCCGCGACGATCCGCCTCGACCGGCTGGACCGGGTGATTCAAGCAGCCATGGGCTGGACCAACTCGCACCTGCACATGTTCATCCACCCCAGCGGCCGCTACGGTGTGCCCGACCTCGACTTCCCGCTGCAGGACGAACGCCGCACGACCCTGCGCGATCTGGCCGATCGAGAAGGCGAAACCGTCGGGTACGAGTACGACTTCGGCGACGGCTGGGACCACGAAATCGTGCTGGAACAGTTGCTGACCGCTGAGCCCGGCGGCCGGTACCCCACCTGCACGGCCGGGGCAAGCGCCTGCCCACCGGAAGACTGCGGAGGTGTTCACGGCTACGCCGACCTCATCGCCACGCTCGCCGATCCCACCCACCCCGAACACCAGCACCTGCTGGAATGGCTCGGCATCGAGAAAGCCAGCGACTTCGACCCAGCGCACTTCGACACCGCCGACGCCAACCGCCGACTCGACACCGTCATACTCGCCGCGACCCGCACCGCCTGACCAGGCAAGCGCCGCGGGCGTCGGCCACGCATGCGGGCGACACTCCGTACGGCCGGCAGCGACACCGCGAAGAGCGAAACCGGCCGCTGCCGGGGCCGCCAGTGGGGTTCACTCGTGGGCGACCGCGTGCCGGCCGTGCAATGCTGCCCGGTCGGCGGCGGCCCGGCCCGACGCCCAGCCCTGCCGATTGTTGATGGTCGTCGTGTGGTGCGTCAGCTGAGGGAACTGTTTCTCGAACGCGTCGCGTACCGCGTCGTCACGGGCCGCGAGCACCGGTAGCAGCTGGGCACCGCTGGCCGAGCCGGCCGCTTCCTGGCCGACCTCGTCGGCCGCGGCGCTGAGCCGTTCGCCGATCCGCGACGCGTACGCCGTCAGGAACGACTGCCGAAACGAGCGGGTGGTGTTACGCCCGTACTCGTCGGTGGTGGTTTTGGCCTGGGTCATCGCCCTGGTCGCCTGCACGAGCAGCGACGTGAACAGCAGTTCGGTGGAGTCCAGATCCGCACCGAAGCCGACGACCGTGGTAAAACCGAACCGCTTCGCCCACACCGCCCGGCAACTGTTCGCCTCCGCAACGACCTGAAGCAGCAACGACTTCGGCGCCTCATACGGATTGTCGACCGCGACCCGGCGGGTGACCGGCCGGTCGCGTTCCCCACTCGCGGCCACCAGCAGGGCATGGTCGATCCGGTGCCGGGCCATCAACTCCTGCGCCTTGGCCGTGAACGCGTCGGCCTCCTGCGGGAAGTCGGTGGACTCCGCCTTGGCCAGCAACGCCCGGACCCGATCCAGCATCCGCCTTCCGCTTGGCCTTGTGCCGTTCGCGACTGTCCTTACCCACTGATCTCCGCCCGATCTGGTCACGGTGCGGCGGCGCGCACCTCCTGCGGGCAGGCCATCGGCCTGCCGCTTGACCCCTTGGCCGCGAGGGCCGCAGAGGCTCCGAGCTCAAGGGCGGCCGCTTGCGGCCGTCGCTTGCGACGCGAAGCGCCCTTGACCTCGGAGGAGGGGCCCGGACACACTGCGCGCCGCCGCGCCTGGCATCTGACGGCCATGACTCGCGCTGCGGCCCGGCGCGGCAGCTCGGCCGCCTCGCCCTGGCCGCTCCGGTTGGCAGCCGGCCGAACCCTCAGCCCCAACCCACGCTGTGAGCCTGTCGTCGCCGCGGCCCGATCCACTCCTGCACGCCAGCCGACGGGCTGCCTGCGTGTCGGTCGTGTGCGCCAGCTAAGCGACCGGCACGCGCCCAGGCGGCGGCGTGAGCGGCCCGTCTCGGGCCGCTTTAAAGACGTACAGAAACTCTGAACAGAATCAAGACAGCATCAAGCCCAGACATCGCTTATCGAGGCAGCCATCGCGCAGTCGGCACAGCCCTGGCTATGGTTCGCTCTGAGAGTTGCTGGACTCAGAACTGAGCAAGTCGACACGACGGTCACCAACGACTGGAAGCTGGCGTCGCGGCGACCCGCAGCACTCTGCCACTTGTGCTGGCGGGATGTCGGCCTCGACTAGGAAGAAGGTCAGAGCCGCTGCCAACGCTTCGAGTTTGTCGTCTTCGATGAAGGCGTAGCCGCTTTTGGAGATACAGTCGGCAACTCTTTGAGCAATGTGCCGCATCGGCTCATGGTCTTGCGCGCTCAGCATGTAGGCCTCCCGAAATTTCGTCCGGCTTGCGCGTGCAGGGCTTTGGCGCGCTTCGCGTACGGCGAGACAACTGATCAAGGCCGCATACCCGCACGCCTTCCCGCGACAGTGCCATACAGTTGTCTGGTAGACAACCCCCCGATTGACAGTTAGACAACGCCTGCCGTCGGAGGATCGGCGCCCATGGACGAGGTTATGGCTGCCGCCGAGATCGCCGACTACCTCGGTGTCACACGGCAGCGCGTCGCCGTGCTGGTTGATCGGGCCGACTTCCCGGAGCCCGTCGCGCATCTGTCCGTGGGTCGAATCTGGCGTTCCTCTGACGTGCGGCGCTGGGCGGCCCAACGGCCGAGCCGAATTCAAGAGGACGAGCAGCAATAGAACGGGCGCCTGCCCCAGGAGCTCCGGGCCAATGGCTCTCGCGGCTTCTACCGTCAACGACAAAATCGCTGGGCTCAGACGGCCATCGACGGTAGTCACCCAGTTAGTCACCCGACGCGACACCAGCTCGCAACTCTGGTTCGCACGCCGGCACCGGACCGCGGGGCATGGTCACCGCACCGTGGGGTTTCAGGGGGCTCGGCCCCCTGAGCAGATATGACGAGAGGCCGCGGTTCGCGCTTTTCGCGAACACACGGCCCCTGCATCTCGTGGACCATACGTGGCAGAATAAGAACCGCGTTTTCCCTGTTCAGGGGCCATCTGTGACCGTCGCAGCGGTTCGGTATCGCGCCGCACCGGCAAGATCGTGAGCGGACCGCGAACCTACGTCGCGTTGCGTGACTGCGCGGACCTTCTCCTGGCTGCCTACCTCTACCGCTTCGCGCTTCGCGACAAGCGCGCGGCTGAGCCGAGGGGTTGAGGGTTGTTCTCGATCATCCAGGTCACCTGGTTGCACCGGCGGCACTCCCCACATGGCCACGATTGCGCTTTATCGGCGGCATGTGAGTAAGCCGAACACGCGTGAGAGGTGGTTCGCTTAAGTAATTTATGGGGAGTATTTCCAAGGTGCCGTTCCCGGGCCAGCCTGCGTACAGGGGAGCGCGACAATCTCTCGCTGGTCTGCCCCTCGCCCGTGACCCTCCGGATGGGGCGGGAGGTCCTTCGGCTTTCCCCTCGGGCTTCGCCCCCTGCCGTTACCAGCAACGCACGCCAAAAGCGGGGCTAGGCATCGAGCACGCACCCGGAACTGCGCTGCCGACGTCATGTCGGCCCTTGTCCTTTGGTGGGCACGACCGTTTCGGTGGAAGCAGCGTATAGGTAGTTGACCAGTGCTGTTGATCGGGACTGCCGACCTGCAAGATCAGTTTGGAAAAGCTCAGTGAGGGTGGTTTAGATCGCTGGTGTGTTGAGCGTGGTTCGGACCGTGTTTAGTAGGTCGGCTTCGGTGAAGGGTTTGGCGAGGAGCGGCAGGTGGGTGTTCAGGGATCCGTTGTCGGTGATGATGTCGCCGGCATAGCCGGACATGAGTAGTGCTTTGGTGCCGGGTCGGTGGCTGAGCAGGTGGGTGCAGAGTTCGGTGCCGAGCATGCCGGGCATGACGACGTCGGTGAGGACGAGGTCGATCGGTGCGTGGTGTTTTTCGACGGTGTCGATGGCTTGAGGGCCGCTGGATGCGGTGAGGACGTGGTATCCGGCTTTGGTGAGGATGCGTGCGGTGATGTCGCGGACGCCGTCCTCGTCGTCGACGACCAGTACGGTCTCCGCGCCGCCGCCGGCGGTGGGTGCCGGTTGCGTTGGAGTCTGGGTGGGGGTGTCGGTGGTGGGGAGGTGGATGACGGCGGTGGTGCCTTGTTGGGGGCTTGAGGTGAGGTGTAGCAGGCCGCCGAGTTGGTTGATGATGCCGTAGACGGTGGCCAGTCCGAGGCCGGTGCCTTGCCCGCGGGGTTTGGTGGTGTAGAACGGTTCGACGGCGCGTTGCAGCACGTCGGGTGTCATGCCGTGGCCGGTGTCGCTGACGCTGAGTCGTGCATATTTTCCCGGTGGCAGGTCGGGAGAGTCACCGGTTTCGCCGGTGTCGACGTTGCGGGTGGTGACGGTCAGGGTGCCGCCGTCGGGCATGGCGTCGTGTGCGTTGAGGGTGAGGTTGAGCAGTACTTGGCTCATGTTGGCTGGTTCGGCTTGTACGGGCCGCAGGCCGGGGTCGAGGTGGGTGATGACGCGGATGTTCGGGCCGAGGGTCGTGTGCAGGAGTTCAGTGGTCTCCCGGATCGCTGCGTTGAGGTCCAGCGGCGTGGGGTTCATCAGTCTGCGGCTGCCGAAGGTGAGCAGTTGCTGGGTGAGGCCGGTGGCTCGCTCACCGCCGGTGCGGATGTTTCTCAGGTCGCTGAGAAGCTCTGCGGTTGTTCGCTCGTCGAGGGTGCCGGCCGCGGCCAGGTCGCTGATGGTCTCGGTGAGCAGGGTTTCATAGCCGAGGACGGCGCCGAGGATGTTGTTGAAGTCGTGGGCGACGCCACCGGCGAGGTTACTGAGGCTTTGGATCCGTTCGGTGGTGCGGGCGTGTTCCTCGGCTTCGTGGCGGCGTTCGGCGTCTCGGCGGGCCTGTTCGGCCTGGGTGATTGCCGTGACGTCGTCGACGATGCAGATGAAGCCGCGGGTGGCGCTGTCCTGCTGCAGGGGCTGTAGTTGGACGTCGAGCCAGACTGCGGTGCCGTCGGGTCGCTGGATCTGGCTGCGGTGGCGAAGTTGACGTTGGGGCATGTCGCTGCTGATGACGGCGAGTAGTTCGGAGTGCAGGTCGTCAGTGGTGCAGGTCATCCATTCGCGGCCGAGCAGGTCGTCGGGATACATGCCCATGATGGCGGCGAATCGGGCGTTGATGTAGTGGGCGGCGCCGTGGTCGTCGCCGTACGCGATGCCGATGGGTGCTTGCTCGGCGATCACGCGGAATCGTTCCTCGGTGTCGGCCAGGGTTTGGTTGGTCTCGGCCAGTTTGTCGGTGACCGCCCGCAGATGTGCTGCCTGGGCGCGTCCGGGGTCGAGGGTGGCCGTCGGATCGTGTCCGGTCCTCAGCACGTCGTCGACGGATTGCAGCAGTTCGTGCGGGTCGGCGGACTTGAGGATCACTTTGTCGATGCCACAGGCTTCGGCGAACGGCTGGGCTTCCTCGGGGAGATAGTTCGCGGTCAGGAACACGATGGGAATACGGGCGGTGTCGTCCGCGGAGCGTAGTTTCTGGGCCAGTTGGTAGCCGTCCACGCCAGGCATCAGCACGTCGGTCAGCACCAGGTCGGGATGCTCTGCGTGGGCGAGGTGCAGCGCGTGTTCCGCGTCGGGCGCCTCGATGACCCGGTGGCCCCGGTATCCGAGCAGGTCGCGGGTGAGACGCCGGCTAACGGCCTGATCGTCGACGACGAGCACCGTAGCCATGTCACTCCTCGGACAGTGAAAGCTATCAGGACATAATTCTCGATAGACCCTTATGCCATATTAGAAGGGAATCGGCCCGTGCGTACGGTCCGTTCGATAATCGTTGGTCAGTGATCGTCGATGACCTGCCGCAGGTACTGCTGCAGGCCGTGAAACTCGTCCCGCAGCTGATGCAGGACCGGGCCGGCGTGGCTCAGGTCGCTACGGCGGCCCTGATCCTCCAGAGACTGGCACAGCGAGGCGATGCTGCCGGCGCCCAGGCTGCCGGCGGCGCCGCTGAGGCGATGCGCTGCGGTGATGACGGCGTTCGGGTCGTTGCCCGGAATAGCCTCGTTCAGGGCTGCTAGTTGCAGGGGCCCGTCGTCGAGGAAGGAGGTGATCATGGCAGTGAGGGTTTGCGGTGTGACGTAGGAGCGCAGCTGCTCGAGCCGGGTGGTCACCTCCGTCACCGCGGCCGCCGGTTCGGCTGGTGTCTGGTCCTGGTCTGCTGGGGCGTTGGCCACAGGGTCGGTGTGCCAGCGGCGGACAGCTGTGATGAGGTCGTCCGGATCGTAGGGCTTGGTCAGGTAGTCGTCCATGCCGGCTTGCAGACACCGCTCACGGTCGGACTTGAGTGCCGCAGCCGTCAGTCCGATGATCGGAGTCCGCCGACTCGGTGGACCATCGTTGTCCACCTGGCCGGCATCGTTGTGTTGTTCCTGCGCTCGCCAGCGGCGGGTCGCTTCATAGCCGTCCACGCGCGGCATCTGGCAGTCCATCAGCACGACGTCGTACGGGCCTCGGCCGAGGTACTGCAGCGCTTCTTCGCCGTCTCGGGCCACATCGACCTGGTATCCGGCGCCGTCCAGCACGCCGGTGGCAACCAGCTGGTTGGTGTCATTGTCTTCCACCAGCAACACCCGGCCCTGCTCGACGAGCGGCTGCGAGGAGGGCAACGCATGCTGCTCCGTGCTCTGCGGGGACGACGCGCCGGCGGCCAGGCAGATCAGTGCGTCGAACAGCTGTGATTGCTGCACCGGTTTCGTCACCGTGCAGGTGATGCCCGCTTGCTCGGCGACTGCGGTCGGCACCGGATCCGTCGACAGCAGAATGACCGGTACGGGAGCGATGTAAGGGTCGCTGTGGATACGCGCCGCTACCTCGAGGCCGTCTTCGCCGGGCATGACGTGGTCCATCAGCACGACGTCGAACCGCTGATCGACATCGGCTGCCTCCTGCAACTGCTGCAGCGCTTCGTTGCCGGACGCCGCCGTCGAGGGATGCATCTTCCAACTGCAGAGTTGTTCGCTGATCAGGCGCCGGCTGGAGGGATTGTCGTCGACGATCAACACGCGCCAGTTACGCAGGCGGGCGGTCACGTCCGAGGCCGCCTCCTGCTCCGTAGTGTCACGCCGAAGGGAAACCTCGCACCAGAACGTGCTGCCCTGTCCCGGCTGGCTGTCTACGCCGACCCGGCCGCCCATCGCATGGGCCAGTTCCCGGCAGATCGCCAAGCCCAACCCGGTGCCCCCGAACCGGCGGGTCGTCGAAGAGTCCGCCTGGGTGAAAGCGCCGAACAAACGGTCGCCGTCGGCCGGGTCGACACCGATCCCGGTGTCGGTCACCTCCAACCGCAGCTGAACCCGATCGTCCGACGGTTCAAGCCCTACCACTGGCGTCAGAGACGTCACTCCCGCCGGCCGGATGGTGATGACAACCTCTCCGGATTCGGTGAATTTGATGGCGTTGGTCGTGAAGTTCAGCAGAATCTGCCGTAGCCGTACCGGATCGCCGCACACCCACGCCGGCAGCGCCGGATCGCATATCCCGAGTAGTTCCAGGTTCTTCGCGCGAGCGTTCTCCCGCATCAGGTCCAGAACGTCTTCCAGCATCGCGCACAGATTGATCGGCACATCATCGAGGACCAGCGCGCCAGCCTCGATCTTGGAGAAGTCGAGGATGTCGGTGATCACCGCGATCAAGGCCCGTCCTGCCGAGCGGATGCTTTCGGTGTAGCGGCGCTGCGTGTCGTCGAGATCCGTCTTCAGCAGCAGCCCGGTGAGCCCGATGACACCATTCATCGGCGTCCGGATCTCATGACTCATCGTCGCCAAGAACTCCGACTTCGCCTCGGTCGCCGCCAGCGCCTCGTCGCGGGCCGCCCCGATGACGTGCACCGACGTGTTCACCGCATCAGCTAGCTCCGCGAACTCCGCCATGCCCGAGACCGGCGCCCGAGACTCCAGATCCCCGGCCGCGACCCGCTTCGCCGCGCCGATCACCCGACCGATCGGCCTGACGACGGCAAGCGTCACTACCAAGCCGACCCCCGCCGCCAGCAGCACACAACCCGCCACACCCCACAAGATCAGATTCAGCGTACGAGCGGCATTCGCGGCACTCAGATGCTCGTACTCCTCCAGCCTCTCCAACTCGTTGTTCCGTAACTGCTCCACCAAACCCTCGATGACGGCCATGTCATCGGCGCCACGGCCGGTCAGCACGACCCGCTGAGCGGCAGTAAAGCCTGCGGTGCGACGCACCTGGATCGACTCGGCGAGTTCGGCCAGTTTGCTCCTCAACGGGGCGTCCAACCGCTGCACGAGCAGCCGCTGGCCAGGATCGTCACTGACCAGCACCGTCAACGTGGCAAGATCGCCGTCCAACGCCGCCACGGCACGCTGATAGGGAGCCAGATAACGCTCCTGATTCGTCAGCAGGAACCCGCGTTGACCCCGCTCGGCATTCAGGATGTCCCTCCGAACGGCCGCGATCTGATCCAACACCTGCCGGTTCTTCCGGTAGGCCCCCTGGTCGTGCACAAGTGCCTCGATACGGAAATACGAGATCGCCGCAATCACACCCAGCCCCAGCAACACCGTCAGATAACCGGCCGCCAACACCTGACGCACCGTCACCCGCCACCGGCGACCCGACCCGTCCCGCCCGCGCGCAACGCCCACCCCGCCACTGATCTCCTGACGCTCGCCAGAACCTTCGCCATCCACGCGCCGAGACTAAATCCCTTCCAGCATCTTATGTGGCGTTATCCCCCCATCCATCAGCTCTGCCGCGTTCATCCCTACGGGCCGGCCGGACAGGTTCCGCCAGTGAACGGACGCAGTCGAGCCGCCGACAAGGACAGCCGCCACAACCTGCCGGAGGCGGCTCCGTGCCTATGACGAGTTTGGGCTCCGCAGCTACCAGGGCGTGATTAGCTGTCAGGGTGGACACCACCACGCGCGCCAAGGACCACGTGCGCCAGGTGTTGCCGGATTCTCTCCAGGGCTTGGATGCAACTCTATTCGGCGGGCCCAGCGCGGATTCGTACGCGGGCTGGAAGTCACGAGTCAAACGGTCCACCACTCAGGGCGCGACGAGACTTGGACCATTGCGGCCCTCGATGTGCTGCCAGCCGTCGGCTACGGCACCCGACCGAAGGACGCGCGCGCCCGACCCACTTAGCATGACCAGGGCCGTGTGGCCGCCCGAGATTTCGTCGACCGTTCTTTGGTACCAGACGATCTGGGTCAGCTCTAGGTCGATCACGTCCGCCGAGTTGTTGAGTCGGTGGAATCTGGCTCCGCGGAAACCGTGCCCCGGAGGTTTCGCACGGTCACAGGCGCCTCAGCCGACTGAGAGTTCCTAACCTCGTTGATTTGCAGTTCTACAAAGCTCCCGGCCTCGCTCACATGCCGATCGTCGCCGACCTCGTCCACGGAATCAATCTCGGCAGGCACGACTCGGCGGATGTACTCACATCGGCATGTCCGTGCGTCAGCCGCTCGCCTCGCCGTGACGCTGCGTAGCGCGCGGATCGCGGCACATCAATGCGCCGGAAATGGTGCGCCGAGGTGTCCTCGCCGCACCGACCGCAAGCCCTGCCGCTGCCGAGCAGGACTGACGAGGGCCAGGCAGCGGCAAGCCGAGCGTTGTCGGCGACATGAGATTGAGGTGTTGGCTCTGACCGTCCCGCCGAACCGGGCCGGGTCCGGCCGCGCGGCCAGTGGCGCCGCCGGACCGCCCGCTGTTCGCGGGGTTACCCCGCGATCTCACTCGGTGCGCCGATGGTGTAGAGCAGCAGCGCGAGGGTGGCCAGGGTCAGGGCAGTCAGCACGATGCGCTGCCAAGAGAGTGCGCGAGCCATGATTCAGCCTCCAGGTTGGAATGTCGATCAGGCGGTCGATGTACAGGACACGACCGTGTAGAGCAGAGGTGCCAGGGTGATCAAGGGTGCCGGCCGCCGCCGGGTCACAGTGCTGTCATAGGCGCGGTCCTTCCATCGGTTCGGGGTTGGCTTCACACCGCCGCCGCCGCGGGCACGCCGAGGGCGGCCGGCTCCTCGTCGCGGCGGCCGCGACGCATGACGAGGATGACCAGGGCGCAGGTGCCGCCGCCGATCAGGACGTCGCCGGGGCTCGCGACCTTGCGGACCACCGGTACCGGGATGACGTCGCCGAGCGCGGCGAGCCGGGTCGAGGTGTCGGCCGGCAGGTTCTTCGGACTTTCGAGGCCGGGTGGCAGGCCGACCTTCGCGGATGCGGCCTGGTCGTACGGCATCCGGCCGTTCAGCCCGATGACCAGGGCGTTCATCGACGCGCCGAGCACGATCGCGACGCCGGTTATGCGGATCGCGGCCGGCCAGTGGCTCAGGTTGACTGCGAGCCAAGCGAGCACGATCGCGAAGACCGGCACGAGCATCGAGATACCGAGCGCGTCCTCGACGAGGCGCCGCACGTCGGGCGCGAAGTACTGCGCGAACTGAACGGCGGCGGCCACCCAGACCAACCACAACGCGCGTACCCGGACGGCCTGGAACCCGGAAAGGCGTCCGCCACCCAGGTAGCCGAGCACCACCCCGGCAACCGGCGGTGTGACGGTGAGCAGAAAGAAACTGAAGGACACCGCGCCTCCTCCGGTCTGCTGAAGAGTCCGTATCGTCGTTTCTATGCCTGCGGCGGACCGGACACTGCCGCCAACCCGACAGCCGCCACTGCCGGACACAATGGACGACAGGAAATCGCGGGACGGCTACGCTGGCCGGCCCGCCGCAGGAAGTCGGCGCGTACTCAGCCCTGCGGGTGAAGTCCTGCCCAGAGCCGTCGGCGACTCATGCCCAGGCCCGCCGTCGTCGCCGGCCACAACCTGGATGGCGAAGACGCGCGCGAGACAGCGCTTGCGACGTGAGGGCCAGCGGGAACGTCGGTCATGCTCGGACCCGGTGAGCGCCCTCGGTCTTGGCAGCAGCTCAACGAGCGTCGGGACAGACTCGCGGACAGCAGCGGTTTCCGTTCCGACCAGCGGCCGGGTCCGCGCCCGATCAGCGGCTACTTGTTTAATTTGATCTACGACCTCAGCCCGGCCAGGCTAGGTCGAGGTGGCCAGTGGGTCGTTCTCTCTAGCGGCTGTCCACGGCATACGGGTGTGACTCTGATTTGGCGTGCGCCCACTGGTCACCGCGGCCGGGAGTGGCTCAAGAGCGCCTCTGTGTGTCAACCCCTGCCAAGGGTTAGCCTAAGTTGATCTTTGATGAGGTGGCGGTAAAGGACGTTGGTGAGGCGTCGTTTCAGTGCCCGTCGAGCCTCGGCGGGCGTTTTTCCTTCGGCGATTTTGCGTTGGTAGTAGACGCGGCCCGGGCCGGGATCGCGGGCTTGGACCAGCGCGATGGTGTGTAGTGCGGTGTTGAGCTGGCGGTTGCCGGTGGGGTTGAGCCGATGGCGGCGGCGTTCGCCGCTGGACGCTTCCAACGGCGAGGTGCCGGTGTAGCTCGCGAAGTGATCAGCAGTCGGGAAGCGGGAGACATCGCCGACGTGGCCGAGGATCTTGGCGGCGATGAGGTGCCCGACGCCGCGCATGTCCGTGATCGTGGAGTGCGTCTCGGCCAAGACCTGCCGGATCTGGGCTTGGTTGGCGGTCAACCGCTGGTCCAGGTGGCGCAGGTCGGCGATCATTTCGCGGGCGAGGTCTCGACGGCAGCTGTCGGTGGCGGTGATCGGCCGGACGCTGCGCAGCAACGTCGCGGCCTTGTCGGCGGTGAGGTCGAGTGCCGCACCGCCGGGGATCAGGTCACGCAGCACCACGTGGAGCCGGTTGAGTAGCCGGACACGTTCGCGGGCCAGGTCGTCACGGCGTTCGGACAGCAGCCGCAGCCGGGTGTGGTCGTTCTCGGCGATGACCGGCCGCAACCGCGGCCGGCGCATAGCGGCGTGCGCAACGCTGGCGGCGTCCGCGACGTCGGTCTTGCGACTCCCGCCGGTGTCGAGCAGCCGTGCTCGAGCGGCGAGCGTGGCAGGCACGTCCACAACGTCTTCGCCGGCTGCGGCCAGCAACTGAGCGATGCCGCGCCCCAGCCCGGCGGCGCCCTCGACAGCGAAGCGGCGCTGCGGCCAGCGGGCCGCCCACCCGGTCAGCGTCTTGAACGCCGCGGTGTTGATGGTGACCCGCCGCGAGTCCAACGTCTTGCCGGCCTCGTCGAGCGCGACAGCCGTTAGGGAGGACTTGTGCGGGTCGATACCGATCGTGATCACGGAGAGCTGGAACCTTCCACCAGGCGAACAGGGGAGATCGCCGTGGCGGGCAGCCTGACTTGAAGAAATTCTTAATCACGCCTCTGTTGAGCCACGCCACGGCCGGGCGCCGGCCAGCGTCGGCACGCTCTTGATGAGCCAACCCGAGAGCGGCAAGGGGATTGCGAGCCAGTGCCGACCGGCGCCCTGACGCTACGGGCTGCAGACCCATCGCGCCTGACCAAGATTCAACAAGTCAGGGGTATGCCCAGCTCAAAGTAGCGTTGCCCTCCTCGCCCATCGTCCATAGTGTACGAGCGGAGGAGAACAGCGAATGAGTCGTGCGTCAGGTCGTGTGGTGATCGGGATGGATCCACATAAGCGATCAGCCACGATCGAGGTCATCGACGCCCGGGAACGGGTACTCGCCCGGGGCCGGTACGGCACGGACACCGATGGCTACGCGCAACTACTGGCGGCCGGACGCCGGTTCCCGGACCGGATCTGGGCGGTCGAGGGATGCGCCGGCATCGGGCGGCACATCGCCCAACGGCTGGTCGCCGACGGCGAGACCGTCCTGGACGTGCCGGCGAAACTGTCCGCCCGGGTGCGGGTCTTCGACACCGGGCAAGGCCGCAAAACCGACCCGGTCGACGCGCACAGCGTGGCCGTGGCCGGACTGCGGAGCCCCGCTCTGCGCCGGGTCAAGATCGATGATGCCACCGTCGCCCTGCGGCTGTTGGTGGACCGCCGCGACGAGCTGGGCCGCACCCGCACCGAGACCGTCAACCGGATCCACCAGTTGCTGCTTGAGCTGATCCCAGGCGGCGCCAAGAAATTCCTGTCTCACGCCCAGGCCAGCTACCTGCTGCGCACTGCGCCGGCCCCGGTGGGCATCGCCGCGCAGACCCGCCACCACCTCGCCGGTGAACTCATCGACGAACTCACCGCGATCGACGCCAAGATCAAGGCGGCGGACCAGCAACTGCGCCGACTGGTCACGGCGGCCGGCAGCTCACTGACCGACCTCAACGGGATCGGCCCGTCCACGGCGGCCCGACTCATCGGCGATGTCGGCGACATCAACCGGTTCGCCACCGCGGCGCACTTCGCCTCCTGGAACGGCACCGCCCCGATCGAGGCATCCTCCGGCGATCAGAAGCGCCACCGCCTCTCCCGGGCCGGCAACCGGCGCATCAACCGGGTCCTGCACATCATGGCCGTCGTGCAACTGCGCCACGACACCCCCGGCCGCGCGTACTACCGGCGCCGTCTGGCAGAGGGCAAAACCACCATGGAAGCCCTCCGCGCCCTCAAACGCCACCTCTCCGACGTGGTCTACAAGCGCATGGTCAACGACGCCAAACGCGCCCGCATCAACGCGACGGGCCCGGGAGGACAGACGGGAGCGACTCTGCATTCCAGCGCGGACGGCCCAATCCCGACGGTCGCCTCTTCGGACAAGTCACAACCCGGACCCGCCACTCGCAAGCGTAGAACAAACCTCGCCGCAACCCCTTGACTAGAGGGGAACCAAATCAGTGCGTTGAAGGGCTCGGTCCCTCATGCTTGATCGTCGGTTTCTTGACCATCATCGTTGTTGAGAGCCGCGTAGCCGCGGTCTTGAACGAATGGGAAGCGCCTCGATGCGTTGTCTATCCATGCGTCGACGGCTTCCGGCGATTGCCTGATCGCGTCGATGAGGTTCTGGATGACTTCACGTTTGCTGGGATTGATATGTCGATCGAGTTCGGCCTCGGTCACCTCTTGATATGTCATCGCGAGCTGCCAGAAGAACTTCATCAGCACTCGGCACTCCTCCTGTTCGCGGTCGTCAGCGAGGCGCAGCATGACAACGCCCTGAGCCAGGCGGAGCTGTGCTTCGTCCCGGAAGCCGTGGCGTAGATCGACCAAGGACACGAGGGGACATTACAAGGCCACGTTTGGCGCAGCGAGCGAATACATCAGGCGCCCGCTCAACCGCAGGAGCGTGCGTCGGGGCGAACCGACCTGCGATACACCGCGTGACGGCTTACTGCCAGCCGCGCGCACGGTCGGCGGCAGATGAGGGCACTCGTCATAGCCGAGAATCGACCGACTCTGTGTATCCGAACGACGCTGGGACCAGCGACCCACTGAGTCGCTGGGCCGGATTGTCGTCACGGTTCAAAGGATGATTTGGCGCAAGTTTGGAGACGCACGCCGCCAATCCACTAGACAACGCCGTTGAGCCAACACCGTAGCTTTAGCTTACCTTCGCGTTGCCCATGGTGCATGGCCAGGGAACTGCATTTTCGATTCCTTTGGTCTGCGTTGCCACAATTTTAAGGTGAACGACGCCAGAAATCTTCAGTGACTTTATCTCTATATGCTTTCCGCGCACCGTCTTTCCCTCCTTGAGTTCCCTTCCGTCTCCAAGGATGCGCCAATGGCAGGCGCTCGGTCCTTGATCCTCAGGAGCGTCTCCTCTGAGCCCAAGCGCGATATAAAGCTTCGAGTATCGACCTTGGAGGGCGAACTCAACCGCCTCAGATTCGTCTCCGAACGTAGTGGCAAAGCTCATGGAGTAGACGTACTCCCGGCCGTCGATGTAGAAGGTCCCTTTTTCGTTGAATGAATTACTGCCCCCTACTGGTTCTAGGTCATTCAAATAGGCAGGTGGTGGGCCTTGCACCGGACTGGTTGGTGGTGATGTCGGTTGCCGGGCCCTCGAGGAGGGCAGCTTGCTGCCAGTACTACGGGGTCCGTTCGCGGCCCCACCATCCTCGGAATTCTGAAGATCATTCAGGGTGTTACCAGTGATGAAGCTGAACAGGCTGCTGACGTCAGCAACGGCACCTAGAGTGGCAAGAATTGCAACTACAATTCCGCCTACGGTGACCTTTGCGGCGGTGGAGCCTGAAGATCCACTCATTGGTCACCCTTTCGCCGGCCCAGATGCACCATTCGGGATGTTCGAGTTTAGAATCTTGGTAAGTTTCGTTGCCATGCTGGCACGGCATGCACATGCCCGACTAATATCCAATCCTCCTGGTCGGGCCCTGTCGATAGGCCGTACGGCCAGCAATCACGATGGAGGTTGGCGAGTAATCAATGTCCACTTCACGCTGGATGACATTCGCGCTGCGGCCGAGCGTAAGTGCGGGCTCGACCAACATCGGCACGGGAACCGCCCGGCGAAGCTGCGCTGCTGGCGGTGGCTGCGGATGCGGTCGGCGAGGTGGTTCAGGGTTCGGCTGGACAACGAGATCGTGGCGGGGTAGGACAGCATGGTGAGGCTCCCGGTCGGGGCATCGGGTTTGGTCGATTTGCTGTCCTACCTGGAGCCTCGCCCTCATCGATCAGCGGCCCCTGCTGGCCCGCGCTGACCTGCAAGATCAGGTTGGAAAAGGCTCAGTGAATCGCTCATGCCCCGTCCAATCCCGCTGCACCGGTGGGGCGTTCTGGCCGGTCACCGGCGAACGGCCAAGCGATTTCCTCGATGTGGCCTCGGTGCCGGGCCGAGGAGCCGCGCAGCGGCCCCGATGCCTGGGCCGCGCCGGGCATGTTCTCGTGGGGCTGGGCGATGCTGGGCACTCAAGCCCGTCTCATTCGTCGACGGCAAGAGCTTCAAATATCCGATCCAGTATGAGGCGCATACCCGACCAGTCCTGCTTGCCGATGAGGCGACGGTCTGCAAGCGCCGAAATAGCCTTCCGATCGAATGCATCCTGAATGACCTTCTTGCCGACTACTTCTCCCTGATATCGCTTCACCTTACCCATGAATCCCTTCCATTGAATCGGCGTACGATTGCCGCCTTCATCGCTCAGTATATCGTCACCGAGATAGAGCTCAATCGAGCATGCTAGCCCGTTGACGTCCATCTCCAATTCTCCCGTTGGGCCGATCGTCGGGTAACTCCGGGCACTTTCGAGCGGAGGATAGTGGACTACTTTGTAATGCGGCGGCAGGCTGTATCCAGTTAGGCCAAGTACTGCCTCGTAGGCTGCAGCATCATTGTCGAAGAGGGCTATGATTCTGTTCGACACCCCGGCGGCGGCGAAGCTCTTCAGTGTTTTAACGGTCGAGGAGGCGCCACCTTCGTTTCCGAATTCAAAGTCAAAAAACCTAATGTAGTGCGAAAGGTGAGGCATAAGTATCTCGATCGCCGCGCGAAGGACCTTCGAATCGTAGCGCCCTTCAGTTATTACGATTGGCGGGCCGGGATTGAAGACTGCGCGATAACCTGAGCCATCGGTGTCCATTAAGAATCCCCGGTCCAGAAGTCCGTCGTAGTCCATCTCGGTCACATCAAGCGTGACCAAGGCGTCCGGCTCCACAATGCAGGCCAGGATTCTAAGGAGCCAACGTGCGTCCGCCTCCTTGAAAATAGCCAGCGGCCCAGTGGTTGGATGACTGGGTGCGGATGCTTGGCGCTTAAAGGTAATGTGCGCTGAAGCGCCTTCAAGCCAAAGATCGAATGGCAAGTCCTTCAGATGCTCAAGTTTCTCATGGTTGTACTCCAACAAATGGTCCAATGCCGGCAAGCCCTGCAAATCTGCAATGACCTTTTCTAGGCGCTTGACCTCCAAGTCGCGGCTGGCTGCGTATTGTCGGCGTAATTCCTTTTCTCCATAGCCCAATACATCAAGCCTTTGCCTGAGCGTGGATGCGGTCGCTTGAAGGACCGTTACTGCGAGCTGATCGACCAGGCCATCCTCTATCCGCGGCGATCCGGCAGGAAGCAATCCCCAAGCGAATTTGGCTGCGCTGGTTCCGGCTAAGCGCTGCACCTCATTGCTTATAAACAGGTGAAGTAACTCGTCGCGGAAATCATCTTTATACGAAAATACCTCGCGGCTCTCTACATATATGCATTGGTAGGTGTTCATTTTCGCATGGTGGCGCACTGGGGGACCGAGAGTCAAGCCCATATACCCCGTCCGGTTGCCGGCCCCGCCGCTGACCGGGAACTCCGCCCCCGCAGCATGAACTCCGGTGTCCGGTTTGGAGGAGGTGGAACTTCAGACCGTGCCTCTCGCCGAATTAAGTTCTGGGTGGCCTGGGCCGGTGTTTGACATGGGCAATCAGCCGGGCAGCGGACCATCGTGTTGATCGCGTCACTGGGCGACCTTTTTACCCCGACGCAATATTCTCGGCAGATGAATGCGCTGGCGAAGCATGCGCCCTGATCGCCGGACGGATCGAGGCTTCGCGCACATCTGCCGAGCGAGCGTCCGGCCGGCCCCTGGCGTGATCCATGCGTGATCGACGGTCCCGGCGTGGGTCAACCCTGCCTGGCGATGGCCGACAGAAGCCCAAGCCTGGCAATGCTACGAAGCCATGTAATTCCGGTACAGAAAGGCACAGCCCCGGGCGGCACGGCCCAACAACGGACTCGATACCGCTTCCCGAGTCGAGCCGAGCTGATCGGCACGGGCGCCCTCCTGGCCGATTCTCGCCGCGACACCTTGTGGTCACCCCCGTCGGAAGACTCGGTCGACCACGCCCCCGCAAAGCCCGTCCTTTTCGGCCGGGCTTTGGATGACCAGGCCAACGCTAAGGCCGTCCGAAATCGCCGGCCTTTGGCCGCCCAAAGCTGGTCCTTTTGGGCCACAGAGCCCGGCGAAAAAGGACGGCCCTTCTCCTCAGTCCCCTCATAAACCTCCTCCTCAGACGTGAGCGACCCGGTCGCGCAGATCGTCGCCGCCCTCGAAATCGAGGAGGAGGAAGCCAACTTGATCCTCAAAAAGATCTTCACCAGGGCACACGGTCGATCACAGTTCGCGCGCTTCGCGCGAATTCGGGCACCCCGGCCCCGCGCCGTCGGCCCGCGGCTCGTTGCCCCACACGTATCGTGGTCGGATGCGTACGAACGTGCTCCACGTGGAGTTTGGCGTGGTGCTGGATTTGTCCCAATTGGATCTTGGCGTCTCGGAGCTGCCCGGTCTGTGGGAGCAACTGCACGGTAAGTGCAAGTCGGGCACCCTGCAGTGTATCGACCCGGATCACCCGGCCGGCGCCCCGCCGTGGCTGTACCTGCGGGAGAACGAGGACGGCACGCGCGAGGCCCGGCACATCAACTGCCCGGAGCACACCACGTCGGGCGAGAGCGACGAGCACAAGGCGCTGAAAGAGCGGATCGCCAAGGCCGCCGAGTCCGGCGGGTTCGAGGCGATCGTGGAGGACAGCCCGAAGCACCGGCGCCGGCGTACCGACGTGCTCGTGCGCGGCGCCGGCGTGGAGATCGGATTCGAGCCGCAGCTTTCGCCGATCACCGCGGCGACGGTGCGCCGCCGGTCGAAGGTGGCGACGGACGACGGCATTACCCCCGCGTGGATGACGAACAGCCGCACGTCGAAGGTGATCGACCAGGCGCCGTGGGCGCGGATCGACCGGAAGCCGTGGAACGAGTACCTGTCCGACACTGAACTGCCGGTGCGCGGCGGCGTCCGCGCCCTGCGGATCGAGGAGTGCGCGCGGATGGGAACGGTGTGCCCGGACAAGAAGGCTGGCCGCCCCTGTAGGGGCTGGCACGGATCGTGGTCGGACGCGCGCGCCCTGGAACGCTTCGATGACCTGGTGATCAAGGCCGCGGCCCGCGAGCTGGTCCCGGTGAACGTGCAGCGGACCGCGCACCGGTCGGTGTGGTTCTGGGTGCCGGCGTCGGACCTGGAAAAGGTCGACCTGACCGGCACGATCGCCGACGGTGCCACACTCGGCGGGGTCATCACCCGCGTCGACAGTCAGCCCCGTCTCACGGAGTCGGCGTGCAAGTACGGGCAGGACAGCGGCTACCGGCCGTCGGCGTCGCCCGGCGCCGACCGCACCCCGGTGGGAGCCACGCTCGCCGCGCCGCCGCGCCCACCGATGGTGTTTCTGGACTGGTCGAGCGCCGCACACTGGGCGAAGCAGGCGCTCCCGTGCCGGATCTGCCGGAAGGCAACGAACGTGCGGGACCACCAGATGCGCGCCTGCCACAAGTCGTGCGCCGAAGACGAACTCCGCCGTCAGTAACCCGCTGACGGCCCGCGGCCGGCCCAGTGGCTCGGCCCAGGCCGTTCGCGTCATAGGGACCGACGTTATCGCCGCGGTCACGTGGTAGACGCCCTTCTCCACTCGTGCCGCGCCGCGGGCCTCTCGTCGGCCCACTCCGGTCAGGGACGAACCGAGGTCACCGTGCCCTGGGCAGGAGCGCCCACCTCGAGGGTCCGGCCCAACTGGCGCCGGCCGACCTCTGGCGCTTCCGCAGATACGGCCGACGACCAGGACACAAAAATCCGTCCGACCAGGAGTACGCCCTCAACATCCCCGGACGGCTCATGCAGCACCGCCCTGATCGCGGGCTCATCCGTGGTTGGCTCGTAGGTTCGACAGACCGTCAACCCCATCGCCAGCCTGCTCATCGGCACGTCCTGCCTGCTCTTGGCGTCCCGGGCTGCGACCAAGTCGCGGCGGATCTCGTCGGCGACCTCGCCTTCGATCACCCCGTACGTCAGGCAGGCCGCGAGGTACGCGTGCTTCAGCAGCGCGATCTTGCAGCGGTCCCAGTTCGGCAGGACGGCGTCCAGGTCGAGTTCACCGGACGCCAGCATCGTCCCGAGGTCACGGTGAGCGCGCCCGTCGACCACCAGCACGAACTCGCCGGAGGGGGTGTTGCGCACCAGGAGCCGCTTCTCCTTCCGCGGCCCCTGGACGGCGTCCGACCGCAGCAGCGGCCGAGAAATCGCGCCCTCGACCCAGTCGATCAGGTCTGGCTCGACGTAGCTGCCGAGCCGGTTGTTGCACGGCTCGCACGTCAAGGTCAGTTTCTTCCCACCGATCCGCTCTGGCGGGACGTGCTCCTCGGAGGTGGCCGGGTCGCCGCAGATCGGGCAGCGCTCGAACACGCGCCGGTGGATCGGCTCGATCATGGTGAGCTCGACCGTCTCGCCCGGATCGTCGGGGCGGAGCTCGATGTCCATCGCCGTTCCGTCGGGCATGGAGATCGACATCGACTCTGGAGCACGTTGGGTCACATCCGGCAGGCTATCCGGCTTCTGCCCGACTAACGGGGTCATATGTTGTCGATCCGTGGACGTCATCGCGCGCCACTTGGCGAGTGTGATGCGCCCGTGCTCGGCGAACCACTCGCGCAGCTCCTCAGAGCCGAACCGGTCGACACGCCACGCGGGACCGGAGAACAGGCTCCGCGGGTCCACGCCGCGCGCCTCACCTTTCCTAGGAGAGCACATGCCCGCGGGTCGCCGTCGCAGCCAGCACGTACCGGCGCGCCACCTCGGCGTCGTACGCGCGGCGCACCGCCTGCTCGAGCCTTTTTTCCTGCTCGCCTCCAGTGTGAGCGGGGCGGGCAGCGCGGCGCCGGGAGTTCGGTCCGGGAAAACCGGAGCTGCGCACCGCGCTCCAGGTGTTGCGGCTCGGCCGTTTTCCGGTCGCCGCGCTCGCGGCTGCTCGGCATTCCCTCTTGCGGGCGCTACCTCTTCTTCGGCTCCCTGCCGTACTCCTTGACCAACTTCAAGACGTCGAGCCCCGCCGTTCGAGCCCGCATGATCATCCCGGTGTCGTGCGACACCATCGTGACCGGCTTACCTGCCCATGCCTGCACGCTGAGCGCCCGGTCGACGATCTCGTCATCGTCGTTCGGCAGCCGATGATGCCCGGGTGGATCGAGGAGAAGATCCAGCGCGACCGGACCCTTTTCGATCTTCATGCCGCCCTCGCTCGGTCGCTGCGGGTCGCGGAGGACGCGACCGTACACCGCGCCCGTGATGGTGGTGCAGCCGGTCTGGTGCTGGATCGATTTGGTGATGGTCGCATTCCCGTGGAGCCATCGCTCGAGATGCCGCATCTGCACGGTGTGGCCGCGGGCGCCCCACTGTCTTATTTTGACCGGATCGAGCCGGTGTCGGACGTGAACAGGCGAGGGTGACGCACGTTGTCGTTCTTGACAATGTTCACGTCTGCTGGCGGGAAGCAGCCGCTGTCGAGGATGTCGACAGCGGCTGGTGTTGGCGCTGATCACGCGTGTCAGTGCCCGGCCGTCGGCCGGAAGTCTCAATAGCTGTGGTGCAGCCGGCCAGGTGTGCATGAACTCCTCGGCGGTGCGCGAGTCGAGTAGTAGTTCAAGCGGCATCGTTCGTCTCCTCGGGGCTGCCGTGCGTGGGTGGGACCGGATTGCGCTGAGGAAGGTGGAGCTGGACGGCTGCTCACACCGGCAGATGCGGCTCTCGTTGTTCCTGGTGCTCGATGACCGATTCGGCGGTGTCGAGGGCGCTGCTGAGGGCGGCGAGATGACCTGGGGATATGGTCCCGAGCCCGAGGCCACAGGCGGACATCAGGTCGTTCAATTGACGGATTTGCTGGGCTGTGGCGAGGTCGAGGCGCCCAGGGTGGGACAGGAGGGCACGCGCGGCGTAGCCGTCGCTCATGGCCTGGCGGATCAGGCTCGCCGTGACGCGCCGTCGTGCGGGGTGGCCGCCTTCTAGAGCGTCGACGACGATGAGTCCGAGCCGGATACGGAACACCACGAGTCCGGGCTCGCCATGGTCAAGGCGTTCGTAGGCGGTGTGCGCGGCGGCCGTCGGGTCGGCCGGGCTGCCGGTGGGCACGTGGAGGGACAGGCAGGCGGTGACGGCGTCTTCCCACGGTTCGCCGGGCTGGGTTGCGGTGAGCATCGCTCGTGCCTGCTCGCTGCGGCCTGCCACGGCGTGAGCGATGATCGCGACTTGTCGGCCGTCGAGCATGCGGGCGCCGATTCCTTTGTATTGGCCGAGGCGTTGGCTCGCTTCCTCCCAGCGGCCGGCGGTGGCGAGGGCCTGGGCGCCGGTGCCGAGCAGGACCGTCCATAGCCACTTTCGTGTTTCGGCGTGCGTCCCGGGCGTGGCAGTGAGTGCGGCGGCCGGGATGGTGATGCCGTCGATCGTGATGTCCGTGCGGGTATCGATGGCCTGGAACAGCTCCTCCAGCAGCGTCCAGGCGGCGGGGCCGTTGCCCGCCCGGATGTGAAGACGTGCGAGGTTGACGATGGGTTCGAGGGCGTGCCGGGGCTCGTTGGTGTGGGCCGGGGCGATGTTGGCGAGCCGGTGGCACCAGGTCCGTGCCAGGTCGGGTGTGCCGCAGTCGGATGCCACGAGTGCAGCCAGGTTGAACACGGCGGTGGCTGCTGTCACATCGCCGTTCTCCTGGGCGTGGTGTGCGCGTTCCTGGAGGTCGGATACGCGTTCGTCCAGCGGGGCGCAGGGGGGCCGTGTCCGAGCGACCAGGGGGAACCTGCGGGCGATATCCGGGTTCATGAGGCACCGTCGGCCGCGAGAACGTCGAGCGCCGGATCGGGGCCGAAGATGATGTTCGCGGCTGTGGTAGCGAGTGCTGCCTGTTGCAAGCCGGGTATGCCTCGTCGGTTCCACGAGAAGATCACGTGGTGTGCGAGCACGTCTCGTAGCCCGCGGTGAAGGTGGCCGGTCTCGTTGAGGTACAGCAGTGTTTGACCGGCAGCGGCGTATGCCTCGATCAAGGTCTGGTAGCCGGCCAGCGCCCCTTCCTGGCGAGTGAGACTGGCCAGGTCGACGGTGAGGAGTCTCTTCACTGCGTTCAGGAGAGCTGAGGTAGCGCCGGGCGCCGGTGGGTCTCGATGTTCGGCGACGCGTGCCCATACGTCGCCTTGTTCGTACCAGTCGAGCGATGCTTCTCGCATCATCGCCGCCAGAAGCATGATCGACGTCTCGCGCTGGCGGGCGGCTGCGCCATCGTTGTCGAGAAGGAGGTGGCGGCTGTCGTGGTGCCACAGCTGATGCGCAGCGTGCATACCCTCGGCGCCGCCGAAGGCATGGACCTCCGGCTCATAAATCCCCGGGATGACGGCACGTAGGTGGTGGCCTTGGGTGAGCCGTTCCAGTTTGTTGACCACGTAGTTGTCGGCGTCGTGCGCGGCCGGGGCGAAGCGCACCCGCCAACTTTCTTTTCGTACGTAGAACCAGGCGGTGATGTGCTGCTGGCGTTCGGCTTCGGCCATGATCGGGGCGAGGTGGCTCTTGGCGGTCTGCTCGGCGGTGTGCGGGTCGGGGAAGGTGATTGTGGCCTGCCGCCATTCGAGTGTCGTCATCGACGGCCTCCGCTCGATCAGTTGAGGGCGAGGAAGGCGTCCCAGCTGGTGGCCGGGGTGCCTACTGTGGCGGTGTGAAGGGCGAGCGCTGCTCCGGCCGTGCCGTTCATCAGCTCGGGAACGTCGTGCTCGTCGGCGGTGAGCTGGCTCGCCAGGTCACCGGCGAGTCCCGGGATCAGCGCGGCGAACTGGTCCGCTCGGCTCAGGTCGGTGCTCGCGGCGCTCATCCGGCAGGCGGATTGGAGCAACCCGGCCCGGCCGTGGCAGAGCCCGATTCCGTCGAGCCGGTCGCGCTGCGTGGCGTCCTTCAGCACGGCGAGCATCGCCTCCTCCGCGTGCCGCTGACGGTTTGGATCGTTCTGCGCGATCCCGGCGAGCTGCTGCGCGCGGGCGGTTCCTGCCGTGCCGTAGCACCATGACGGCCGGTGCCGGACCGGGTCAGTGCCCGGGGTCACGTGTGCGGGCCACCAGACACCGACGTCGTCGTGTTGACGGTGGGCGTCGGTCCACCGGGTCAGGGCGGCGAGGGCGTCGTTCGCTGCTGGCGTGTTGTGGCCGTGGCCGATGGCGTAGGCGAGCAGGGCGATGACGGCGCTGATGCCATGGGCGGCGCCGAGGTTGCCGTGGCCTTCGGGGAATTTCGGGTCGGGCGTGCCGGCGAGGCCGGCGGGCATCCACCAGGGAGGTAGTCCCGTGTCGTCGCCGAGAGGCTCGGTGAGACGGGTGAGGTAGCCGACCACGCCGGTGCTGAGGGGGTGATCGGGATGTGCGTGCAGCAGGTAGAGGCCGAGTCCGGTCAGGCCGTGAACGAGGTCAAACTCGTACATCGGTAGTGGCCCGCGGCGGTCGATGCGGTCGTGAGCGGCGGCGAGTCGTTGACGGGTGAGGGTCATCGTGGCGTCGGTGAGGTCGGCGTAGGCGCGGCGGTAGCCGCCGAGGGGCCGGGCGGTGTGCAGCATGAACGCCAGTGCGGGCGCGCCGTGGAAGGGATCGGAGTTGCGGCCGATGCTGACCGGCTCGCTGGCCGCGGCACGAATCCAGCGGTGCGCGAGGGCTTCATCGCCGTGTCCGGAGACGGCTCGTTCGATGTGCAGCAGGGCGATGCCGAGCGCGCCTCCCGCGAGGGATTGAGGGCGGGTACGGCCATCGGGCGACGGGCCGACGATGGCGGGGTCGCCGAGCGTGTCGCAGACCGCCACGAGTTGGTCGGCGGGGTTGATGGTGGGAGTCATCACGGGGCGCTCCTTGTCGTCCAGCTCAGCGCGGCGGCGCGAGCGAGGTGGAGGCAGGCTCGTTCGCTGTCCAGGCCGAGCCCGGCGACGCGGACGTGGTGCAGGTGCAGCAGATCAGGCAGCAGCTCGACCGGCGGTACGGCGCTGACGGCGGGCAGCTCGGTGCGCCAGGCGGTCAGGACGAGGCGGCGCTGCGACCATCGGTCGATCACGTTCTTGCCGCCCGGGAGAGCCACTACGGCGGAGCGGTCGTACGGGTTGGCCAGAAGAACGGCCTGGTCGTAGATGTGCCGTGCAGGCGCGGGGCGATGCGTCCGAGTGTGGGCGATCAGCCATCGCAATGCCTCCGTCGGATCACCGATGACCGCCGTGACGAGGTCGACCATGCTGGCGGCGGCAACCGCCTGCCAGTCCGGCGCGGAACGGCGCTCGATGACGGCCAGCTGAGCGAGCGCGGCGGCGGAGTCCGCCGCGAAGACGGCCGTGGTCATGCGGTAGGCGTCCGGACCGCCGAAACGGCCGGGCTCCCCGAAATCGGTGTCCCATTGGACTCGCCGGGTCAGGTCTGCCTCGGCGAGTTCTCGCGTCCAGTCGGTGACGGCGTTGGTGGGCAGGCCGGTGATCCTCAGCCGGAGGTGGGGTTCGGGGTCCGCGTGGCGGAGGAACCAGCAGGTGCCTGTGTCCGGCAGGCTGGCCAGAAGCCGGGGCACGTGCGCGCTCAAGATGGCGGTTTGGTCGCCGGGGCGGGCATAGATTTTCAGGTAGAGGTGATCGCTGCCCGGCAGGGTTCCATGGTTGCGGACGTCGATCGGCGGGCTGATAAGGCGGGGCGCTGGCGGCCGTGGTGCGGTGGCGGTCAGCGGGATGACGATCTCGTGCCGGTGGCCGCCGAGCCAGGCGTCGCCGTCGCGCCCGAGGCGCAGCAGCGCGGTGGGGTGGCGAGTCAGATGGTCGCGCAGCAACGCTTGGTGAGCGGATTCGTTCAGATCGAGTCCAAGGGTTTGATCACCGACTCCGAGCAAGACGGCAGCGGGGCAGGTGGTAACCTCTCGCCACGCGGCGAGCGCCTGCTCCCACCGGTTCCAGGGGGCCTTCCGGTCCGGTAGTTCCTCAGCGCGCAGAAGCCACCGCGCTGGACTAAGCAGCGTGCGGCCGTAGCGCAACGCCGGCAGGAACGGCAGGGCTTTGGCTGCCGGCCCCCATTCCACCGGCGAGCACTGGACGGCGAAGGCCACCGGCGCCTCGGCGAGGAACCGGGCGAGAGGGTGGGCGTGACGTACCGGCTCCACGGCGTTGACCGCGATAGGCTGCAACGCCTGCTGCCGGGACACTGAGACCAGGTATAGGCGATGCGCGTCTGCGGTCACGGCGATGTCGTCCAAGCTGATCGCCGTCGGGGACCCGGGGTGGTACTCACCGACTGGTATCACATGGGGCAGGGTCTGGGCAGCACGGTTGACGTCCAGGCTGATGGTGTAGCGAGTGACCGAGGACAACTGGGCCAGGACCGCTCCTGCGCTGGCTGGCGGGCTTTCGGATGCGCGAGTGGCTATCCGCTGCCGCGCGGATTTGTCGAACAGGTCCAGGAACCTGCCCGCGGTCGCGAACGCTTGCGGGCAGGCTCGCACCACAGACAGGTGGAAGTCGCCCTCCGCTACGTCCTGAAGGGAGTCGGCGTGGACGCGGACAGTGAGTTCGGCGGTCGGAGCGATCTCTGTTGCCGTCGCGCCGGCCAATTTCTCCAGGAGGGCATCGTCGAGGAGCACCTCGTGCTGTCGGCGCAGGGCAGCGTCCTGGGCCACTGCAATCAACCGGCGGTCCCTGTCGTTCAGCACGGCCGCAGCCTCGGCGGGCATCCCGGCGAAACCGGCCGGGTAACCGAGGCCGACCTGGGCATCGACGGCGTCCAGAATAGGGACCACGGCGTGCAGGCCATAGCGATTCAAGAAGCGTGTATGCCAGTCCTGCCATCCGGCCGATGCCGAACGAGCGAGACGGGTCAGCGCTGCGGCGGCGCGACATGCCTCAGCTGTCACCGCCGTTGGCAGCACGAGATCGCAGTCCAACCAAAGGTCCACCCCCACGGCTGAACCCAGATGGATCTGAGCAGCGGAACCGCAGATGTCCCGGCGAAGCGTGGCAGTGGTCGACTTGTCCGAGGCTTGGTCGTGACGCTCTTTCAGGTCACGAAGCTCAACGAGCTGATCCAGTAGCGGAACAGTGCCGCCCTCGGCGGCGATGGCCCCGAGTTGACCCACGAGATACGCGAGTGGTTCGGTCTCGGTAGACGGCGGACGCAGATTGGTCAGCAACACGCGCTGCGCAATCATCTGCCCGACCAGCCGCTCCGCCCCTTCTCGAGGTGCTACGCCGTCCGCCACCAACGTGCCGATCAAGTCCGCACACCGGATCGGATCAGCGGCCAGTGCAAGCGTTTCACGGATGACCTCGGTCGCCTCGATCCGCAGATGTGCCGGCGCACCGCGAGGGTCGCTCGTGGCAGCGCGGTACTCCAGGATCACCTTGTCGGCCCGCTCTACCAGCAAGTTGTTCGCGCGCACCATCAGACGCCGACGGAGTTCCGCGTCGGATTCCAACCGATCGATGACGGCGGTTAGCCACGAGGCCTGAAGGCGAACAACGGGCTGATGCACAGAGCCCCATCGAACGCTGCCGTCGCGGCTTGCAGTGGCCGGGGCGACACCCGCGAACAGACCGAACGGCGTGGCACGAGTAGTGGCGCGCAGCAGGTAGCGCATGACCGCGAACAACACCGCCCGAGCATCGGCGTGGGACGCGCTCCCGCTGATCACGGCGGCGGCCCGTTCGGCGAGGTCTGGGGAGGCGTGTGCCACGGCGGACGCGAATCCGGGAATCGTCAGCGCCGTCTCTGTAAGCCACAGCCGCCATTCGGGCGCAGAGTCACTACTGGTCAAGTCAGGCCAAGAACCGAGTTGATCCGGGCGTAGCACGGCGGCCCTGAGCGTCATGGCGTCTTCGACGCTGCGGTACATGGCGGCCTCCCCAGGTCGCGGTCTGACTGACGTCGGGGTGGGAACGCCCCGGCCCTGCGCGGGCTTGCAGGGCCGGGGCATTCGTTACCTCCGACGTCAGCAGTTCGTCTCAGGGCACGGCCATCCCGGCAAGGCTGGCTGGCCGAACGACGTGCCGGAGGATGCTGCTCGTTAGCAGCTGGTGCAGGCCGACGCGCAGGTGCTGCCGCAGCCGTCCTCGGTCATCTTGATGATGTGCTCGACGGTGCCGCCGGCCTCGATGAAGTCGATGTCGAGGTCGAAGCCGTCGGTGGTCTGGCCCTCGGTGTCGGGCAGGACGATGGCGGGCGGGGACATAAAAACCTCCCTGATAGCGGTGATCGGGGTTCCCCGGTGCTCCCCGGTGAGGTCGAGGAGCACCGAAGCTTCTAGGACCTGTTGCCCGTGTTGGTGAGCCGCGGCCGTCACATGACCGCTGAGTCACTACTTGCCAGGCCAGGCCATGGACCGTGTTGATCCGGGAAGAGGGGGTGGCCGGGCGATCGGGCTGCGGAGATGCGGTTTGGTCAGCAGCTGGTGCAGGCCGACTCACACGTGGTGCCGCACTGGTCCTCGGTCATCTTGATGATGTGCTCGACGGTGCCGCCGGCCTCGATGAAGTCGATGTCGAGGTCGAAGCCGTCGGTGGTCTGGTCCTCGAGGTCGGGCAGGACCGTGGCGGACGGGGACATAGAAACCTCCCTGATAGCGGTGATCGGGGTTCCCCGGTGCTCCCGGTGAGGCCGAGGAGCACCGAAGCTCTTAGGACCAGGCGACGGTCAGGACCCCGTGTCGCTTGGCGGTGTGCCACCCGATGAGGCCGCTCGTGTCGGTCCCGTTCGGGTGGTAGGCGATCTGCGCGGCGTTGCGCCGGTAGTGCTCACCGGCCCAGGTCTGGATCATGGAGAGAAGCTCGCCGCCGACCTGCTCGGCCTGCGGACCATGCGCGATGACGCCGGTCTCGTAGCCGCTCACGGTCTCCGGGTTCTCCCGCTTGACCCGGTAGGCGAAGGATCCGCCACGCACCAGCGCCGGGGTGCCGATACGCACGGTGCGGTCGACGACGCCCTGATCGACGGCGTCCTGCGCGGCGTGCAACATCGGCATCTCCGGCCCACTGGTCAGCAGGTACAGCTCCAGCTCGTCCGGCATGTCGAACGGCTTGCCCGACCAGCTCTGCACCGGCTTGGAGTTGAGCGCCTTACGCAGCGCCGGCACGTCGAAGGTCAGCGTGCTGTTCTGGTCGACTCGCAGGCCGATATCGGGAGTGACGGCAGTCAGCTTCTCGTCGGCGGCGCCGTCGCCCTGCATCGGCACGAACGCGCCGAGCCGGTAGTTGTCGGCGCTCAGACTCGGGCTGTCCGGAGACCGGTCGAACGAGATGAGCCGGGTGATCGCAGCGAAGCGCAACGGCACCACGATCCGGCCATTCGGGGTGAGCTGATCAAGCCAGGCAGGCGGGCTATCCCACGCCCCCACCGTGACGATGATGCGGTCGTACGGCCCGTTATCCGCGACGCCGTGCTCGGCGTCGGCGTGTACCACGTTGACGTGCTCGTACCCTGCCCTGGCCAGACCCGCGCGGGCACGGTCGACGATATCGGCGTCGATGTCCACGGTTGTCACCGAACCGGTCGGTCCGACGACCTCCGCGATCAGGGCGGCGTTGTAACCCCCACTGCCGATCTCCAGCACGTTCATCCCCGGCCCAACGCCTGCCTGTTCGAGCTGAATCGCTTGGATGTTCGCGGCCGAGACCACGCTGGTCTTTCGCCCGTTGGCGTCGGTCTTGGGCCACAGTGTCGTGCCCGTCTGATAGACGTTCACCAGCGGCTCGTCGGGAGCAAACTCGTGCCGCGGCACGGTGTTCATCGCCGAGGCGACGCTGCCGCTGGTGATGGAACCTTCTTTGCGCAAAGCGGCCACCATGGCCTCACGCATGGCGCCAGCGCCATCGAGCTGCACTGTCATCGGATCGATCCCTCCGGTCTGGGTCCGCCGTAGCTACGTCCGGCGATGCCCTGTTGGATCTTTCAGTGGATTTGAGATCCCGCCCAGCAGGGCTGGGACGGGATCGGCTGATCAGGGGCGGGTGGACGATCGGCGCAACGCGCCTTTTCGACCGGTCTTTGTCCCGCCCTGGGCTATGGCCATCCTGCTCGCGGCTTGGGGTCTTGCTAGGACAACGCCTCGACTCCGTAACCCCACTGGGGGATAGCCGCTATCGGTAGGCATTCAGGTATGGCCCTTCAACAAGGGCGAGCCAGGCGGTGCCCGAGTCAGCCGGGGTTGGTCGTGATTGTCCGGTCGGGCTTGCGAACGATGACGCCGTAGGCGACGGCCTCCGCTTCGGTGATCTGCGGGTGGGGTTGGCGGTTGGGGTGCCAGTTCACGACCGATACCAGGCCCGGTGGTAGGAGCTCGAGATCGCCGAGTAGTGCGGTGATTTCGGTGTGGGTGCGGGGGCGGAAGGGGCCGTGCCCGGCGCCGGGTTCGGCGAGCTTGGTTAGTCGTTCGATGTGCTCGGGGGTGAGCGGGTCGAAGGTGACGTGGGATAGGGCGAGGTAGGAGCCGGGTGGTAGCGCGTCGATGATTTGGGCGAGGGCTCGTTGGGCGTGCTGGTCATCGACGACGAAGTGCAGGACGGCGAGGAGCAGGACCGCGACCGGTTGGTCGAAGTCGATGAGTTCGCGGACGGTGGGTGCGTTCAGGACGGCGTCGATGTCGTCGAGGCCCCCTTCGGTGACCGAGACCGCCCCCAGCGGATCGCTGAACATGAGGGCGCGGGCGTGGACAGCGACGAGGAGATCGGGGTCGACATAGGCGACATGGGCGTCCGGGTGCACGGCTTGGGCGATCTGGTGGACGTTGGGCGTGTAGGGCATGCCGCAGCCGATGTCGAGGAATTGCCGCATGCCGCAGTCGTCGGCCAGGAAGTTGACGGCACGGTGCAGGAACGCGCGTAGCTCGCGGGCGGCCTGGCCGACGGAGGGCAGTTCTTCGCGGATCTGCTCGGCGGAGGAGCGGTCGGCTGGGAAGTTGTCCTTGCCGCCGAGCAGCACGTCGTAACGACGCGCGGGCGCAGGCCGGTCGTAGTCGTAGGGGGACTCTGGCGGGGTCATGACTGCCCGCCTTCGCACGGGCCGCCGCAGCAGTGGCCGGGGTTCATGTCGGCGGTCAGGCGGGCCAATACGGCCCGGCGTTGCCCGGGTGGGGCGGCTGGGGCGTGGTCGATCAGCGCGTCGAGGCGTACCGCACACACGTCGTGATGGTCTTCGAGCCCGGGCAAGTAGTCGGTGACCAGCAGCCGGTACCGCGGTCTACCGGGCTGGTAGACATCGGGCAGCCCAGCGCGGACGCGGGTGGCGTCGCCGTTACGTCGGCAGGCGGTCAGCATCGCCTGGTAGACGACTGTGCAGCTGACCACCAGTCCGAGTTGCTGGCTGTGCTGGTTGCGGGCGTGGGTAAGGGCGTCACCGATCTCGCGGAGGGCTTGCCCGCATCGGCCGACCGCGTGCAGGTCGGCGGCCAGGGCGACCCGGTCCTCGATGTCAGCAGGATCGGCCGGCTGCCCCCGCATGCCGAGTAGTTCCTGCCAGATTCCGATGGCCTGTTGCCGATGGCCCTCGCCGCGCAGCGTTTCGGCGTAGGTGCGGGTGGCCGCCACGACCCGGTCGTATCCGGCCGTGGGGAGCTGCCGGGCGGCTCGGTAGGCGTAGCGGGCCCACGGTAGCCACAACTGGCCGTAGGTGGGATCGGCTCCGACGAACGCCAGGGCCGTGTCGATGAGTTCGACCGCGGGTGTCGCCGTGGCGGGATCGAGGCAGGTCAGCCGGGCCAGCCTCGCGTCGGCGTTGGAGTCGGTGTTGCGGTCAGATGCCATCGAACTCACTGGTCTCCAGCAGGGATGTCGGGGTACGGGGTCCGTTTGCGGCCGGGTGGCGCAGCTGGGGCGGGCATGGGGGTGGGTGATCGTGTGGGGCCGGGCGGTGCACCACAGTGGGCGTGGCAGCGGTGTGGTGCACCGCCCGGGTGCGGGGTCGCAACGGTCGGGACCCCTGCAGCTGGCCGTCCGGGCAGGCGGGTGAGAGTTCGCTGGCCCGGGCGGCTTTCCCGCTATCGGGTGGAGTGGGGTTCGGGTTGGCCGGCGGGTCGCCACATGCGGTAGAGGGGTATCTGGTCGGTCACTGCGATGGTGGGCGGGTTCATGTCGGTGTAGCCGTGCCGCTGGTACAGCGCCCGGTTCTGTTCGCCGGTGGCTTCCAGGTAGGCGGGGATGTCCTCGGCGTCGAGCCGGGCGTGCGTGTAGTCCATTAACCGGCTGCCCAAGCCTTGGCTCCACCGGCGGGGGCGCACGGCGAGGAACAGCAGGTGCCAGTGCGCGTCGCTGGGGTGGTGGGCATCCATCACTGCGTCGAGGTGCTGGAACTGTGGCAGGTCGTCACCGGCGAGCTCGGTCGGGTATTTGGCGTATCCGTCCGGTTCGCTCGGCTGGCCAGTGCGGTCAAACCAGACTGCGGCCGCGGTGCCGTCGGCGGTGAGGGTGACGTGGCCCGCGCCGGTGATGGCGTGGGCGATGTAGAGCCGGTACCAGGCGCGGGAGACCGGGCGGCGGCGGGCCGGGTTGGGGACGAGGTAGCGGATCACGTCGAGGTGCAGGAACGCGTCGGCGACGATGTCGGCGACTAGGTCGATGTCCTGCTCGGTGGCGGTGCGCAGGTCCGGGACGGTGCCGGGGCTGGTGCTACTCATCGAGGGGGCTCCTTTCAGACGATGGCGGACAGGGCGGACGTGGCGGTGCTGCTGCGGGCACCACGACCGATGCCTTCGTAGATCTCGGGTTGGGTGCGTTTGAGGATCAGCCCCCAGACGGTGCCACCGGCGAAGATCAGCAGCAGCGCGATCGGCACCACCCGGGCTGGGCCGGTGCCCGGGTCCACGCCGTAGAGCCCGGCGAGGTTGTCGACCGCCAGATACGCCACCAGCAGCAACACGACCGTGGCGAGCAGCGGCGCGATACGGCGCTGCCACATGTTCTCCCCGTGGGCGTCGCGGGCGAAGAACGCGATCACCGCGATGCTGGTCAGGGTGTAGAGCAGTAGGACACCGAGGCCCCCGGTGGTGGAACCCCAGTAGAACAGCTGCACCAGCGGGTCCCAGCCGGCCACAGCGAAGACGATCAGGACGATCAGGGCGAGGCCGGTCTGGGCGAGAGAAGCGTTACGGGGTGCGCCTTTGATGGTGGTCCGGCCGAACAGCCGGGGCAGGACGCCTTCCCGGCCCAGGGCGAAGGTGTAGCGGGTGATGGCGTTGTGGAAGGCCAGCATCGCCGCGAACGTCCCGGTACCCAGCAGAACCTTGCCGACGGTGACCGCTCCTTGTCCGAGCATGACCGCGGCCTCGTTGAAGAACAGATCCGCGCCCTCAGCAGTCGCGCGTTCGATCGGCCGGGGCCCGGCGGCGGAGATCTGCACCCACGAGGCGAGCGCGTACGCCGCGCCGATGATCGTGATGGTGACGTAGGTGGCGGTCGGGATGGTGCGTTTAGGATCTTTGCTTTCCTCGATGTACACCACCGATTGCTCGATCCCGGCGAACGAGGTCGCACCCAGCACGATCAACACGCCGAGGGCAGCGCCGGACAGGTCGCTGACGTTGATCGCCGCGGCGGAGAACGCGAACCCCGAGGTGAGCATGATGGCGACGCTGTACAGCGCGACCAGGATCGTTTCGGCCACGACCAGGAACACCAGCACGTAGCCGGCCACCTTGACCTCGTTGGCCCCGAGAACCGCCACCAGCGCCCACGCCAGGATGGCCGGGACGAGCCAGTGAACATCAAGACCAAGCCAGTCGCTGAGCAGCGGCGCGCCGATCGCCGCGCTGAACGCGCCGTAACAGCACAACTGGAAACTGTTGTACGTCGCCAGGGCGAACCACGACGTGCCGACACCGAACGGGCGACCGAGGCCGTGCGCGACGTAGGCGTAGAACGCCCCGGCGTTCGGGATGTGCCGGGCCATCGCCAGATATCCGACGGCGTAGATCATCAACAAGATGGCCACCACAAGGATCGCCACCGGGAAACCCAGCAGGCCGGTCGCGGCCAACGCGAGCGGCACGACCAAAGTGATGACCGTCAGCGGGGCCACGCTGGACGCGATGGCGGAGCCGATCGCAAACGAGCCAAGCCGGTTACGCGCCAGCGCATTAGACACGCTGGACTGCGCGACAGAGGGAGGTGCGGACACCGGGAGTGCCTCCTGCATAAAAGGGGACGAGGGGTTGGGGTGAAACCTGGAGAGGGGTCGAGCGGTGGTGCGGTTGGGCGGTGGGGAGGGCGGTCAGCGCATGGCGGCCTCACCAACGGCGGCATCAGCGGCCCGCAGCAACTCCCGCAGCATCGCCCTGATGCCGGGTTCTCCCGGGTCGGTCAGACCCGTCTTGATCAGCCCGCCCAGCAAGGACCGCTCATGTGTCGACAACGTGGCGAAGGCGTGATGGTGCAGCCCGGTAGCCAAAAGCAGACCGGCCAGAAACGCGTCCAGTCCGGGCAAGGGCCGTCCGTGGTGCACGGCCTGGGTAATCGAGTTCGCGGGTAAGCCGGAGGCATTGGCATCACAGGGCACGTACCGGGCCGTGGTGCCGCCGAACAACCGGCGGCGTTCCTCACGCCGTACCAGCCCGGTCCGCGACAACCGGTCAACGACCCGGGCCTCCGCCCGCCCCTCATAGGCCAAATACGCCATCCACGCCTTGAGCTGATGACCACGCAGACGGTGCCGAGTCTCCTGCCGCACAGGCGGGGGCCAGCTACCGCGCTCCGATGCCCGCGGCCCGCGGCCCTCGTCCTCGCGTGCCTGCACAGCCGCGCGTTCTTGCTCCTCGGCCTCCATCCTGACCAGCAACGGACGCAACGCCGGATCGGAGGGCAGGTTGGCCCCCGTCCGGAACAACTCACCCTCGCGTAGCTCCAACCACCCGGCGTGAACCAGCTCCGCCAGCAACCCAGCCGCCAGCCCGACCCCCAACGGCCGCTCACCGATCAGACGAGCACCTTTCACGCCGTCGTGCGCCGCAAGCCAAAGATCGTCGGTGAGCCACGTCGGCCCCGCTGACGGCATGACGATGTCCCTTCAACACGTGGAAATGAACAGGCCGCAGATGGCGCCCAGAGAATCGAAAACGTCGCGAGGGGCGCGTCACCCTGGCTATGGCCGCATTCCTCACCGTGGCGAACCGGGGATACGACACCGGGGAAATCCCTTCACTGGCATTGAGGGTGGGGACTCCGCAGGCCCTCGGGGCGGATCTGCGAGAGTCCGGTGGTCTGGAGGGGATGTCGCCGGCGCCAGCTTTGCCGGGCGAAGCCGCGCGACGGCCGCCACGCCCTGCCCAGCAGCGGCGACGGGCGCGTCCTCATGTGCGCGGGACGAACCGCACGTCGTCGACCGTCCCGCCAACCTCTATGCGGCTGTATAGACGGGTCAGCGCCTCGGCCGGCGCTTCCACCCAGCCAGCGGCAGTCATCACCGGATCGAGCCTTACGGCGTCCGCGTAGACCTGGCGCTCGATGGTGTCAGCGTCGATTGGCCGCAGCCTGCACCCGCACACGGCCGTGTACTCGCGTGTGGAGTCCGGTGAGCCCCACCGGCTGAAGCGTGCCCCGCAGCGACAGAACAATCGGCCGCTTAGCGGATATGGGTTGGTCAGGCTGGCCAGGGGAACGAGTTCGCTATGCACGGAGGGGTCCTTCGCCGTCGAAGCGATTGGGCACCGGGCCGCAATCAGGGCTTCTCGGCCATGCGGTTGGTCGCGCCGCACTATGGCGGACCAACCGCACGGCTGGGTCCGGCCACGATCCACGGGGTCATGCAACGACCGCGCGACCGTTGGGCGTAGCGGAGCCTCGTCCAACACTCTGAATTGCTGGCCTACGAATCGAGTCACAAGATCACCGCCGAAGCCTCGTAGCCTAGTCCTCGCAGAGACTAGTCTCAGACAGGAGACTAAGTCTAGACAAGTTGCGTAGCGAAGTTCTGGCCACCGTTTCGTTGTGGCATGCTGACTCGGTGCCAAACTGGCCTACTTTGAGACGCAGGCGCTTAGCCCGCGAGCTGAGCAACTTGCGTGAGACCATCGACATGACGATCGAGGAAGCTGCGGCAAGCGCAGGTATCTCACCGTCCCACCTGTCGCGGGTTGAGCGTGCGCTGGTCGGCGTCCGCGTACCGGCGGTGCGGGCGTTACTGACGACGTACGGCGCAAACGCTTCGATGGCCGCTAGCTTGGTAGAACTCGCTCAGACAGCTACGCAGCGTGGCTGGTGGCATCGATACGCGGGGAGCATCCCCGACAAGTACGCGACCTACATCGGGTTCGAGTCCGATGCGTCGCGCATATGGAACTTCGAGGTAATCTCGATTCCAGGATTGATGCAGACCGAGCGCTACACCCGTTCAATCCTCCAGGGCGGCGTCGCTCGACTTGGAGAGGAGGAGATCGAACGACGGGTTGAGGTTCGCATGCGCCGGCAAGCGCTCCTTCATCGCGAGAACCCTCCGGCACTGTGGGTCGTTCTTGATGAGGCGGCGATCCGTCGGCAGGTTGGCGGAGCCGAGACGATGGCCGAGCAGATGGACCATCTCGTGACCACCGCAAGTCTGCCGCACGTTGACGTCCAGGTGGTTCCGTTCGCAGCGGGCGCGCACCCTGGTACGCCCGGCGCGTTCGTAGTGCTGGGCTTCGCAGACCCCGCCGATCGGGACGTCGTCTATATCGAGACCATGGCCGGCGATCTCTATCCTGAGGTTGACGCCGATGTCCGGGGAGCGATGCAAGCCTTTGACCGGCTGAGGGCGATGGCACTCAGCCCGGATGACTCGGCGTCATTGATTCGGGATGCTGCAAAGGAGTTCGCGTGATCGACTTTAGCCGTGCAACGTGGCGAAAGAGCACAAAGTCCCAACAAAGCGGCCAATGTGTTGAGTTGGCAAAAGTGGATGGCGCTATTGGCGTCCGGGACTCCAAGGAGCCGAACGGCCCCATATTGGTGTTCACGGTCGAAGAAATCGCCGCATTCTTCGACGGCGCCGCTCACGGCGAGTTCGACGATCTTCTCTAGAGCCCGCTCCAACGCGTAGCTCCGGACGCCCGGCCCAGTTCTGTCACCACGCCGGGCGCCCTCGCCACACTCACATGCGCAACCTTGCTGATTGGGTCACAGATCGTCAAACTCGCCCTTGATCGCGCCCGCGATGAACGCACGCCATTCCGAGTGCGTGAACGCCAGCATCGGGCCGTCAGGGTTCTTAGAGTCCCGCACGGCAACACCGTCGGGTAGAGGCGCAACCTCCACACAGTCACCGTTGAGGCTCCCACTGCTCTTGCGCCACACCAGGCGTTCAGACACGTCCGACATGTTGACTCCCTTCGCTGCGTTGGGACCGAGACTGCCACAAGGCGGCGCCGACGACTAGTCTTCAAGCTCGACTAGACTTGATCGGCAGGTGGCGACAGAACGGGATAAGCCGATGCAGATGGACGAGTTGCAGCGCATGCTAAGCAAGGTCAAGCGGACAGTGTTCCGTCTCGAAACGCTGAACTCCTACAGCGCTCCAGGCGAGGCGGAGATGCTGCGCACCTTCAACGATGGGCACCCGTTGCCACCACGTAGCCCTGACACGGATCCATGGCTTCGCATGGTGGCCGACAGCGTGCAAGCTGGCAGACGCTGGAGCAGGGTTCATGTGCTGGACCGACCGCTGTCAGACTATCTTCGTTTCGAACTCTTGGGCTATCAGGGGAACGTCCTGGCCGGCGAGGACGTCCGCATCGCCGACCGGGCTGACGGACCCGAGGCACTGGGTGTCCTTAGGAACGACTTCTGGTTGCTCGACGATGAAGTGGCGGTGGTCATGGAGTACGACGGAGACGGCCGACGCCTGTCCATGGAGTCGATCAGTGATGTAGGCGGCTTTGTCAACCAACGCGATATCGCGATAGAAAACTCTGTCCCACTCCTGGACTACATCCCATCGGTCCAGGATGAGTTGCGTAGAGCCTGGTGAGTCCGGCGGCGGACGACCGAGTCGCGCTCGCGTCCCGACTGCGTGAACTCCGAGAAGACGCGGGTCTGTCGACCACGCGGCTGGCCGCGGAACTGAATTGGTCGCAGTCCAAGGTTTCCAAGATTGAGAACCGTCGCACCAAGCCTTCCGTCGCTGATGTCCAAGCATGGGTGACCGCTACGGGCGCCTCGGACGAGGTCGCTGCAGAGCTGATAGACGTCGCGGAGTCCATCCAAGTGGCGTCCATCATCTGGGACAAAACGCTAAGCGGCGGGCGAGCTGCGCATCAACGGAACATCGCACGTGTTCTTGCCGACGCTACGCGCATGCAGGTGTTCCAGAATGCGGCGGTGCCCGGCCTCCTTCAAACCGCCGAGTATGCCCGTAGCGTGCTGACCCTCGCCGACGTTTTAGGTGTCGGCGACACGGCACGCGCAGCAGCGGCACGAATTGAACGGCAGGCAGCACTCTACGAAAAGGGCCGACGGTTCGACTTCCTCATCTCTGAGGCCGCCCTGCGATTCCGCCCGGTGTCGTTCGATGCGCTCGCTGCGCAATACGACAAGATCCTTTCCGTCTCCACGCTACCCGGGGTGAACGTCGCAGTCATGCCGACTGGCGCGCCGCCGTCGACCGTCCACGCGCACTCCTTCGTGATCTACACGCTGCCCGACGGATCCCAGATGGCGACGATTGAGACCTACACCCGCGAGCTGACACTGACCGACCCCGAGGAGATCAACGTCTACTCCCGGGTGTATGAGGCGCTGTTGGCGGACTCGGCAACCGACGCACGGGCTCGTGAACTACTGAGCGGCTTGCGGACCGAAGCCATGAAGGCAGCACGACGCGGGACAGATCTATGACGGCAGAGCCGCGTACATGGGCGAGGTACGAAATGCCATCATCGTCTGGAGCGCAGACGCGGTGATTAGCGTCGGTGGCTCTTGGGGCACACTCAGCGAGGTGACCCTGGCCATGCGCCGTGGTGACGTGCCAGTGATAGCGCTTGGCGGCTGGCGGGTCGTCGGAGCGGACGGCACGGCGGTACCCGGCATCCGCCATGTGGGCACACCGGAAGAGGCAATTGCCGAAGCGCTCGGGTCCTGAACCGACAATCACCGTCTGGAATCGTCGAGTCTGATTTGACACCAGCAATTGTTAAAGCGATTCCGGTCCTTGCCGGCCGAGGCCGGCGGGAGCGCGGTGCGTAGTGGTCGTTGACCCGAATAGGAACATTCTGACCGTGTCCTGATGCCGAGACCTTCGCAATCTGTCCATCTTTCATTTCGAGGAATCGCGGAAATGAAAAGGGCCCAGCGTGCGCAGGTTGGCGGGCAAGGGTGAACCCCGGCCCGCACCTACGTTGCTATTCTTTTTCCTGATCAGCGACGTGGTCGCTGGCGCGTACTCCTAGCACGCGAACAGTCGTGCTCAGCTTGATGGGCAAATCTTCATCACCTTTGAGAAACGGCTGAATGTCGACGGTTCTGTGCAGGCTCCAGCCAGGGCCGTATGCCTGCTGCCGTTCGTGGCCCGAGACCCAGTACCGGTGATCCGGCTTTGCGCGCGTTCGCCCACTTGCTACATCCGTTCGTCTTGGACCCGATGTGGCGCTGCGGGGTTTGATCTGGACGATGCGGACTTCGGGTGCAGGGCGTCTACTGCGCTGATATGCCCTGGTGGTGCCCTTTGACAGCTTCGCCGAGACCGCTTCGGCCATCTGCTGATTGATCAGGAGCCACGTTGTGGCGAGCGGCCCCAGCGGATGGCTGCCGTCGAGCGGGGCTCTACGCGGAAGGTGTTCGGCGTGGGTGGGGAGCAGCCATCCGATCTCGTGGCGTAGGGCGGGCATCAAGTCGTCGTCGAGGGCGCTGCCAATGGTGCGGTAGCCGATGACCTGCCAACCGTCGGCGTGGGACGTCCATGAGACGGCGGCGAGGTGCCCGGTGCTGCCGACTGGTCCGGGCCAGGCGATCAACCCTGCGGATGAGGGCACAAGTTCGTCGGTGATCCTGGCGGTGGGCTGATCACTGCTGATGGTGTTGACCAGCTCGGTGAACTCGTCGTTGATCCAGTACATGGGCGCGAGGTCGAGCTGGCTGGCCAGGTCCTGGCGCTGCCCGGGATCGTTGATGGGTCCGGGGAGGTCCGCTGTGCTGCGGAGCAACCCGCTGAACCGGTCCCGGATCTTCGGCAGCATCTCGGCGGTGATCCGCGCGGCTGGCCACTTCGTGGTAGTCAGCAGCGTGCGGCCTTCGCGTCCCAAGATGATGCCGCGGTACAACAGGTCGAGCTGCGTGTACTCGTCACTGCCGGCGTGCCATCCCACGATGGCTGCACACCGAGCTGTGAGGGCGTGGATGTCGTCGGCTTCGATGTGCTGAGCGCACCGGTAGCAGACGTGCCACTGATCGTTGTAGGTCCGGAGGGCACCGGCGTCGAGCGCCAGGAATTGGATGAGACCGGTCCGGTAGTTCCAGACCGGTAGCTCGTCGGTGCAGGTGTGGCACCGGTTGAAGGGCCGCCGGACCTGGCCGGCGTCCACGGGGACCACCTCGTGCGCCGCTTCGACGACGGGGTGACGGTATTCGACCTGGCCGCCGTAGCGGTGCTCGGTGAGGACTCTGCGGCAGGTGGCGCAGGCCATGAGGGTCGTGAGGTTCATTCGCCGCTTCCGTTCTGGTCGCGGCGCCGGTCGCGCAGGCGGGACCCTCGGCGGGGGCGGTTGCCGGGCATCGTCATGCCGGGCTGGTGGAAGACGTGCCGGTTCCCGCCCTGCTTCTTGGCGTGGTACATGGCCAGGTCGGCGTGGTGCAGGGCGACGCCTTCCAGCGGGTCGGTGCTGGAGGCGACGGCGATGCCGAGGCTCGCGGTGATCGCGACGGTGACTGGGCCGCTGTCGGCGCGGACGTCTATCGGCTCGGCGATGACGGCGGTGAATTGCTCGGCGATGCGGGCGAGCCGGGTCGCGCCCAGGGGCATGATGGCGGCGAACTCGTCGCCGGAGAGCCGTGCGGCGTGCCCGCCGTGGAGTTTGGCGAGTTGCCCGATCCGGTCGGCGGTTGCCTTGAGCAGGTCGTCTCCGGCGTTGTGGCTATGGGCGTCGTTGATCTCTTTGAACAGGTCGAGGTCGATGAGGAGGGCGACGATCTGCCGGGGCTCGGCGGACGCGGCGGTGGCGGTGTGGATGGTGCGTAGGCCCTTGCGGTTGTGCAGGCCGGTGAGCGGGTCGTGGGTCAGTTGCCAGACGGCGTCGGCCAGCTCGGCGCGCAGCCGGGCGATGATGGGCCGGGTTGCTCTGTGGCTGATCAGGAAGCCGATGGCGGCTCCGAGCGTGGCCGCCACGAGGGTGGCGATCACGAGGGGTGTGGTGAACACTGGGTTCCTCCATCTCTGGTGGAGAAGCCCGGGACGCGCGTTGTCTAGGCGAGGCGTCCCGGGCTCTGGATACGACGACGGCCCGCCATCGGCGGGCCGTTTTTCGTGCTTCGGGCCGCAAGGTGCGCGGCCTGGGATCAGGTGGTTTCGGGGGTCGCGATCGTGCCGTCGAGGCTCCAGGTGGCGTCGACGCGTGCCGGGTACCGTCCGGCGGAGCTCTCGATGCCGGGGTACGGGGACTGGTAGGGCTCGTCGGTGCGGGGCCGCCGGCCGATGACATGGGTGGAGCCGCGCGGGGTTCCCTTGGGCCGCAGCTCGTGGCGCTCGGACAGCACCCTGACGTAGTCGATGTCGGAGGCGTAGGGCACGTAGATGCCGTCGCGGATGGTGCCGCCGAGCCGGTCGCAGCAGGCCACCGTGACGGGGTACCAGCCGGTCAGGGCGACGGTGACGGTGTGGCCGCAGGCCAGGTCGAACTCGAACACGCACAGCCGGTACAGATCCTCGCCGTCATCGGCCGAGCTGGCGGGCGCGGTCGGCGCGCAAGACTGGCAGATCGGTCCGAGATCCGGCTGGTAGCCACCGTCGCATTCCTCGCAGACGATGCGCAGGCAGGCGCGGCATTCACCGGAGGCGACGTCGTTGAGGTCGGTGCCGCAGAAGCCGCAGTCGCCGGTCAGACAGGCGTCGGTGTGCTGCCCCGGGCGGTGCTGGTGGCACGGGTGGTCATGCATGACGACCCTCGTTCAGGTGGTCGTAGACGGTCGTGGCGGTCAGCGCCTGACCGGTGCGGTTGTCGGGGCTGGGGATGGTTCGCCAGCCGGTGAACTCGCACGCCAGGAACGTGGTGGTCTCCTCGCGGTTGATGCCGATGACGTCCCCGGCCGACAGCGAACGCCGCCCCAGCAGCCGGTAGGTGCAGGCGAGCAGGAAGTCCAGCTCGCCACCGTCGGCCTGCCCGCGACGGCCCTGCAGGGCGTCGAGGTCGGCATTGAACACGTGGAACGCCCAATCGGCGATGTCCTCCGGGCTGGTCTCGGCGGGCAGGTGCCGCCAGTGGGACAGGACCTTGGTGAGGGCATGGCCGGGCTCGTACGGGAAGAACCGGCTGTCGGTGTTGTGGTAGACGGCGATGTAGAACAGCGTCATGACCGAGCCTTTCGCTGAGGTCTGAGGGGAACTCATGCTTCGGCCGCCGACGAGGTAAGGGCGGCTTGGAGGTGGCGCAAACCACGGCGTTCTAGGTCGCGGACTGCTTCGGTACTGCGGTCCATGAGCCGGGCGGCGGCGTCGCGGGGGTAACCGTCGAGGTAGCGCAGCTGGATCGCGCGGCGCTGCGCGGCGGTCAGCCGTGCCATCGCGTGGGCGAAGGTGATCCGGCCGAGCCGGACAGGCGTTCCATCGCCAACCTGAACTGAAGGAGCAGGCTGGTGGTCGCGGACGGCGTACGCGGCGCGGACGTAGCGGCGGCGCGACCAGTCATGCTGGTTGCACGCCTTCGCGGCATGCCAGATGAACCAGCCGCGTACGTCGAGCAGCGCGGCGGACAGGTCCGCCAGAGCACCGGTGAACGTCTCCTGCACGAGGTCCGGGATGGCGTCGCGGTCGCGGCCCCGCAAGCGAACGGCCACGTAGCTGGTGACCGGCTCCCGGAAGGTGAGGTAGAGCTCCGCGAAGGCGTCGCGGTCACCCTGCTGGGCGCGATCGAGCAGCGCCAGGATCTCCGGGGCGACTTCCGGCGTCCGGCGGCGTGAAGACACGGCGGCGTAGCGGCATGGCGTACCAGGGTCTTGGTACGGCATGGGACTCCTCCGTCCATGAGGGATGGAATCCGGGCACGCCGATCGGCCGTGCCCGGAGGATGCGCGGGGTTCGCGCGCTCGGCCGGGCACGGCCGAAGTTGTGGTACGGGAGGGGTTATGTGGGGCTCAACCGGGTCATTCGCGGTGGCGCCGACGGTTGTCGGGCTCACGGCGGTAGACGCCCTGGTTGATCATGTCCTCCTCCAGGCGCTCGACCAGGTCGTCCGGGATCACCGCGTACGGCTCGACGGCGGCCACGATGACGTCGGTGTCGAGGACCTGCTCCAACAGACCGAGTTGGACGAAGTCCGGCGAGGTGCCGGGGTCAGTGTCCGGATCGAAGCCGAAGTCGGCGACGGTGCAGAACAGGGTGCGGTGGGGGTTCCAGCCGACCTGGATGGTGTAGCGCTCGCAGCCGGGCTTGGGAGAGAGGGAGTACAGACTCATCGGTGGTCCCTTCGGGAAGACGGCGCAGGCGGGTGTGCTGGCTACTGCTCAAGGCGGCGCAGCAGCAGGTGGGCCTCTTTGAGATGCGCGGCGAGGAGTTCGCTGTTGACGCCGGCGATGCTGAGGCTGTCGGTGACGGCTCCTAGCAGCTCGGCCGGGACGTCGGCGACGCCGGGATACGCTCGGGCGTAAGCGTTCGAAGCGATGCGCTGAATCGTCTGCGTCAGGTGCGCCTGCATCAGGTTGAGACCGCAGATCAGCCGGGCTACCTCGGTGAGGTCGTGGCACCTGGTGTGGTGTCTCATGGTGTCGCCGAGGTAGTCGGCGGCGAGCAGGGCCACGTGCGTCGCGGCGACGGTGCGGGCCGGGTCGCCGGGGAAACGGTGGCTGAGCAGGTCAGCGAGTCGGGCGATGACGGCCTGGCCGTCCTTGCCGAGCTTGGGGGCGTCGGGGAGCTGGGTGAACCAGTCGGTGTCGGGCAGGTACCAGCCGGGTTTGAGCATGTCGTCCTCCTGCGGACAGCAAGAAGGCGGCCACCAGGTGGTGACCGCCGGAGAAAAAGGGGTGTGGGTTACCGCGCCTTGGCCGCGCGGGCGGAAGGCGTCAGCGGTATGGGTGCCAGATCCGAGGATGGCGGCGGCGGCCGACCGTGAAGGTGGGCGCGATGCCGTCGCGCAGGGCAGGGATGAGGACACAAAGGAAAAGAAGGAGAACCCTCAGCGTATGGGGCTGACGGGTCCGGATACCGGGCTGTCAGATCCGCCGGTCTGGCACGACCTGACAGCCCGAAGCCCCGCATCGCCTGTCAGGTCCCGCCGCTCGAGCGTGACCCGGCCGGGACCCGGCGAAGTCCCGCTCGTCGGGACTTCCCGTAGCCGGCGGTCCCGCTGCACGACCGAGGACTACCGGTCCCGACTCCGGGACTCATCTGACGGCCCTTCGGTGGTCCCGCTCCCGCGTTGCACCTGCACAGCTGGGCCCGCATGCTGCGTGACGGCAGCCCACGCAGCCGCCCTCGTCACGAAGGCACGGTCCGCACCTGCCTCACCGTCGCGGCCGACGCCGCACCGTTCTGGCCGCACCGTGACCACCTGCGCGAAGTCACCCGCGACGACGTCATCGCCCACCTCACCACGCTGCAGGGCCGACGCCGTGAGACAGCCGCGACCGCCCTGCGAGGGCTGTTCCGATGGACCAAAACCAGCAAGATGATCTTCCGGAATCCGATCCGCGGCTTCCGCGGCTTCCGTGGCATCAAGGTGCCCGATCCGATCTGGCCACTGCTCGAACCGGACGACGTCGCCGCCAGCGTCACCGCCGCCACCACCGTCCAGGCTCGGCTGTGTGTGGTGCTTGCCGCCGTCCATGCCGCCCGGCCCGACCAGATCCGCGCGATGCACCTCGACGACGTCGACATCGCCGACCGCCGGATAACCATCGCCGCCAACAGCCGCCCGCTGGACGAGCTCACCGCCCAAATGCTGCTCGACTGGCTCACCTACCGTCGCGAACGCTAGCCCCGCACCGCCAACCGGCACGTGCTGATCAGCTTTGCCAGTGCGCTGGGACACGGCCCGGTCAGCGCCACCTGGCTGCTGAATCTACGTGGCCTGCCCGGCACTCTCGAACGGCTGCGCATCGACCACCAGCTTGAAGAAGCCGTCGCCACCGGCGCGGATCCGCTGCACCTGGCCGCCGTCTTCGGATTCAGCGACGGCACCGCCATCCGCTGGGCCCTCAACGCACGACAACTCATCGGTGATCCTCACGCGACCCGCCTCCCCGAGTCGCCGTGAACCCCAGCATCCGCACGGCATGATGTCCCCTCAGAGGGTGTTCCGGGAGGCTATGTCCGTTCTGAGCTGAGGGTGAATAGGCCGGGTTGGCTTTCGGTCAGGATCTGTCGGTTGACCAGGCGTTTCAGCTTGGCGCGGATGCCTTCGGTGTCTTTGGGTTCGGTGCCGATGCCCAGGGCGAGGCAGACGTCTTTCGCGCGTAGGGCGCCGCGGTCGGCAGAGAAGACGGCGAGAATCTGCTGGTAGGGCTCGCTGATGACGGCCGGCTCGGGGGCAATCACCTCGTGTTCGAGGATCTTGGTGAGGGTGTGGCGGGTGGTCGTCAGGTCGGCCAGTTCACACTCGATGCCGGCCGCCTCGGCGGCGAGCTTGGACTGCTGCTCACGTAACTGCTCGAGAGCAGACCGCGCGGCCGTTTCACGGGCGGCGATCAGGTCGAGAATGGTCGTGGTGTTCACGCCCGTTCACCGCCAGGACGGTGTGCTGGTACCCGTCAGCCGGCGCACGAGGTTGGCTGCCGAGGCCCACAGAGTGCGCGACACCGACGACTCCGGGCGGCTTTCGTACTCGCGGACCAGACGCCGGTGCAACATCAACGTGCCGTTGACCTGCTCGACCACCCACCGCTTCGCGACAGGCACGAACCCCGGCTTGGTGTCGGAGCGTTTGACCACCTCGACGTCGATGTCCAACAGGGCTCCGTGGATGGCCAGGTCGTGCTTGAACCCTGCATCCACCCACGCCCGGGTGACGGTCGGGGTGTGCTCGACGACCTTGTCGAGCAGACGGACACCGATCACGGTGTCGGTGACCGACGCCGCGGTCACGACCACCGCGATGATCAGACCGAGTGCATCCACCGCGAGTCCTCGCTTGCGGCCGGGCACCTTCTTCCCGGCGTCCTTACCGGTGGTGGCGGCCGGGACGTGGTTCGCGGCGCGGATCGACTGCGTGTCCAAGACGATCGCGGACGGATCCTCACGGCGGCCGGCTTTCTCCCGGGCCTGGCAGCGCAGCAGATCATGAATGGCCTGGTCGGTACCGTCGTCACGCCACAACGCGAAGTAGTAGTACGTCGCGGACTTCGGCGGCAGGTCATGCGGCAGATACGCCCACTGACACCCGGTCCGGTTCTGATAGAAGATCGAGTTCAAGATCTCCCGCAACGAGTAGCGGCCCTGATGCCCCGACACCGACGGATGCTTTGCTTTCCACGCGTCCAGGAACGGGCCCACCACCGCCCACTGCTCGTCGGTGAGGTCGCTGGGATACGCCTTCCGTTCGCCCATGACCAGCTCAACCAGCATGCCCACCGATCAGACATCAGCCCGGCTCGAAGGTCACGACATCGAGCGATGACGAACTACGGAAACCTCACAAACCACCCTCTCAGGACACCCGGATTCGCCGCACGAATGCTTGGGTTCAGCCAAACTCCTGGAACATTAGGTACGGCGTAGGACCAGGACATCCTCGTGGGCGATGAGGTGGACTGGGACGCCTTCGGAGCGGGCGCGGCGGACCGCCATGAGCGCGAACATCGACGCTCGGTGCACGATTTGCCCGTCGCGGACGGCGGCGAGCATGGCCGCGCACCGCTGGACCGGGACCAGCCCGACTGACTGTGCAACGGCGATGAGTTCACCAGGCAGGTCGATGAGGTCGTCGCATTGGCGGCGTACCGGCCGGCAGGTGATCACCACGGTCCCGCCCGGACGCAACAGTGCGTATGAGGCGGTCAAGATCGCTGCGAACCCGTCGAGCAAGCGGGACCATCCCGCGTAGGCGAGGTTGCCGCGCTCGCGGTCCCCATAGAGGTGGTCCCGCTTGCGTACCCCGGTACTGTCCGCCCGCACGAGTCCGTGAGTCCCGCGTCCGTACGGCGGTGAGGTGAGCACCAACCCGACCCGGCCGACCGCAGACGCAGGCACCAGATCGAGCAGCTGGGTGGCGTCACCGTTGAGAGCCTTCGCCGCGCCGGCCGCGCCTTGAGACGCGGCGAGGGCGACGTTGTCGGCGGCCAAGGCGGCGTAGCGGGGTTCGATGTCGATCCCGATCGCCTCCCGGCCCAGGTGCATCGCTTCGACCAGCGTGGTGCCGGAGCCACACATCGGGTCAAACACCAGATCACCGGGTGCGGTGAACGACGAGATGGCATGGGCGGCCAGGTTCGGCAGCATCTTGCCGGGGTGGCTGGAGGTTTGCGGGACGTAGCGGCCCCGGCGTTGCTCCCGGGCGAGTGTCTGGCAGGTCAGCCAGACCGACGTGACCGGCATGGTGGAGTTGTCAGCCATCGTTCTTTCCGTTCTCCGATGCGCTGCGGGTCAGAATCAGCACGTCGGTGTGGATGTCGAGAGAGATCTGCTGGCCCCGCACCGGTGTCCGGTCAGCTGCCACGATGTGCTGCAAGTACGCCAGCCCGGCCGCTTTCGCGGCGAAGATGACGTCCACCGGCAGCACGACGTCGCCGTGCGGCAGCAACACCGCGACGCAGCCCCCCGGGAACAGGCTGGTGCAGCACCGGGTGAAAAACTCGTCCGGGTCGTCGGCGGGCCACCCGCTGACGATCAGGGACGCCTGCTGCCAGCCCCATCCGAACGGACGAGGGTCTTGAAGGTGGCTGCGGCGGCGGGCAGCGATGATCGCGCGGGCCAGGTGCGGCCCGGCGGTGAGATCGACGATCAGGTCGGCCGGGTGGGTGAAGTTGTGGACCAGCCGCACGCCCATCGCGTTGGACATGGTGTCGCCGACGGTGGGGGCGGGTACCGGCCAGACGGTGATCGGCACGGGCGGGTCGCCGGACACCATGTCCCCCACGGGGACCGGTGCGGGGTGGCGGATGTTGTCGGTCATGGGCACGGTGGCCCCCGGACCGGTGGGCGCACTGACGATGCACAGATCGGCGTTGTCAGGCCGATCGAACCCGGCCCCGCCCTGACAGGACCGGTCAGCACGGCCGGTCAGACAGACCCGTGAACATGGCAAACCTGTCCGGATCGGTCACGACCTGTCTCGGTCCGACAATCGCTTCTGGTGTCAGACCGGACTGTCCCAATCGGAGCTCTCGGTTCTTCGCACCAGGCGGAGGCGCTGCTTCGACGGGACAACATCATGACAACCACCGCATTGACCGCCGCCGAGAAGGCATTCGACCTACTGACTTGCGAGCCCGCGCCGTTGGCCTTCGACTGTCGGCCAGTGCCGGGCCTTCCGGACACCATCATGCCGCTCAACAAGCTGCGCGAGATGCTGGTGTTCGAGCGCTACGACGCCGACACCACCGACGGTCTGTGGAGCCAACTCGCCCGCCACGCCCGCGAATGGGGGCCAGCCTGGGTGGTCGGCGCGATCGGTGTCGCCCTTCCGGCGCTGACCCACTTCGCGGCCAAGATCAGCCGCGGCTACCCCCGGCTGGCCGACGACGTCGATTCCGAGATCTTGGCCGCGTTCCTGCTCGCCCTGCGCACTGCTGACCTGCAAGCCCCTCGGTTGTGGCTGCGGCTGTGCTGGGCGGCCTGGCGCGCCGGGCTCGCTGTGATCAAAGACGACGAGGGCGAGGAACTGCCGCTGGATCTGTCCACCGGTTCCCGGACACCGCGGATGCCGTACGGGCACCCGGACCTGTTGCTCGGCCGGGCCGCCGCCGCCGGCCTGATCACTGACGAGAACGCCGAGTTGATCAGTGCGACCCGCTTCGGGGACACGCTGATCGAGCAACTCGCCGCCGAGCAAGGTGTGACCCCTGCATCTTTGCGAATGCGCCGCCGCCGCGCCGAGCGGGCCGTGGCCGCCGCCGTCACCCGCGGCGAATTGAGCGGAGTTGTACTGGACGCAACATTCGTCGGGGACAGAGCTGTGGAAGCACACCGGAACGGTGTTCTCAGCTTGCCACCGTCGCGGGTGCGGGCAACGGCGCGACTCGCCGGTTGACCTGCTGTGATGGCTTTGTCGTGCTATCTAGTCTAGTGCAAACGCGGCCGTCAGCGAAAGGCACCGCACACCTGCTGCTCACCCAACTCGGACGCGGAGAGGTACCGCTCACCCACGAAGCCCTCGACACACTCAACACCCCCGGCAACGGCGGCACCGCCAACCACCTCGACGCCATCCTCACCGCCAACGGCGTCCTCCGACCCCGGGACCTGGAACTGGCCCGCCTCGAACGGGCCATCCCCGCCACCCTCGCCACGATCACCGACAACGAGCACCGCAAGATCCTCCGCGGCTACGCCACCTGGGACCTACTACGCCGAGCCCGCACCACCTCCATGAACAGCCCGCTGACCCCGGGGGCCCGGCACGCCGCCGGTGAACGCCTCAACACGGCCACCCACCTGCTCGACTGGCTACGCGAGCGCGGGCAGGACCTCGCCGCCTGCCGACAGCCGGACCTGGACGCCTACCTCACCGCGCACCCCACCCGCCGTCACAACCTTCACGGCTTCCTCACCTGGGCGCACCGCACCCGCCGCAGCCGCAAGCTGACCATCACCGAGGGACCGAACCCGCTGCCCAAAACACCGGCCGCCGACGACGACCAGCGGTGGAACCTAGCCCACATGCTGCTGCACGAGCCCGGCTACACGCCCGCCGACCGGGTCGCCGGACTGCTGGTCCTGCTGTTCGGGCAACGCCCGCACCGCATCAGCCGACTCGGCATCGACACCACAACCGGCCAGGTCACCATCACCCTCGGCACCAGCCCGATCAAGCTGCCCGAGTCCCTCGCCGGCCACGTCACCACTCTCCTCGCCACCCGCCGCGCCCGGGTCGCCAAACGAATCACCGACCCCGGCCCCTGGCTGTTCCCCAGCCACACCCCGACCGGCCGGCCCTGCCCGCCACCATCACCCACCGGCTCCAACGCCTCGGAATCCAGCCCAGCAACTACCGCGCCGCAGCCCTGCTCCACCTGGCCGGCGAGATGCCCCCGCCGTCCTCGGCGACCTCCTCGGACTTGGCCGCACCACTGTCCAAGACTGGTCCACCCTCGCCGGGCGATCCTGGGCGGACTACGTTGCTGGCCGCCTACCGCAGACTCAGCCGAACCCGACCAACTGGACGCCGTGAAGCCGAGAAACTACGTCGAGATCCCGCCCTGACAATCACGCCGCCGCTAACCGAACCGCACGGTTTCGGCAGGCCGAACTGATCCGGCTGCATACAGCGCACCCACGCCTTCCGTCCTGATTCACTCTCAGACCGCGGCGAGCGCACCGTGGCGGTCCCCGGTTGGCACCAACCACCCTGCCGGGCAGCGTCTCTTGCGTCCGGATGGAAGCCTGAAAGGCGACCTACGGCATGGAGGTGTGGCCGTGTCCCCACATGAGGACAACCCTGATCCGACGCTTGAGGCAATCAAAAAGATCATCGAGACACTGAACGGGGAACAGCTGGAGAAACTCGAAGGAACGCTCCACGAGGTGACTGAGTCCGAATCTCTTGCCGGACCGGGCGCATGTCCGGCACCTGCCCAGGACGACGCAGGGCTCTGGAACCAAGAGGTCCGGTCATTTATCGATCGTATTGGGTGTATTCTTCCGGATCCCGTAGACCGCCCAGTAGGCGGATCACCCGCAGCCGACGAGGCGATGACCTTCTGCAAGGCGTTGGCACACCTTGCCTCGGGCCTGGTCATACTCGCCAACGTGGTTACCGGGCCGATCAGCCTGGCCATTCAGCAAGTCGCGAAGCAGCTTCAGGCGCCACTGGTCGCCACGGGTGTGGAGCTTGCCCTCGCTGCGGCGAAGGAGTTGGCCGGCGGGGAACTGAAAGCCGAAGTGACCGGGCAACTCAGTGCGGAGGCGATCCTAAGTTTCGTCCCTTCTGGATCGCACGAACTCAAGGCCACCGCATTCCTTCTGCGACTCACCGGGGTGGTCGCGTGCATCGCGGCAGGTGTCCGACCGATAACGCAATGCCCCTGTTGTCCGGACGGGCTGTCCGACACGGGATCCGGTCTCCTCGGAGCATAGAAGGGCACCCGGCCGGACCCGATCTCGCCAGATCCTGCAAGCGATCTGGCGACGCTGTAGAGCTATTAGCTCAAGCAGGGCAAAACGGACAGAGACTGCCAAGAGGCTAGTTCGCCACCTTCTGATACCGCTCGTTCCCAGTTATCTGTCCGGCCCTCGACGCGGACTCCACAGCAGCCTCGACGGCCAGGTCGCCGCATAGCTGCTTCGTGCCAGCAGAACGACAGGGCCGCACCGGCATCCCCGCCGGTGCGGCCCTTTCTCTGTTCGCGGTCAGTCCGACCGATGCCCGCCCAAGGAGTTGCTGACCGGATCGGTCAGGGCGTGACAGGTCGAGGCCGAGTTCGATCGGCCTGACAGCCCGGATCTGGGCGGTGCATGTCATCCACGACATGCCCGCCCGACGGGGACCACCGTGCGGCGAGGCAAATGGTCCGGCATGGCTGGCGCGGCGCACTGACACCGCAACCTTTCGCCACCTGCGAGGAGGAGCGCCCCCACCGGACCTGTCCTGCCTTTGCCCGGTCCCCGCCGCGGCGGCCCGCAGAACTCCTGTGGAGCGTCGCGCATGTTCACGACTCTGTCTGTTCTCTCCGAACTTGCCGCTACGGCTGCTGTGCAGCCGCTGGCGGCTCCCAACCCGAAGCCCATCCCACAAGTGATCGACGGTCTCACCGGCTGGATCATGGGCATCATCGCGCTGGTCGCGACGCTGTTTCTGACCGTCGGCAGCCTGCGCTACATGTCCGCCGGAGGCGACCCAGCCCAGGTCGAGCAGGCCAAAGGCAACTTCAAGTCCGCCCTGATCGGTTACGCCCTGGCCGTCTTGTCCCCTGTGATCCTGCAGGCGTTGCAGGGCATCATCGGCGGCTGATCGATCATGACTGACTGGTTGATGGACGGCCTGGTCAGCTGGCTCGCGGAGAGGGTCATCGACCTTCTCGGCGGGCTGCTGACGTTGCTGGCCTCGTCGCTGTTCGTATCGCCGGACGTCACCGTCCTGCCGCAGGTGCAGTCGATCGCCGACAAGAGCGCACTGATCGTCAACGCCTGCTTCATCCTCGCCATCATCGCCGTCGGCATTGCCACCATGACCGGCGACTCGATCCAGCTGCGCTACGGCATCAAGGAGCTGATCCCGCGATTGGTCGTCGGGTTCGTCCTGTCCGCGTTCTCGGTGCCGCTGACCGGCCAGCTGATCACTATCGCCAACGCCCTGACGGTGTCGATGACCGGCACGACCGCGCCGACCACCGAGACAATCAATTTTGTTGAAACGCGCATCAGCGCGGCGTTGTCCGACCAAGGGTCCGCACTGCTGGTGGCCATCATCGGGCTGCTGATCGTCGTGCTGATGTTCATGCTCGTCGGGACCTGGCTCGCGCGTCTCGGCGTGCTGCTCATCCTCGCCGGAATCGCACCCGTAGCGTTGGCCTGCTACGCCACCCCGTGGACGCAGGGCGCAGCTGAGCTGTGGTGGCGTACCACACTCGGGGCTCTGGCCACACCCGTGTTGCAAGCCGTCGGTTTCACCACGGGCATCGATCTGCTGATCAACCCGGACTCGAACCTGCCGATCCTGCTCGGCCTGCCGGGTTCGGACACCCTGAACCTGCTGCTGGTCGTCGGGGTGCTCTGGGTCACCGTCCGGATCCCGTCGATGATGCGCCGATTTGTGACCGGCCGGGGAGCCCCGAACATCGGTGGTGTCCTCCTGCGGGCCGTGTTCATCCAGGGCGTCACCCGCCACGTGCCGCTGCTGCGGGGTGCGCGATGACCAACGAGGACACCACCCCACACGCCGTGGTTCCGTCCAACGTCAACGAGCCGGACCGGATCGCCTTCGGGCTGACCTTCCGGCAGCTCGCCATCATCGGCGGCACCGGCCTGGCCGGGTTCGGCTGCTACCGCACCTATGGGCCGGTGCTTCCGGCGCCGGTGTGGCTCGTCGCCGGGATCGTCGTGTTCGCCGTCGCCGTGGTCGTCGCGATCGGCCGACGCGACGGCCTACCTCTGGATGCGTGGCTGCGCCACGGGTTCGCCTTGTCGCGCAGCCCACGCACTCTCGCCCCCGGCACGGCGCGGGCCAGCTCGGTCGCGGTCGTGGCCGGCAAACCGAGAATCCCGGCCCCGTTGCGCTCACCGGTCACGAGCATCAGCGGTGCCGGGGTGCTCACCAGCGAGGGCCGAGCCAAGGTGCTGATCGCCTGCGGCACCACCAACATCCACCTGCGCACCGGCAGCGAGCAGAGCGCGCTGCTGGACGGGTTCGGCCGGTTCCTCAACAGCCTGACCGGCCCGGCGCAACTGCTCGTCGCGGCGCAGCGCCACGACCTGAGCACGTACGCGCAGACGACGGCCGACTTCGCGCCGCGGCTGCCGCATCCAGCGCTGCAGAGCGCCGCAGAAGGCTACGCCGCGTTCCTGGTCGATCTCGACGCCGAGCGGGACCCGCTGCGCCGCCAGGTCCTCGCCGTCGTCACCGGCGAACACGCGGGCGATGCCGCGGTCCGGGCCTTGTCCGGCCTCGGCGTCGAGGCCGCCGCGCTGGACGGCCCGGCCGTCGCGGCGGCCCTGGCCGCCGCGGTCGACCCGTTCTCTCCTCCGGTGCCCGGTCCCCGCGCGGTGCCCGGCGCCCCGATCACCGTTCGGAGCAATCCATGAAGGTACTGAGGTCCACGAAGACCGTCACGGCCGCACAGGGCATGCCAGGTCCGGCCGCGCTGTCGGTCAGCCCCGCTTATGTGCAGGTCGGCGATGGATACACCGCGACGTTCGTCGTGTGCGGTTACCCGGCCGAGGTCGGCCCGGCCTGGCTCGACCCGCTGCTGTCCTACCCCGGCCGTGTCGCCGTCGCCGTCCACATCACCCCGGTCGCCCCGCAGTTGGCCGCGCCGATGCTCAAACGCCAGCGCGCCCGTCTGGAGTCGTCGCGTCGTCTGGACGCCGACTCCGGCCGCCTCGGCGATCCGATGACCGAGGCGGCGGCCTCCGATGCCGCCGATCTGGCCGAGCGGGTGGCCCGCGGCGCGGCGAAGCTGTTCGACACCGGTATCTACGTCACCATCCATGCCCGCACGCTGGACGAGCTGGCCACGGTCACCGCCGGGGTGAAGTCGGCCGCCGCATCGGTGTTGCTGGACCTGCAGCCGGCGACGTTCCGTCACCAGCAGGGCTGGATTGCCACCCTGCCGGTCGGTGTGGATCCGCTGCGACAGCGCCGCATCCTCGACACCACCGCCCTCGCCGCGGCGTTCCCGCTCGCCTCGGCCGACCTGTCGGCCCCGGTACCCGGTGTCGTGCCCGCACCCGATGGCGTCCTGTACGGGGTGAACACCACCAGCAACGGAGTGCTGCTGTGGAATCGGTGGGCGCAGGACAACCACAACAGTGTGGTCCTGGCCCGCTCCGGGGCGGGCAAGTCGTATTTCGTCAAGCTGGAAGTTCTGCGCAACCTGTACCAGGACACCACGGTGTCGGTCATCGATCCGGAAGATGAGTACACCCCGCTCGCTGAGCACGTCGGAGGCACGGTCGTCCAGCTCGGTGTGCCCGGGGTGCGGGTCAACCCGTTCGATCTGCCCGCTGACGACCGGCCAGACACGCTGACCCGGCGCGGTCTGTTCCTGCACACCTTGATCTCGGTCATGCTCGGGGTGACGCCGCCGCCGGCTGAACGAGCCGCATTGGACCGGGCTATCACCGGCACCTACGCCCATGCCGGGATCACCGGTGATCCGGCTACCTGGAGCAAACCCGCGCCGCTGCTGCGCGACCTCGCCGCCACCCTGGCCGTGGACGACGACCCGGCCGCCACGCAGCTCGCCGCCCGGCTCGCCCCGTGGACGGGCGGGAACTTCGCCAGCCTGTTCGACGGCCCCACCACCACCGCACCGGACAGCCACCTCGTGGTCTGGTCGCTGCGGCACCTGCCCGACGAGCTCCGCACGGTGGGCACGCTGCTGGCCCTGGATGCGATCTGGTCGAGCATCGACGCACCGATCTCTCGGGGGCGCCGGCGGCGGCAGCTCGTCGTGGTTGACGAAGCGTGGCTGCTGATGCGCGACGGCGAAGGCGCCCGGTTCCTGTTTCGCATGTCCAAGGCCGCCCGTAAACGATCCGCCGGGCTGTGCGTGGTCACTCAGGACGCCGCTGATGTGCTGTCGACCGATCTCGGCCTGGCGGTCGTGTCCAACGCTGCGACGCAGGTACTGATGCGCCAATCGGCGCAATCCATCAAGGCGGTGAAAGAGGCGTTCAACCTGACCGACGGGGAAGCCCGGCTGTTGCTGTCGGCGCCGCGGGGCGAGGGCCTGCTCGTCGCGGGCCGCTCCCGGATCCCGTTTCGCAGCGTCAGCTCGGCCGCCGAACACACCATCGCCGTCACCGGGATCGGCGAGGTGGACCAGTGACCGCCGCCCCGACGTGGCCCGCCGACCTCGGGCACTGGGTCATCGCCCGGCCGTGGCTCGCGCTGGTGGCCGCCACCGTGGTCGTGGCAGGGGTTTTCGGCAACGACCAGTTCCTTGCTTGGCGGCATCGCCGGTTCGTCACCGGCGCCAGGTGGGTGACCATCGCCGCGCCGCCGGAGGTGACGGCTGAGGGCGCCGCCGCGTTCTGGACGACCCTGGCCGGGGTGCTCGCGCCCTCGGTGTGGCGGCGCAGACTTTACGGCTATCCGCACGTCGGCTGGGAGTACACGTGGACCGGCCGCGCGCTGTCGATCCGGGTGTGGGTGCCGGGCACCGTGCCGCCCGGCGCGGTGGAAGCCGCGATCCGGGCGGCGTGGCCCGCTGCCACCATGACCACGGAGGACGCCGACGCACCGATTCCGGCGACGGTCGGTGAGCAGGCGGGCGAGGCGCACTGGCCGCAGCATCCGGATGTGCTGCCGCTGCGGGTCGAGCACGACGCGGACCCGTTGCGGGCGCTGCTGGCCGCCGGGGCTGAGGTGTGGCACCGCGAGTACGCGTGTGTGCAAGTCCTGGCCCGGCCCGCGTCGGCCCGCCGGATACGGGCGGCCCGCCGGGCGGCGGCCACGACGGGTAGCCACCCGCACGGGCGGCCCGATCCGGCGACCCGCGCCGCCGCCGGGGCGGCCCGGCTGGTGATCGAGCCGTTGCTGTGGCTGCTCGAGGTTTTCCTGCCCGGCCCGTCGCGGTCGACCACGGCTGCTCGACCTGTCTCCCGATCGGAGGTCCGGGATCCGGTCGCCGGAGCCGAGGCCCGCGCGGTGGTGGACAAGGCGGTACGGGTGCCGCATTTCGAGATCGCGGTCCGGTTCGCCGTCGCGGCGCAGCCGGACAAGCACTCGCCCACGCCGGAACGGGCCACGCAGATTCAGCGGCGGCTTGCCGGGCTGGGTCATACGATCGCCTCGGCCGCCGCCGCGTACACCGGCCCGAACCGGCTGCGCCGGATGAAGATGCCGCACCCGGTCGCCGCCCTCGCCGGGCGGCGGCTGCGGCGTGGGTTCCTGGCCACCGTGCCGGAACTCGCGGTCCTCGCGGCGCTGCCGCAGGATCTGGCGGTGCCGGGTCTGGACCGGGCCCGGGCCAAGGCGGTGCCGGCGCCGGTGCAGGTACCGGCCGGCGGCCGTGGAGTGAAGCTGCTGGGCCGCTCGCAGGTCGGCCATCACAGCGTCGGCCTGAACGTCGTCGACGCGCGGCAGCACATGCACATCGTCGGCAAGACCGGCGTCGGCAAGTCGACGCTGCTGCTGAACCTGATCCTCGGAGACATCAAAGCCGGACGCGGGACCGTGGTCATCGACCCACGGGGAGACCTGATCAACGACATCCTCGACCGGCTCCCGGCTTCCTATGCCGGCAAGATCGTCATCATCGATCCGGACCAGGAGAACCCCGGTTGTTTCAACCCGCTCGACGATCAGGGCGATCCGCACCTCGCGGTGGACAACCTGGTCGGGATCTTCGCGAAGATTTTCCAGGGCCAGTGGGGGCCGCGCATGGACGACACCATGCGCGTCGCCTGTTTGACGTTGATGCGCCACGCCAAGCCAACGTTGAGTCTGGTGCCGTCGTTGTTGCAGGACCGGCAGTTCCGGGGCCGGTTCACCCAGGGCCTGGACGATCCGGACGGGCTCGGCGGGTTCTGGATGTGGTACGACGGCATCAACGAAGCCTTCCGCGGTCAGGTCATCGCGCCGGTCCTGGCTCGGCTTCGGGCGTTCCTGCTGCGCGATTTCGTCAAGAGCGTGATCGGCAACGCCCATTCGTCGTTCGACATGGGCAAGGTCCTCGACGGTGGGGTGCTGCTGTGCCGGCTACCGAAAGGGCAGCTCGGTGAGGAGACCAGCCGGATCCTCGGCTCGCTGATCGTGGCCCGGGTGTGGCAGGCCGCCATCGCCCGCGCCGCGATTCCGGAGGACGAGCGTAGGGACGCCTGTCTCTATATCGATGAGGTGCACAACTATCTGACGCTGCCTGGAAGCGTTGGCGACATGTTGGCCGAGGCACGTGGCTACCGGCTCGGCATGGCCTTCGCCCACCAGGACCTCGCCCAGCTCCCGAAGGATGTCGCCGCGGCGATCTCGGCCAACGCCCGCTCGAAGGTCGTGTTCAACGTCGACCCGGCCGACGCGCGAGAGCTGTCGCGGCACACCAAACCCGAGGTGGACGAGCACGACCTCGCCCATCTTGACGTGTTCACGGCCACGGCCCGGCTGCTGGTCGGTAACCGGGAACTCCCCGCGTTCACGTTCGTCACCAACCCACCCGCCCCGGCGGACGGGGACCCGACCGCGATCCGGCTCGCGTGTGCCGCCGCGAACACTCCCGCCGGGCAAGAGCCGCCGATGCAGCAGCTTGCCCGGACGGCGATGAAGCGGCGCATGGCCGACCGGGACCGCTGACAACCGGCCGCGTTCGGGGGCTCGTCTGGGTGCGGCATCGGGGGCTCGTTTGGGGGTGTCGGCGACACGAGGCCCCAGACGAGCCCCCTGCCCGTCGCCTGTCAGGTGTCTGAGCTGGCCAAACCTGCCTGACGGCCATCCTGATTCCAAGATCCACACATCCAGACTCCCTACAGGGTGTCCTTCTCCAACGGGGTGATCTCTATGCCGCTATCGCGGACGGCCAGTCTGCTGTCCCTTTATCCCCACATCACCAGCCGTGATCGTCTGCTCCTTCAGCTCCTCGACGACCATCAGGTCCTGACCACCGGTCAAGTCCACCGGATGCTGTTCTCCGCGCGGCGTACCTGCCAGCTGCGGCTGGCCGAGCTGGCCGCCCTCGGCCTGGTCGAGCGGTTCCGGTTCTCCCGCGACGGCGGCGGCAGCCAGCCGTGGCACTGGGTGCTCGGCCACAACGGGCACCGGTTCCAAGCCGCCGCCCACGGGCGGCCCGAGCCCACACCGAGGTCCAGCAACCAGACCGTGCAGCGGCTGTCGGCCAACCCGCACCTCGCGCACCGTGTGCTGACCAACGAGTTCTTCGTCCGGCTGGCCGAGCACACCCGCCGGCACGGCAACGCGCGGCTCGAGCGGTGGTGGTCCGAGCAGATCACCCATAAACAGTTTCGGACCGTCACCGCTGACGGGCACGGCGTCTGGACCGACACTGGCGTCACGGTCGGCTTCTTCCTGGAGACCGACACCGGAAGTGAAGCCCTCGGCAGCCGGGTCGTGGCGAAACTGCACAAGTACGGCGAGCTCATCCGCGGTGGCGGCGCCCGCTATCCGGTGCTGTTCTGGCTCGGCAGCGAGCAACGCGAGGAGCACCTGCACCGGCTGCTGCGGGGCCAGCACACCGCCGTCCCGGTCGCCACCGCCACCCACTCCACCGATCCGGCCTCTCGCGTCTGGCTTCCCCGCGAGGCCACCAGCCGGGTGTCACTGGCCGAGCTGCCCAGCGATCACGGTCAAGCCGTAGCGGCCAACCCCAACTACGACGACGGCGTCCTCCTGCTCTGACAGCGGCTGACAGCTCCACGGCTAGATCTGTCAGTGCAGGTCACGGGCATGATCACCAATCCTGACAGGAGCGAGGCTGTCAGGTCACGAAGCTACGGTGCAGTTTCTTCTTTCATTGTTCGCACCGCCGCCCGTCTCGACCCGCCTTGCGGGACTGCCCGCCCGGCCCCAGTTCACCCATAGCCCACCCTTTCGGTCGGCTCGTGATCTGCGCCCCGTGCACGTTGTCGGCAGCCTTTCCCGCCGGGTCCAGACGCCGCGATCCGGTGGCACCACCACGCACCATCCCATCCCCATCCCGCTTCGCGAAGGGAGCACCCCGTCATGCCCAAGCCCGCCCCGCTCACCGACCAGATTGTCACCGTCTGCTTCGGCCCCGGCGACGACGCCGACTGGTTCGCCGCCAGCGAAAAGGTCAACGACCTCATGGACGCCAACGGCACCCCGGCCCGCCGCTTCCGCATCCGCCACCGCCGCCTGATCGGCTGGCTGACCCGATTCTTCGGCTACTACCTGCTCGACGCCGCCCGCCAATTCGGCGCCGTCACCCTCGCCGCCGGAGGCCGCAAGAGCCGCCTCGACCTCCCCGGTATGTCGCTGATCGCCGCGAACGAAGCCACCGCCCGGTGGCGCGCCTGGCACCTGCACATCAACGCCACCACGAAGCCTGCCCGGGTCTGGGAGGACTTCCTCGCCCAGCACCACGCCGACCCGGACAAGGTCGGCCTGGCCGAGGCACGCCGCCGTTTCGAGCAGCAGCCGCGCGTCCTGGCGATGCTGGCCTACGCCGGCGGTCACGTCTTCGACCCCTACGAGCTGTCGCTATACCAGGCCGGTGAAGCCACCTACGTCGGGCTCTACTGGCGCACCGCGCTCATCGGCGACGCGCTGATCACCACCGACAACCGCATCATGCGGCCCGCCAGCAACTCCCTTGCGGACCGGTTCCGGTTCCTCAACGACGCCTGCATGTACCTGCGGTCCTTGAACGACCGCGCCCGGCTGTGCGCCGTCACCATCGCCTGAACCCCTCTATCCCGAGCGCCTCGAAGACCGGTTGCGGCCCCTGCTGTGACCGGTCTTCGGCGTGCCCGCGCCACGCGAAAGGAGACACCCGTGTACGTCGACCTGGTGGAGAGGTGGATCTGGCGGACCACCGGCCGGACCCTCGATCAGCACGCCGCCGATCCCGTCCCGGCCGCCGCAGCCCTCCCCGCGTCCGCCGATCAGCTGCGCCTCGCCCGCGAGGTGCTGCTCAACACGGTGGACGAGTTCCGGACTCAGCTCATCAACGGCGACGATCTGACCGGCTCGGCCACAGCCATGACGAGCACGCTGAACGAGATCAGTGGCTACGTCAGCGACTACGAGAGTGCTCGCATACACCTCGACAAGCTCTTCGATGACCCGGATCGCACGGTGTATGTGGCCATGAACCCGGTACATCCGGTCCATCGGCGCTACGTCAACCCCGGCGACACCGTCCTGATCGTCCTGCCGCACCACGAGTACCTCCGCAAGCAGCAGATCGCCGGGCGACCCGTACGGGCGCACATCAATACATCCGACGTCGAACTCGACCCCGCCGAATACCCCGGGCCGGTTCGCCTGTCCCACGGACTCGCCGGGATCTACCGCGATACCGAGGCCCGCCTCTACGTCCTGCGCGCCACCGGCGAACGGCGGATCTCCCGCCGCTGAACACGGCACGGCGCCCGCATCCCAGATCTCCGGACACGCGCATGCGGCCTCTACCGGGCGGCGCGATTCTCACCCGCTCGCCTGGTGCCGCTACTGCCCGCGCGGACCGGCGCACCTCCGCCCTGCACATTCAGTGCTGGGCGTCACTTTTGTTCCCGAGGAGGGAAACCCCATGGAACTGCAGTCCCTGACGCCTGCGACGCAGGCCGTTCTCAAGGCGCTGGCCGAACTCGGCCAGGGCAACGTCCACGAGCTGGCCGAGAAGTCCGGCAAGGCCCGCTCGACCACCGACAAGGCCATCCGGACCCTGTCCGAGGCCGGCCTGATCGTCGAGGTCGACCTCGGCACGGACCCGGCCGAGGGCACGCCCACCCGCTGGACCCTGTCGGAGGACACCGCCGCCGCGCTGGACGCCGCCGACCTCAGCGACGACGCCACCGCCGGCTCCGACGAGACCGACAACGACCCTGACTCCGGTTCGACCAACGAGCCGGACGCCCGCCACAACGAGCCGTTCAGCGACGGCGACGGCCAGTCCGAGGGAACCGGTGATCACGACAGTGAGGTCACTGACTCCTCCGACGAGGACGCCGCTGACGGCGAGGACGACACCGACGACGACGCGGATGACACCGGCGCCCCGGCCGAGGCAGGTTCGCGGCCGACCGTCATCGCGGCGCCGCGACCCGGCGACCGCAAGGTCATGGCGATCAAGGGCGTCCTAGCCGACCACGGCGAGGACGGCGCGACCGTTGACATGATCGTCGCCGAGAGCGGTATCAGCCACCCGACTACCATCCGGCTGCTGGCCGCGATGGAGCAGGCCGACGCCGCCCGCCGCCTGCCCGGCCTGCAGCAGCGGTGGATCAGCGGGCCGACCAAGGCATCCGAGGTCGACCCCAACCCGGAACCGCCGCGCTGCGCGCTGTGCTTTCAGGTCATCCGCGGAGTTACGAGCACCCCGGCCGCGGTAGCGGCGGTGCAGAGCCTCATCCGACCGGACGGCACGCTGCACATCGTCGGCCCGGACGACGAGACCCACGTCGTGACCCTGCCCACCCGGCTGCCCCCGCGTCAGCTGAATAACAGCGCGAGCTCCGTGGGCCGTCGCAGCGACGTGACCGTCAACGCCGACGGCAGCCAGCCTTTCGCCCGGGGCGAGCTGGAACGGCTGACCATTGATGTCCTGGCCGCCAACCCGGGCCGGGCGATGACTCCTCAGGAGATCGCCACCGCGATCAGCGCGAAACTCGACGGCCGCACGGTGAGCTCCGGTGCGGTGCGTAACAACTGCACCAAGGCGGCCGCCACGGGCAGCAGCATCCAGCTGGTCTCCGACGCCCCGCTGACGTTCGTGTTCCCGGTGCCCGAGGCCGACAGCAACGGCGAGCAGGCGCCGGACGGCGAGCAGCCTGACGCCGATACACCAGACGGTGACGACAACGCCTCTGCCCGCCCCGACCAGGAGCAGGACAACGGCGAGGCCCACCAGTCCTAACTCCAGTCCCATCCCTTCGCGGGGCCGTAGCGCATGCGCTACGGCCCCGCGCCCGTCTTGACGAGAGGAAATCAACCATGAGTGAACCCGGTGACGACGACGCGGGCAGCTCGGCCGACCGGATGGCACGGATCGCTCTGACCTGGCTCGCCGAACCAGGCAACCGATCGATGTGGTCGCTCGTGCAATCGCACGGGGCGCCGGCCACGCTCGAGCGGCTCCTCAACGGTGACGAGCCCGAGACCGCAGCGGCCGCCATCGCTCGGGCGAAAGCCAACGGTTTCGACCCGCAGCAGGTGGCCGACGCCGCCCTGCACCGTGCCGAGCGGTTCGGCGCCCGCCTGGTGGTGCCTTCCGACGAGGAATGGCCGGAGCGCGTCAACGAGCTGGCGACGTTGGAAACCGGCAGGCCGGGACGCCTCGACCAGGACACCCGGCCGCCGCTGTGCCTCTGGGTACGGGGATCGTGGCCCCTCGCGGAGACGCTGCACCGGTCGGTGGCGATCACCGGTGCGCATGCGTCAACGCCGTACGGCGTAACGGTTGCCCTGGACATCGTGTCAGGGCTGTGCGCGAAGAACTGGACGGTCGTGGCCGGCGGCGGATTCGGCATCGACACGGCAGCACACCGCACGGCGCTGGCCGAAGGCGGCCGGCCGGTGGCAGTTTTGGCGTGCGGCGTCGACCGGCCCCACCCGGTGGGCAACGCGGCATTGTTCGAGCAGATCGCCGAGACCGGGCTGCTGGTCAGTGAATGGCCGCCCGGTTTCGAGCCGCTCAGGCACCGGTTCCTGATCAGGAACCGGCTGACAGCGGCGGCCACCGTCGGCGCGGTGCTGACCGAGGCGTCCCCCCGCAGCGCAGCCATCCAGCTCATGCATCGTGCGTTGTCGCTGCGGCGGGCCGCGATGGTCGTACCCGGCCCGGTCACCTCAGTGATGTCGGCAGGCTGTCACGAACTGCTGCGCTCGCACCCGGCAACGGAACTGGTCACCGGCCCGGCCGATGTGCTGAAGGCACTCGCCCGGCCTGGCCGGCACGACAGCGCGCCCGAGCAACGCCACGGCTCGCTCGACCCCGAGTCCGCCCAGGTGTTGCAGGCCGTGCAACAGCACGGCACGGCCACCCCGGAATCGCTGGCGACGCGGACGGGTCTGCCGCTGCGCACGGTGCTGCGCCGCCTGCCCCTGCTGGAACTCGCCGGGCTGGTCCAGCGCACTGACAACGGCGTCATCGCGGCGAACCGGCCCTCATGAGATCCGCCACCACCTCACCTCTGCTCACCCACACCATCACATAGGAGAGCCCCTTGCCACACGAACTGGAGACTTTCAGCGACGGCACGACCGCGTTCGCCAGTGCCCGCCTGTCGGCCTGGCACCAGCTCGGCACCGTCACCCAGCACACGATGAAGGCCGAAGAGATCATGGCCGCCGCCCAGCTCGGCGACTGGGGCGTACGCACCATCCCCACCGTCGGCATCGACATCGTCGACGGGTTCGAGGTGCGGATCCCCGCCGACGACCGGCGGATGACCGTGCGCCGCAACCCAGTTACCGGGGCCACGGAGTATCTGGGCATCGTCGGCACCGACTACACCGTGGTCCAGAACGAGCAGTGCGCCGAGATGCTCGACCGGCTCGTCGACCAGGTCGGCGGCGCCCACTTCGAGACCGCCGGCAGCCTGCGCCGCGGCAAGAGCGTGTTCGTCACCCTCAAACTGCCCAACGCGATGGAAATCGCCGGAGTCGACCGAATGGACCTCTACCTGATCGGCACCACCAGCCACGACGGCACCGCCGCGCTGCGCGTAGACGCCAGCCCGATCCGGGTCGTCTGCGCCAACACCCAGCGAGCCGCGTTCGCCCACGCCGTCGGGCACTACACCTTCCGGCACACCTCGAACGTCAACTCCCAGATCAGCCAGGCCCGCGAGGCGCTCGGCCTGATGTGGAAGTACATGGAAACGTTCGAACAGGCCGCCGAGCGGATGCTGAACGAGGCGCTGACCATGCGCGAGTTCGAAAAGATCGTCGACCAGGTGTGGCCGGTCAAAGACAACGCCTCCGAGAAGACTCAACGCAACGCCAAGGAACGGCTCGGCACGCTGAAGTACCTGATCCGTGAGGCCGATACCCAGAAAGCCATCGCGGGCAGCCGGTGGGCCGGCTACCAGGCCATCACCGAGTACCTGGACCACTTCCAGCCCGCCAAGGACGAAACCGCCCGCGCCAACCGGGTGCTGACCGGCACCACCGGCGAGCTCAAGCTGACCGCATTCGACCTGCTGAAGGTCTGACCACCCTCCACTCATCACCCGCCCGGGGCATGTCGGCCCGAGCGGGCCGACATGCCCCGGCTCGTCCAGCGAACGGACACGAGCCGATGACCCACAAACTTTCCACCGCACCCAGCGCACGCAGGCCACCGAGTCCGGTGAAATGCACCGGAGACCCCGCCATCCGGGGATGCCGATGACCGCCCGCCGCGTCCCCCAATGGTTCCACTTCGGGCCATGGGTGTTCTCCATCGACGCCGCCGAAGCGTTGATCGCCGCCGCCCCGCACGAACAGCTTGACCTCGATGTCACCGCCTGGGCCACCGCGTACGGCATCACCCGCCTCGACGACCCACACCCGGCGGCGGTCACCCTGATCGGCCCCACCCGCGACGCCGTCGACCGCGACTACGCGATGACCACCGATCTGACCCGGCCCGTGATCCTCGGCCAGCTCAGCATCAACGGCATCCCACCCGCCGCCCTGCTCATCGACGGCGTCCACCGGCTCTACCGCGCCTGGCGCGAAGCCGTTCCACAGCTGCCGGCCTACCTGCTCACCGCCGAGGAGACCCTCCAAATCCGGCACGACAAGCTCCTCGGCCCCGGAAGGACCACCATCGTCCCGCCGGTCATCTGACCACCTTCCTTTCCCGAAACGGAGCCACGATGTCTGTCTACCTGCCGCCGTGGCAGCGCTCCTGCGACTGCTGCTGCCCCGTCCACCACCGGCAGCTCCGCGTCACCTACAACGACCCCGGCTGCGCCTGCGCCATCACCTGCGCCACCCAGCCGCTCACCCTGCTGGCCGACCGCTGGAACTGCGCGCTGTTCCTCGACCCCGCCGGTGACCTTCGGTTCGTCCCGGCACAGCCCAACGGCACCTGGGCCTGGGAGAACGCTGGAGAGGTCGACAGCCGATCCGAATTCTACGAGGCCAGCGTGACCATCGAGGACCTGCTCCGCACGGTCGCGCACGTCCTCGCCAACACCCGCACCTGAAACGAACCCATCAAGGTGGGCCGCCCATGTGGGCGGCCCACGGCCTTTTGTGTTTCACGACCCACAGGAGAACAGCTATGTATCGCGCCCCTCGCCCCGCGTATGACCGGCCCTGCGACTGCACCTGCCCGATCCACCACAGCCAGCCCCGCTCGATCTACAACGAGCCCGGCTGCCACTGCCTGACCATCTGCGCCAGCCAGCCCATGACCCTGATCGCACCGCAGATCAACGGCGCTCTGTTCCTCGACCGTCACGACGTGCTCTGGTACGTGCCCGGTCTCCAACCCGGCCACTGGGACTGGCGCTACGCCAGCCCCGTCCCGGCGGGCTACCCGATGCATGAGACCGGGGACCTGATCACCGACTTGCTCCGTGAGGCAAACACCGGGTTGATCTCGCTCACCCACGTCCAATAAAGCGACAGCTTCCTTCCTCCATGTGGCCGGCCGCGGCTAGCGCGCGGAGACCGGCCCCTATTTGTTTCCGCTGAAAGGTCCAACCACTTATGACCAAAGCCGTCATCGGCATCGTCACCGTCGTCATCGTCGCTTGCCTCGGCCTGCCCGCGCTGCTGCTGTCGTCCGCCATCGGCGGCGGCGCTGGCGGGTGCGCCTTCGTCGGCGCGCCCGCGACCGCCTCCGGGCAGCCGGCCGGAACCGAGCAATGGGACACCGACCAGCTCGCCATCGCCGTCGTCATCATCAACCGGGGCTCTGCCAACGGCATCAGTACCTGGGGCCAGACAGTTGCCGTCGCTGTCGCCATGCAGGAGTCACGCCTGCGGAACCTGCCGCATCTCGGTGCCAGCAACGACTACGACTCGATCGGTGTGTTCCAGCAACGCCCCAGCCAAGGGTGGGGTACCCCCGAGCAGCTCGCCGACCCGGCCTACCAGGCGGACCGGTTCTACGCGAGGCTCGAGACCGTCCCCGGCTGGGAGACGACGCCGCTGGCTCAGGCGGCTCAGGCAGTGCAAATCTCGGCGTATCCCCGCGAGTACGCGAAATGGACCGACGAGGCGATCCGCCTGGTCGAGCGGTACGGGAGCGGGGACACCGCTGTCGGTTGCCCCGTCAACGTCTTCGGAAGCGCCGCTCCGGCACCGCGCAACCCCGACGGGTCCTGGCCCGACCAGACCTGCTCCATCCGGCCCGACCCCACTACCGGCAGCGGCTGTATCACTCCACGCGTGCTGCACCTCGTTCAGCAAGCTACCGCTGCCGGCTTCGGCGAGCCCGGCTGCTATCGAGTCGATGACCACGGCGAGCATCCGCGCGGGCGTGCCTGTGACTGGATGATGACCTCCGGCGGCGAAGCCACCGGCTCCCAGAAAGCGCGGGGCGACGCGATGGCGGCGTGGGCCGTGGCCAACGCCGATCGGCTCGGCATCATGTACGTCATCTGGTACCGCATGATCTGGACAAACGACGAGCAGGGCTGGCACCCCTACAACAACCCGTTGGGCGGTAACGATCCTTCCGGGTGGCACACCAACCACGTCCACATCAGCGTCGAGCGATAAATTCCGTGTGCACTAATTGGAGATGTGAGCGCGTCGCTGGAGGCGAGCGTATCTTGTAATAAGTCGGGGTGTCGTAACAGGTAGGCGTGATTGACGCCCCCACTGACATTGCTCCACTAAGGCCGTTGCAGCGTTTCGATGTTGTTCCGCTTGTCACGTGCTTTTCCCGTCTGGGTGATCATGGCGGCCAATTCAACGTTCCCCAGCACACTTCGCACGATGGTCGCCCCATATACACGAGGCTCGGTCAAAACGGAGCCCCTCACACCGTCATTACCGCCATGTCGCTTTCGTGGCGCGAAGCATTGCCACGCGAGCTCGGCCGGTCGAGGTGGCCGGGGCACATGGGGCTAGATTTGGCGGGTATGCAGACGGTGGGCTGGGCCGGTGTCCGCGACGCCGTCCACGTCAAGGCTCCGGGCGGCAAACTGGGTGCGCCCGGAGCCGCCTCCGGTGGCGGGAGTGTGACATGGCAACGTCCGAACAGCCCGATGACGGCCGCGGGGCTCAGGGCCGGCCGTCGGACAGCTACACCGGTCAAGGTGAGGGCGGCGAGCTGGCGCAGATGCTCAGCGACATGGCCCGCTCGTTGCAGGACGAGAAGAGTATCGAAGACACGCTGCAGGGCATCGCGGCGGCCGCTGTGGGCATGGTGCCCGGCGCTGAGCATGCCGGGCTGACGGTGGTGCGCGGTCGCCGTGAGGTGACCACTCGGGCCGCCAGCGACGATCTGGTGCGGCGTGTGGATCGCGTCCAGTACGAGGCGGGACAGGGGCCGTGTCTGGACGCCGTCTACGACAAACGGACGGTACGGCTGAGTGACATGGCAACCGAAGACCGGTGGCCGGATTTCACCCGCCGGGCGCTGGGCCTCGGCGTCCACAGCATGCTGTCTTTCCAGCTGTACGTGCAGCACGACGATCTCGGTGCCCTCAATTTGTACTCGGCGAAGGCCGACGCGTTCGACGACGAGTCGGAGAACGTCGGCTTGTTACTGGCTTCGCATGCCGCGATCGCCATGGCCGGTGCGCAGAAGGAACACGACCTGTCGGTGGCCATCTCCGCCCGGGACCTCATCGGCCAGGCCAAGGGCATCCTGATGGAACGCCACAAGATCACCGGTGATCAGGCGTTCCACCTGCTCGCCCGCACGAGTCAGCACGCCAACATCAAGCTCGCCGAGATCGCCCGCTACCTGGTCGAGACCGGCGAGCTCACCGACATCCGAGACCGGTAGCCGCCACCGTGAGATTCCGTCGCCGGTGATCAAGGGGACGACAGTGCCCTACGGCATGCCGAGTCGCAGCCGTCGCAAGGAGTCGTCGCGGCGCATCGCCTCAGCCCGTTCCCGGGTCTGCCGGGCGGCCTGCCGGATCGCTGCGGACTGCGCCAGCAACTCCTGCATCGGAACGGGGCCGTGCGATCGAACGATGTCACCGGAAGTGGTGGCCCTGCGCCACACGGTCGGTACCGCCGGCACCGGCAAGCCGAAGATTTCCAACAAGCCGGTGATCTCCAGAACCTGTGCCACCACCGGGGCCGGGTCGACCAGCACCAGCCGACTACCGGCGGTTTGGGCGTCGGCGCGGCACATCAGCAAGCACTGGATCCCGGAGGAGTCCAGAAAACTGATACCGCCGGCGTCGATCTGCAAGATCACCGGCGCCTGATCGCGCACTATGCCGACGATCGTGTCGCGCAGCTGTGCGGCACTGCACCGGTCGAGTTCACCGGCTACCACCAGTCGCACCGGCTCACCACCGGCGGCATTGACGACCTCAAGGTGCAACCCGTCTTCGCGGGCACCGGACGCGGCGCCCATGGGTTCACGATTCATCAGCGGCTCCTCGCGCCCGATGCGATGACCAGCCCACGCTGTTGAAGGCACGACCATCTGCGCCCATGACCCTACGCGTGGCCGACATGCATGTGTAGGTGGCAACCACGCCAACATGCGCTCATGGACTCGCAACGTTCGATGTCATCACTCACGGTGCCATCTCGACGGACCTCAGCCTGGCGTGTCGGGCCGGAGACGCCGCTCCTGGCACAGTCCCACCGTTACCACCGAAAGAGCGCCCCCAGAGCCGCTCTCTCCAGACCCGGCTCGAGCGGACTGGCAGTCAGGAAGTCTGCGGCAATGACGGTGAGAGGTCGGCGTTCGGCTGTTTTCGTCGTTGTTGTTTGGTGGCGTACATGGCGGCGTCGGCTTGGTCCAGGGCGGCGGGAAATCCGTCTTCGGTGGTGACGGCGACCCATCCGATGGAGGCGGCGACGCCGGCGGCCTCGAGTTCCTGGTTGAGGCGGGCGACGGCGATCTCGGCGTCGGCTTCGGTGCATTGGGTGAGGATGATGCCGAATTCGTCGCCGCCGAGGCGGGCGATGAAGTCGGTGTCGCGGATGGCTCGGCGGGCTGCGGTGGCTGCTGCTTGGATGTAGGCGTCGCCGGCGGCGTGTCCGAGGGTGTCGTTGATGGTTTTGAGGCGGTCGAGGTCGAGCATGGCGACGACGGTGGGGTCGGCGAGGCGTTGGAACCGGGCGCTGGTTTGTTCGATGATGCGCTGCCAGGCGCGCCGGTTGGGCAGGCCGGTGAGGGCGTCGGTGTCGGCGCTTAATTGTTCGCGGAGCAGGGCGTTGAGGGAGTGGTCCTGGATACGGTCGGCGGCCAGGGCGGCGGTGAGTAGTTGGCCGAGCATCGCGAGCAGGGGTTCGGCGCTGGCCATGCGGGGGTCGTTGGTGTGGGTGTTGGGGTCGATGCCGCAGATGGCGCCGAACAGGGAGCCGTCGGGTTCGGTGATGGGGGCGCCGGCGTAGGTGCCGATGTCGACGGCTTGGTTGACGGCGGCGTTGGCATAGGCGGGGACGGTTTGGGCGTCGCGGGCGACGGTGGGGGCTTCGCCGGCGGCCATGTGGATGCAGTAGCTGTCCTGCCAGGGGTGGCTGTCGCCTTGGCGCAGGCCGTAGCCGTTGTCGGCGTCCAGGTACAGATACATTTGGCGGCCGTTCTCGACCCGGGTGACGGACCAGAAGGCTAGCGGTATCTGTTCGTGCAGGTAGTCGAGCACAAGCTGGGCGGCGTGCTCGAAGCCTGCCGCCGGGGGCAGGGTGCGCCGATCCGGTAGCTCAGAGGCCGGGGGTTCGGCTGTGGGCTGGGGATCTGGTGTCGGGAGGTGGCTGGGGCTCGCGGTGGGGGCGGTGTTGTCGGGGGTGGGTGCTGTGGTGGCGTCGGCGGGCAAGGTGAAGGTGAACCGCGAGCCGCGGCCGGTTGGGTTGGGTGTGGCGGTGATAGTGCCGCCGTGGCGTTCGACGATGCGTTTGCCGATGCCCAGGCCCAGCCCGGTGCCGCTGTAGCCGGCGGTGCGGTGGGCGCGGTGGAAGGTTTCGAAGATGCTGTCGTGCTGGCCGTCGGGGATGCCGATGCCGTTGTCGTCGATCGTCACGCGAACGTGGTGATCAGCGATGTCGCTGTGGATGCGGATGGCCGGGGTGACGTCGGGGGCGGTGTATTTGATGGCGTTGCTGATCAGGTTTTCGAGCAGTTGATGTACCAGGACGGGGTCGGCGTAGACGGTGTTCAGGTCGCTGATGTCGAAGGACGGTACGGGTGTGCCGTTGCTTTGCGCTTGGTCGATGCGGGCGATCGCGATGTCGTTCACGACGTCGCCCAGCGGGACCAGGGTGGGGGCGAGTGCGGCGTCGCGGGCGGTGGTGTAGTCGAGCAGGTCGTCGATCATGCTGCGCATGCGGCGGGCGGCGCGGGCGATGCGGTTCAGTCCGTCGCGAGCCTTCGCGGGGTCGATCGGCGTTGAGTTGTTCTCGAGGATGTCGGTGAGTGCTTCGGTCCAGCCTTTGACGGTGGTCAGTGGGTTGAGCAGGTCGTGGGCTACCACGCCGGCGAAGGTGGCCAGTTCGTCACGGTGCCGGCGTTCGGCGGTGACGTCATGGAAGATTGTGACGGCGCACCGCCTGCCGTCGAGGTCGCCGGGCAGGGCGGCGGAGCTGACACTGAGCAGACGCCCTTCGGGCACACCGGGGTTGCGGACCAGGATGTCCATGCCGTGCACGTCGGTGCCGGCTAGCGCTCGCCGATTCGGCATCTCCTCGGGTGCGATCGGCTTGCCGTTGGGGTGGAACAGGCCGTAGTAGTCGGGTTTGGCTATCTGCCCGGAGCTGCTGACAACACCGCCCAGCAGCCGGCGCACGGCCGGGTTACGCAGCAGCAGACGGCCCTGGTCGTCGACGACAGTCAGGCCTTCGGTCATGGAGTCGACGATGGCCGTCATCAGCTTCGCCTGTCCGGCGGCTGCTTCCTGCTCGGTTCGCAATTGGTTGACCAGGGCGGCGCGTTCGTCACGGCCTAGAGCGAGAGCCAGGCCGACCACGGCGATCACCCCAACGAAGGCCTGAGCGACCAGGGCCCGGGCCGGGTGCGACGCGATGTTCGCGAACGCGCCGGTGCCGTGCAGGGTGAACAGCACGGCGATTGACCCGAAGAGCAGGTCGTGCAGGACTACGAACGCGGTGGACAGGCGTGAACCGGCCCAGACCGTCATGACCAGAAGGGCGAAGGCCAGGGGCAGGCCGTGTTTGATGCCGAAGACCGCGCTGTAGGCCGCCGCGGACACCCCGACAACGGCGACGTACTCCAGGCGGCGGCCCGTTGAAACGTGCGACCAGCGGGCCCGGATCTGGGCCACATAGCCTGTGGCGGGCCGGGTACGCCACAGGTATCCCCAGGTGAGAAATACCACGCCGATCAGCAGGATGCTGACGGTGTTGCGAGTCATCCACACCGCGGTGGCAGGCCAGGAGTAGGTGCCGTTGACCACCCACACGCCGGTCGGGCCCAGCAGCGCCCCAGCGCCGGTCCCCAGCACCGCAGCGGCGATCAGCCGCCACAACTCGTGAGTGCGGGTCAGCGGGGCTTCACCGCCGGCCGCCCACAGATGTGGCAGCCACCGCTGCACCAGGTAGGCAAACAGCCCCGCTTGGAGCACGTTCGCGAGCACGAACCACACGGCGAGCGTCAGTGATGCCCCGGTGGCGGTGTTCACCACGACCGTCACCACCGACAACGCCAGCACGTCCAGGACGCGCCAGCGGGAGCGGTACTGGGCCAGGAACCACGCCGCGGACACACCGGCGGCCGGCCAGACCAAACTCAGGTTCGTCGCGTCCATCACGGTCAGCCGCCCGGCATAGGTGGCCGCCAGGTAGACGAGCGCGAAGCACAGGGTGCGGATCACCGCCGAGCGCAAACCCATGCCCCCTGTCTCACCCGACGAGCGGCTGCCGCCCGCATGACTGCATGGCAGGCCGCTGAAACAGCGGCCACGTCCAACCATTCGGCACCTGCGGCGGGCTTCTGAGCAGCAAGTCCGGCCTTGGACCCTTGGACCGGATCGATCGCTGGGGTGTGCTCCGGCTCGATGAGTGGAGGGCCTGCAACTGCCGACGGCAGTGATGCTCCCGCATTGCACCCACTGATGTTCTGGCGCACCGCCGCCGGTGCGTCGATGGCATAGGCGGCGGCTCCAGGCCGGTGTGAGCAGGTAAGCAGTGTAAGGCCGCCGGGCGGGCCTGGAGGCCTGTCGGCGTTGCCCTAGGCCCCATCGGGCACGGTGGCCTTGATGGATTCGGGCAACTCGGCTTCCCATTCGCGGCGCTTGCGGCGGCCCAGGCCGATTGCTGGGTGGTACACCGACGGCGCGGGAGAGTGCGGCTCCTGTGGGTACGCGTCGCTGTGCGATCTCGGTGTCCCAGAATCGGCGCATGGCCTTGACGGCGGACTGGTCGGCTTCGTCGTCGCTGGGTTCGTCGAGATCGCCGCTGCCGTCCCGGTCAGCGGCAGTGCGACGACGGCGAGCCCGGCGACGGTTTCGACCGCGTAGGGCGGCGCGCCGATGCGCTGCCGCACCGGTGCAGCGCCCGGTGGGTGCGACCGCCCCGGTCCGCAGCGGTCGACCGCAGGTACAGGCCGTGCGTCACGGCTTGGTGGTCGGGCACGCTGTGCACGGCGATGGACCATCGCAGCACGGGTGTGAACGCCAGCGTGGGCAGCAGGCGGAGGCGACGGCGGATAGCGGTGGTGGTGATGGGGGTCATTTGTCGTCCAGGCTGGTGCGCAGCTTGTGAGCCAGTTCGATGGTGGCCTCGCGGGGTTCGGCATCGAGGTCGGCGAGGGCCTTCGTGAGGGCGCGCAGCAGGGTGCGGATGCCGTCCGCGTCGCCGAGCGCGTGGCGGGCGTGCATCGCTTTGGTGTAGAGAGCCTCGTTGTAGCGGTCTAGGCCGATGGCCGTGTCGAGTAGGTGGGACGCGGCTTGCGGGTCGCTGTCGAGCAGGTCGTCAGCCAGCAGGAGGTGAGCTTCGGTGCCCCAGCGGCGTACCGTCTCGCGGTGCGGCTGGATCCACTCGTAGTCCTGGCCCTCGGCGAGCGGTGCGGCGCACAGGTCGCAGGCGGCGGTGAGTAGTTCGCGGCGGCGCGGCGCGGTGGCGATGGTGGCTTTGCGCATCAGGTCACGCAGGGTCCACACGTCTACGTCGACGGTCGCCGCATCGAGCCGGTACCGTCCGGCGGATTTGATGACGTAGCCGTTCTTCGTTTCTGCGGTGCCGGCGCGACCGAGGACGTGCCGCAGGTTTGAGGCGTTGGTGTGCACGCGCTGGTCGGCTTGGCTGATGCGGGCGTCGGGTTCGAGGTATTCGCCGATCTCGCGGGTGCTGGCGCCGTCGGGGTGGACGGCGAGGTACACCGCCAGTTCGAGGGCTTTGGCGCGTAGCGGGCGGCCGTCAGCGGTGATGTTTTCGATGCGCGGTTTGCCGAGCACCCGCAATAGGGCTCGTTGCGGTGGTGTCGAGGCGGATGCCGGCTCGGCGGGCGTGGTCCGGTTGGCGCGATCAGCCTGCAGAGGAATCGTGGTGGCTGGGACGGTGGCTTCGTCGGTGGACGAGGCTTGGGTCGGTTCGCCGGTCGGCGCTGGTTCCCCGGTGTGGGCTTCTCGGACGGTGGTGAGCAGGGCGCGCGTGGTGGTGATGTCGAGGACAGCCAGCCGCAGCGCGGAGTCGCGGCTGTCGTGGGAGAAGTGAGCGTCGCCGTCGTCGGTGACCGACAGGACCGGGCCGCGCGGCCAATGCCCGAGGACGACGGGGGTGACCTGCAGGTCGTGGGTGAGGCCGAAGGTGACACGGGCCCGGGTGCTGGTGCTGGCGTGCTCAGTGTGGGTGATCAGCAGCAGCGGTGGCAGTGCCTGTTCGGAGGGTGCGTTCTCGCGCAGGGTGTCGATGTCGGTGAGGCTGTGCTCGTCGAGGATGCGGGCGCGCTGCAGCAGATGGGTGTCAAGCAGGGTGAGTGATCGCTCGAGGCTGTCGGTGATGTGCAGGCGCGGCCATTCGGTGACTGGGGCGTCGCCGAGCAGGGTGGCGAGGGTGTGCTGGTCGATGATGACTTCGGCGCGTTGGTCAGGGTTGGCGGGTGTGCCTGCGGTGAGTGCGGTGACGATCAGGCCTCGGGCGGCGGCGTCGGCGCCGGAGCCGACGAGTCCGACACCACCGGACGGCAACCACTCGGGATGATCCGCAGTGGCGGGCGGTGCTGTGATGGCGTGTCGGGTGTGGTGCTGGGCGGCGAGAACGGGGGCGGGCAACTCGTGCAGGTCGTCGTCGGTGGTGCCGGGTAGGTAGCGGCGGCGGCGTTGCAACCAGATGAGGGCGGCGGTGGCGGTGATCGCCACGGCCAAGGTCCAGGGGATGATGCTGCCGTCGGGCAGGATGAGCTCCTGCCCGGCGGTGTCGCGCGCGTTGTCCTCGGCGGAGTCCGCGCCCCATGGGTCAGCGGCAGATGGGCCGGTGGGGCTGGTGGTCTCGACGCCGGGGGTCTCCGGCGGCTGGCCCGGGCCCGCCGATGCCGAGCTGCTGGGTTCGGTCGGGGCGTCTTCGGGTGGTGGGGCCGGGCGCGACGGTGTCCGGGGAGGACGCGCCGGTGTCGCGTTCGGCGGCGGGACCGCGTCGGCGGGCAGCCGCAGTTGCCAGCCGGGGTAGATCAGATCGCAGTCGGTCAGGGTGCGACCGCCCGCGAGGTGGCGGTGTTTGTTGAGGGCGCAGATCTCAGGCCACCGGTCCGGGTCGCCGAGCCACGTGCCGGCGATCTTCGACAAGGTGTCGCCGCGGCGGACGCGGTGCTCGTAGCGGGACTCTCCTGAGACGACCGTGGTCAGGCCGTCACCGGCTTTCGTTTCTTCGAAGCTGTCGGCGTTGTCCCGCACCGGTGACGGTGGGGCGTCTGCCGGTCTGAGCGCTACAGCCGAGACGTTCTGCCCGTACTCGGGTGCCGGTGCGGCGTGAGCTGCTGGAGCGGCAACAGCAGCGGCGGCCGGGCTGCTGACCACCGCGACGGCGGCGGTGCCCGTGAGCCCGACGACGAGGCGGTGCAGCGGCATCGGTAGCCGCCAGCGCCGCGGCCGACGACCGTTCGGCACACTGAGCAGAGTGCCGACCAGCAGGACGGCGAGTACGGCCCATCCGATCCACGCCGCCCAGATCAGCATCACCCCGAACCCGGCGGCGGACGATGCGCTCGTGGCTGCGGTGAACGGGCTTGTGTTCCACCAGGACGACCACACGGTGATGGGGTTGCCGAAGACCGTCCACAGCAGCCAGGGCGGCGCGCCGAGCAAAGCCGCGACCGTCATCGCAGTCCGTATTAGCTGCGCCCACCGTCGCACGGGGCGGGAGGCAGTCGACGGCGCGGCAGCAGCAGCGGCCCACAACGACGGCTGCCGCGCGTACTGCGCCGCCCGGCGGCGCGCCGGTTCCGACATGTGCTCGTCGTCGGTCAACGGTAACCCTCCCAGAGTTTCGGACGAGTCATCTCGATAGCGGACGGTGATCACCGCCCGCTAGATCGCAGCATCGATCTTTCACGATACGGAGAAGTCGTCACGGACCGTCATCACGGTTACCGTCACGGGCCGCGAGGACGGGACACTTCCCGGCATGGCTACCGACGATCATCTCCACCTGAGCATCTACCTCGGCGCGCGCTGGACCGCAGCCGTTGCCTCGGTCGGGTCGCGGACGTGGCCAGTCACCTTCGACGGTCAGACCCGCATACCGAGCGGCGTCTGGATCGACCCGCAAACGGGGAGCGCGACGGTCGCCGCATCCGGTCTCGCTGCCGCAGCCAGCCGTCCCGATGGATACATTCCTGATCCCTTGACGGTCATGCGTATTACACCCGACGACGCCGACACCCGGCCGCTGACGGCTGTCACCGAATTGCTCGCCTACGTGGCCAATACGACTTCAGCGCAGGCCGGGAGCGCGGTGGCGGCGCTGACCGTGACAACCCCGCAGCCATGGGGACCGAAATCGAGGCAACGACTCGCCCACGCCGCCACCGCCGCCGGACTGCCCGAACCGGCCATCGTCACCACAGCAGCGGCGGCGGCAGCGGTAGCGCCGGGCGAACTCGAGAACCAGGCGGGCCGGTTGGTGCTCGTCTGCGCCATCGGAGACGACTTTCCCCACCTCACGGTCCTGGACACCGCCAACCAGTACACCCAACTCGCCGCCACCACCGCGCGTGACCCCGATGTCCCCGGCATCGACCACGCCTTGGCCGCCACGACCCGGCAACGCCTCGGCGTCGAGGACACCTCCGACGGCTTGGACTGGCAGACTACGGCCGAGATCAGCCGCGCCCGCACCGCCTTGGCCGGCATCGCTCGCACACCGGTGCTGCTACCCGGGCACACCGACCCGGTCGTCCTCGAACGCGCCGACCTCGCCAAGGCCTCACAACCGCACCTCGACCGGATCGCACCAGCGCTGCGCCAAGCACTGGACGACGCCGCCATCGACCAAGCCGACATCGCCGCGACCGTTCTGGTCGCCGACGACGCCACCGTCTCGGCTGCAGAGGCCGCCCTCACCGACGCCGGGCTGACACCCCGGACGAATCTCACCCAGCCCGACCAACTCGCCAGTGGAGCCGCACGCCTCACCAGAGCCACCCACCCGAGTGCAGGCCCCACAGCAGCCACCACACGGCTACCGCGCGCCCGGCTCACCGTCAGCAGCCTGACGGCGGTCGTCGTGCTCGCCGCCGCCTCCGTCGCGCTGCTTCTGCAAACCGTCAGTACCGCCGACATCTCCACCATTTCCACCATCATCGTCGGCGTGCGCCTGCCCGTCTCGCAGCTCGCGCTGGCCGCGGTGCTCGCGGCCACCGCGGTCGTCGCGGCAGCGCAGTTGGCCCCCACCACCTGGCTCTCGCCGCAAGGCATGAACGACACCGCCTCCACCGGCTACCTGCTGCGCCGCTCCTACCTCGGCGCAGCAGCAGCCGGCCTCGCCCTCGCCGGTCTCTGGGGCCTGGGCACCGGCGTCGGAGTCGGCTGGACCGACCCGGCCTATCTGCGCTGGACGCTGACCGCCGCCACCCCGATCGCTGCCTGCGCGGTCGTCACCGCCGCGGTATCGCCACGCGTTCCCGCCGCCCGACTCGGCGACTGGCTACCCCGGATGCGACCCCCTGTCTGGCCCATCGCCGTTGCCGCAGCCGGCGTCTACCTCGTCCGTTCCGCCTACACCCTGACCTTCCCCACCAACCTGACCGGCTTTCCCGCCCTCACCGCCAGCGTCGGAGCCGCTCTGCTCGGCGCAGCGACCGCCGCTACCGTCACCCACCGTCTCGGGATCCGACTCGCTCTCGGCTTCATCCTCGTGCCTGGCTACGCCTTGGTCGTATCGGTCAACACCATCGGCTACCTCACCGCCACCTACGTGGCAGCACTGTTGTGGTGGCACCTCGCCGCCACCGCCCGGACGGTGCGCGAGGCCGCCCCGGACAATTTCATCACCCGCTGGCTCACCGAGATTTAGTCTCTCTGATCCTCGGAGAACGCGGCGTGATGTCTCGCAGTGATTGCGGCGCGCAGCGATCACGGCGGGGCAGTTCGCGACGAGCCGATGAGGATTCGCCTGGCCGTGACGACGGAGGCCATGACCTGTTGCACCGCCGGAGCGAGGGCAAAGCTACGGCTCGCGGGCAAGGGGGATCTCGTCGGGACGGAGCTGTTCTCATCGCCGATGACGGATACTCATGATCTTGGCGGGCGCTTTGGCGAATCCGCCATGATCACGAGAATCGATGGGCGCTGTTGTCCGGTCTCCGTGAGGTTGGCGGATTCTCAGACAGCTACAGTAGCGGGTTTCCCAACAGATTCTCGTGCATGGCGGCGGCAGGGGGCCCGCTATGTACACGTATGCGCGGAAGACGTCTCAGGCGATCTGGCAGGTCTCAATGGATCAATGCGATCCGGACGGACTTAACGTTTTCCCCGCGTGCCGCCCGGGGCTGCCGGGAAAGCGTCCCGCGTCTCTGGTAACGCTCCGTAGCTTCGATCGTGGCGCTTCCGCTGGTGCTGCGCTTCCGGATTTGCCGAGTTGAGTGCAGTCGACCATGCGCGGAGTGCGAGTCTGAGCCAGCCTTGAGCTGAACCGCATTTCAACTTCTAGGCTCGCTTCGAACACTTCGCTACCGGAGGAGCCGAGCGTGTCCACTTTCATCCCCGAGCATTACCGATACGCCGCCATCCCGCACATCATGATCGACGGGGCCGCCGACGCGATTGAGTTCTACGCAGCCGCGTTCGACGCCGAGGAGCTGCTGCGTATCCCTCGCCCGGACGGCAAGATTTTGCATGCCGAGCTGCGCATCGGGGCCTCGGTGGTGATGATGGGCGATGTTGAAAGGCCCTTCGTCGCACCGAATGTCGCCGGCGGCACTACCGTGGGGCTGCACGTCTACGTTGAGGACGTCGACGCCCTTCATGAACGGGCTGTAGCAGCCGGAGCGACCTCGATGCAGCCGCCAACGAACATGTTCCATGGCGACCGAACGATTGTGCTGAGGGATCCTTACGGGCACATGTGGATTTTCCTCACCCACATGCATGACGTACCGATCGACGATCTCGTCGTACGGGGTGAGGCTCAGCTGTGAACCCAACGAATTGAACCCTCCGGCCGACCACCGGCAATAGTCCGACCGGCATCCGGATTTGCCGCGTAGAGCGCTGGCTCAGGGCTCGTCAGTCAGGGCGAAATGCTCCGGTGTTTCTTCGAAGACCTCGCGCCGCTCCGGATCCAACTCGCGAGCAGCGTGCTGCCTGATCAGCTCGACGAGCAGCGCACGATCACTCTGGCTCAGGCTGCTCCTGAGGTCAGTGGTGAGGTCACCAAGTACGTCGGAAACGAAGCCTGGATCTACCAACTCATCATCGGAGAGCTCCAGCGCCGCGACGAGATGAAGCCAGGCCCTCAGTAGTGCGTCACGGATGCTGTCGGACATGGCGGTGATCCTAGACGTACGGCCACATCCATTTACGGAAGCGATCCCATCTCTGGTGGCGCAAGCACCTGAGCAGTCGAAACGTGCGCACCGATCTGCCGCAAGGAGTTGGCCTTCTGGCTGGCCGTCGTCGCCGGGATGCGTGGCCACCCCCGACCGCTAGGTGCTTCCGTCGCGCCGCTCGCCTAGCAGGTCAGGGTTATTAGACCGCTGTAGCAGCGCTTCACGTGCCCCGGTGATGAACTGCGTGTTCAGGGTGAACGTCACCAAAGTCGACCACCGAAGGGATTTACCGCGACTTGGCTCAACCCGAACCTCGACGATCGCCGTATATGGCCCGTCGTCGAGCTTCACCTCCGGCCGGTTGCACTGGAACTCGAGGAACTTCTCCACTGCCCGACGACCCTCGACCGCGAAGGGGGAGGCGAACACGCGTGTCTCGTTCACGCCTGTGATCGCGGTCTGGATGGCGTGCCAGTAGAAGACCGTGGTCGTGCCGCCAGCCTTTGGGTGCAGAAGTAGCCGCGCGTTAACTACCGCCAGCGGAGCAGGGGCAGGATTATGGATGATCAATGGAAGGATGAGTAGCTTCTTGTTGCCGGCGAGGCAGCCACCATAGGCATGCGGTGCGTACAGGCATCCGAGGCGCCGAATAATGGAAGAGCCTGAGGCATCTGCGCACCGTACAGCAATTGCTCGGCAGTCCGCCCCGTCGCTTCGGCTGAAGCCCTTCCGGCCATCCGGATCTGGCCGCCGATAAAGCGCACCGACGACTCGCGTCGCGCCTGGCGCGCGGGCCGACGGGCGGTTGCGGGAACAACGCCCGCCGGCGTTGGGCAACGGTACGAGGTCCGACCGCTCCGTGGTGCCCGACATGCTGCGCACTTTGCGCGGTCCTCGCAGGGAGCATCGCGGGCGATTTACCCTGCTATGGGTGAAAGAGTCTGTCATGGGCTGGCGAGCGGTCGCTCTGCGCGCGAGCTTCGATGCTGGTCATGAGCAACAAATCCACGGCGGCGGCGCCGAGCACCGTTTGGCTCGTCGATCGATGTCCGCCGCCTTCCGCTTCACCTCTCCACCCCTCCTGAGTGAGGCCGTCGGGCCCTGGCACGCGAGGTTGAAACCGCCGCTCAGATCCAGGCAGACGCCGGGGTTCGTCACCGTTCCCGTTGAGCACGGCAGTCGGACTGTGTAACGCCGCCGACCTCCGGACCGGAGGGACAGCCGCAGACAGCTACACCGACGTGGGGTCTACAGGCAGGGTCGGTGCTGTGGCGGCTCGGTCTGACGCTTCGCATTTCCGAAGTCCTCGACGCGTAGAAACGCGGACCCGCCCAGTAGCGCCGGCTCAAGCGCTGACACAGCCCTTGTGGCCATGACGGGTGCGGAGCTTGTCGGTCCCAGCGGCCGTAATAGCACCGCGGCTCCACACAGCTCGCTTACGAATACCAGCAGTCCGATCCGACGAGCCGTCGGCCACCCGACCCGACCCATTCACAGCCTTGGAATATCCCCACATCCCCGGCACCAACTTATGCTGCGATTGGCCGATCGCTCTGCAAAGATACTGATTTAGGCTGTGGGTTCACTCATGTCGAGAGCGACGCGATGTAAAGGATGTGGGCTGCAAGCTGCTGCGTCTCATCCTCATGCGCCGGCCGATCATCTCGGCTGGAAGCCTTCAGATCCGGAAACCGGCGGCGGATTTCGGCGGTAAGCTCCTGCAGTGGAACCCAGGCGGGAATTTCTTCAACATGCACCCCGATGCTGACGGTCCGACTAAAGTCATCCCGATCCAACTGTTCGGAGTATTGTGCTAAGCCGACGATAATCGGTTCAAGCAGCTCAGAACGATCAGAAAGTGCCGCGGCAACGCGATCCCGTACCTCGTCATCGGTCTGAATGGACGCAGTCCATCCCAGTAACGGGCGAATATGGAATCGGTTAGTGGACCAGGCCTCGGCCTCGGTCCAGTCGGCAGTCGTCAGCAGGTGCGTAGCTTGGTCTCGCGATTTTGCTTCTAGTTCGGCGCGCTGAGCCTCTCTTGCGACGAACATCAGTGCACGGGCAAGGTGCACAGCGACAGCCAGCGGCTGTCGTGTGGATGCTTCGTCAATCAGTTTCTCGAAGGTAGCGTCGTCCGCATTTCGTGCGACCTTGGCCGTTAATCTGGCTGTTGCGCCTAGCTCAACGGTGAGGAACGACATTAACGGAGGAATGTTGAGGGCGAATCGGGCGGCCTCAACCAGTTCCGCGTAAAGGGTGGGGTCGAATGGGCGCGTATCCACCCGCGCCCAGGGGCGGGCGCGATCTAGGAGTTCTGAATGTTCGCGTGCCAAACGTGCCGTTTCAGTCTCAGTGGGTTGAGGGGAGGGTGCTGCCGGCTCCGGAGGTTGGTCGGCTGGCTGGCCCCTCCATGTTGCACTCAGGGCCGCAGAGCTGCGCAGCAGCTCCGCAATCGCTTCGCCAAGGATGTCGTCGTCTTCCTCGGGCGGACGTCCCGGCCATCGACCAGACGCTCGGAGGACCACTCCTGCAATGCTCTCCACCCAGTCACACCATGGTCGGGTTGCCGGAGCCGCGGCGCGGACCGCGTGCAGCTCGGCCACGAGCGTCGCAACCAGGGGAAGCAGCGCCTCTTCCGATTGCCTGAGGGCCAGCTCGAGGTTTTGAGCGAACGGCACCGTCTCGACGTGCGATGGCTCAGCCGGAGGCAGGAGATCACCTGTCTCAGCGTCCCAGCCGCGGGGCATGCTGCGCTGAACACCAATCCTCATGACGTTCCACGAAGCTGCGGCTTCACGGGGCACCCGCCGCTGCTGGCGAGCAGACTCGACGAGGTGCCCCGCCGCTCGTGCCGCAGCCGTCACGCTGGATGCCGCTGCGATGGCGATCCCATAGTCATCTGGCTGGAACGACGCCTCGATGACCTGCGCAGCCTCGTCGTCGGTCAGCGGCCACGCCTTCTGCACCTTGAAGTGCTCAGCGACCTGGTCCCGCTTCCACTCGCGAAGAAGGTCGACTGGGTAGTGCTCCGGCGTAACGTCGATCTCGCGAGCGTGCTCCAGGCACATCGGCATGAGGTTCGACGAGCTGCGGTTTTCCGCCTCGCTCATCATTGGATCCCAACGCGGACCGCCTTCACTGCGTGCGCAGATATGGGCCACGTGGCTGTTGAGAAGCGTCTCACCAGTGTCGTTGTTCATCGTATACAGTGGCCGACCACAGTCGGGTTTGCCGCACCGGAACGCGGTTCCGTAGAGCTCTCGCACGGTCGCAAGGTCAGGTTTCCTGTGCGAGATGGGCTTGGTCTTCTGCGAAGCGCTCTCCGTCACCGGGCCATTGTCCTACCGCTAGCCGAGCGCCGGTGAGGGGAGGCGTCCCCCACCACCAGTGTCAGCCTTCGCTTGCACCGCCGCCGGCGTCGGCTTCGAGCTGAGGGGCGGGGAGCTGTCGGGGCAGAATCTCCTTTGGGGCCGCTTCGGGAAACACCTCTACCGGCACGGTCCATGGCTCGAATCCGGCTTTCCTGCACCGTAGTAGGAGGCGGATGGGTTGACCCTCGTACTCCTTGGCCCATGAGTCCGTCGTGGCGTGTGTGCTCCAATGCGGCGGGTCCTGCGGGTCCATCGCGAACTTCATGCCCTCGCCTAGCGGCAGTGCGAAGGTCGCTACCGAGCGCCCGTTGCTCGATGCCCCATCGATGCCGGGACGGAACCTAAAGGGTCCCCACACGTGGTTGGCGATCTCCTCGTCAGTGCGGGCGCCCCCGAGGCCGGACCCTCGGCGTTCATGGAAGTCGTCGCGCACGATCATGTCGATGGCGTCGAGGCCGTCAAGCATCAGGGGTCCAACAAGCTCCACGCGGAGAATGCCGTACGTAGCCGTCTGCCGCTGGAACTCGATTTTGAACTGCGGAATCCGGTCCCCTCCCTGTCAGGATGTCGTGAGACACCCCGGCGATCGGGGTTGGCTTGCAGGGCGTGATTGGAGATGCGTACGTGAGCAGCAACAAGCAACCGTCCGAGACCAATGGATCCGGGCCGGTCAACCCGGCTCCGCGTCCGGTCCGGCGTAGCTTCACCGCTGAGTACAAGGCCGCGGTCGTGGCCGAGTACGAGGCCGCCGCACACGGCGAGAAATCCGCGGTCCTACGTCGCGAGGGATTGTTCCATTCTCACGTGCAGGAATGGACCCGGGCGCGTAACACCGCCGCGCCGGCCGGAGCGGCGAATGGTTCCGGGAACACGTCGGCGACGACGGCCCGCCTGTCGCGGGCCGAACGCGAGACCGAACGGTTACGCGCCGAGAATGCCCGGCTGAACGCGAAACTCACCCAGACCCAGGCCGCGTTGTCGATCATGGGAAAAGCACACGAGCTCTTGGCATCACTGGCCGAGAGCACGGACACACCGCCGTCATCGAGCCGCTGATCGAGCAAACCTTGCAAGCCCTCACCACCGCCGGGACACCGGTGCGGACCGCGTGCCGCCTGGTGGGACGGTCCCGGGCCACCCACTACCGCCACGCCCGCGGCCCGGTCCTCGGACCCAAACCCCGGCGCCGGCCCGGTCCGCAAGCCCTCGACACCAGCGAACGCGACACGGTCCTGCAGGTGATCAACCAAGCCGGCTACAGCGAACTGTCGATCGGTCAGATCTGGATCCGCGAACTCGACGAAAACCGTTACTGGTGCTCACTTTCCAGCATGTACCGCATCGCCGCAGCCGCCGGGCAGACCCGCGAACGCCGCCGGCAAGCCACCCACCCGGCGAAGGTCAAACCCGAACTCGTCGCCGACGCACCGTCACAGGTCTGGTCCTGGGACATCACCAAACTGCGCGGCCCGGCCAAAGGCGTCTGGTACCACCTGTACGTCCTGATCGACATCTACTCCCGCTACAACCCAGGCTGGATCCTCGCCGCCGCCGAGGACTCCGTGCTGGCCCGCGACTTCATCGACGAGGCCATCGCCCGCAACGGCCAGGTCCCGCACACCGTGCACGCCGACCGGGGCACCTCGATGACTTCCCAGCCGGTGTCCGCGCTGCTGGCCAACCTGGGCGTGACCCGCACCCATTCCCGGCCCCGGACATCGGATGACAACCCGTTCTCCGAAGCGCAGTTCAAGACCCTGAAATACCTGCACGACTTCCCTGAATCGTTTCCGAATCTGTCCGCCGCGCGGGCGTTCTGCGATGGTTTCTTCGCCGAGTACAACCACGTCCACCGCCATTCCGGGATCGGCTGGCACACCCCCGCATCGGTCCACTTCGGAACCACCGGCCCGATCGACGCCGCCCGCCAGAACACCCTCGACACCGCCCGCGCCGCCCACCCGCAACGCTTCGCCCGACGACCCCGACCACCACAGATCCCCGACCACAGCTGCATCAACCAACCAGCCGAGAAACTACAGAAGATTTAACCCCAAAATGTCTCATTTGACTTGACAGATACCGGTCCGCCCACTCTCGGCGAGCTTCAATCTCAGTCAGCTTGTCGGCGGACGTTGCCGCGTTTCGTGACGCCTGGTAGGTGAACCATGCGATGAATCCGACTGGTATTGCGATGACCGCGCTGGCGACCTGACCCACCGCGCTGGCGAATTCCACCATATCCACGAGGGTCAGGTTAGGCCCTTCGCGCATATAGACTAGGGTGCGGCACGCGGGCGGGGACATCTAGTGGGCTTCCGGGTCGCGCGAACGGCATGCCGCGCCTTCCGCGGTACCGAGCTAGCCGAGTGCGTCACAGCTCGGATCTAGGTAGCTGCGCCCTGGCAAACAGTTCGCCGACGACCGCCACGCCCTCGGCGGTGAGGTCGCCTATGGGCCATGTTGACAGGTGGGGGACAGCTCGAGACAGCTTCACGGACGTGTAGTCCTACCGGGAGGGTCGTAGCTGTGGTTGCGGGGACGACACCTCGCATCGCCTTTCTCCCCGAGGCGGAGGAACACCGGACCTCCCAGCAGCATCGGCAGCGATCCCCGCAGTGACACTTTGGCTACAGAAAGCTTCCTGCGGCTACAGCGACCCCGCACCGGCGAGAGGTCGGCCTCGCAGCCCGACTCATTCAGAACGTTGAAATACCCGCACTTCCCCGGCAAACCAGCAACAGATCACACGCACGGATTTGCTTGATATGCAGGTAATCCTTGGTGATCCAGGGACTGTGCCACGAACGGTGTTTCTGGCCCGATTCGCCGGATTTCGGTCCGGCGGGATGGGCACTGTGAGTAATGACCGCAGAGATCGTGGACCCACCGAAGAAGACCACCGCCAGAGGCCGTTCGCTGTCGCCTGAGCAGGCCGCGGTGGCGGCGATGATGGCCGAGGCCCGGGAACGTGGCCTGGAGCTGACCGGCCCGAACGGGTTGTTGAAGCTTTTCACCAAGAATGTTCTCGAGGCGGCGTTGAACGAGGAGATGACCGAGCATCTCGGTCATGAGAAGAACCAGGCCGGTCAGGGTCGCGAGTCGACGAATGTACGTAACGGCGCCCGGTCGAAGACGGTCGTGTCGGACGCGGCCGGTGAAGTCTCGATTGCTGTTCCCCGCGATCGTGCGGGAACTTTCGAGCCGCACATCGTGAAGAAGCGGCAGCGCAGGCTCGGCGAGGTCGACGAAATGGTGTTGTCGTTGTATGCAAAAGGATTGACCACCGGGGAGATCTCGGCGCATTTCGCGGAGATCTACGGTGCTTCGATTTCGAAGGAAACCATTTCGCGGATCACTGACACGGTGGTGGCGGAGATGACGGAATGGTCATCGCGGCCGTTGGACGCCGTGTACGTCGCGGTGTTCATCGACGCCATCGTCGTCAAGGTCAGGGACGGTCAGGTCGCGAACCGGCCTGTCTACGCGGCTATCGGGGTCACCGTGGACGGCCGTAAGGATGTCCTGGGGCTGTGGGCCGGCACGGGTGGTGAAGGCGCGAAATTCTGGATGAGCGTGCTGGTCGACCTGAAGAACCGGGGCGTCCAGGATGTGTTCTTCCTCGTCTGCGACGGGCTGAAAGGACTCCCCGGCGTCGTCGAGAGCGTGTGGCCGCTGACAACCGTTCAGACCTGCATCATCCATTTGATTCGTAATACGTTCCGGTTGACGTCTCGCGCGGACAGCGACGCGATCAAACGAGACATCAAATTGATTTACACGGCGCCGAACGCTGAAGTCGCATCGGCTGCACTCGACGACTTGGAGGAGGAATGGGGAACCAAATATAGGGCGATGATCCGGTTGTGGCGTAACGCGTGGAACGAGTTCATTCCGTTCCTCGACTATGACGTCGAGATCCGGACGGTGATCTGCTCGACCAACGCTATCGAATCGTTGAATGCCCGCTACCGTCGTGCAATCCGGGCCCGTGGGCATTTCCCGACCGAACAAGCTGCCATGAAATGCCTGTACCTTGTAACTCGCAGCCTGGACCCCACCGGGGCCGGCCGCACCCGATGGACGATGCGTTGGAAGCCGGTATTGAACGCCTTCGCCATCACTTTCGGTGACCGCTGGCCGGCCGCCGAGAACTACTGACCGAACGCCAGAAACACCGTTCGCGTTACGGACCCTTCCCGTTAGAACGTCTCGTGCGTTGTATCGCCCGCAGTTGGTCGAATGCGGCGTTGTTGGTGAGCACGACAGGGAACACGGGCCGTCCGGATTGCCGACTGGCCGTACACCGCCTCAGTAACCGATCCATTATGGCGGAGGAAACAGGTCATTTACTGCAAAGCGGCCGAGTGTAAATGCAAGCTAGCAACTTGCAACCTGGCAGGTTGTTAGCCTCGATCCGTCAGAGGGTTTGCTCCCTGCCTGACCGATTCGGCTTGACCGTTTTGTCCGCGGGGTTCGGGCGTGGGATTGCCACGTGTCGCTGTGGACGCGCGAGGTCTCCGGCCCTCGGGAAGCGACCCTTTCTGCTGGTAGGGCCGGGGTCGGTGGGTCAGGTGGTCAGGGGTAGTGAGCCGAGGCGTTGCCAGCAGAGGGCGAACGCGTTGGCCCAGGGCCAGGTGTCGGGGATGGATAGGACTCGGCGGCGGGCGTGGGTGGCGAGTTTGGCGGGAAGGTGCAGCAGCCGGTAACGCAGGGTTTCGGGTTCGGTGTGGGCGAGTTCGGGTTGGTCGTGCAGGCCGAGCAGTTTGGTCCAGGCGGCCAGGTCCGCGGCGATGTTGCAGGCGAGGATCCAGCCGCGGTTGACGGTCCAGGATTTGCTGGGCAGGTTCCGCAGGCCCAGGGCCTTTCCCACTCGGACTTGATCTTCTACTCCTGCGTGAGAACGATGCAGCACGTCCAAGAACTGCGGGTGGTGCGAGCCTGGCACCCGGTGGATGCGGCGGATGTTGGTGGCGACGATCGCGTACCGCCAGCCGGTCTTGCGTTTCAGATCGGTGAGTTTCTTGGCGTGCCGGGCGGTCGGCCGGGTCCGCCGGACGATCAGCCGCAGTCCCGGTGTCCAGGTGCCGACCCGCTGGTTGAGGCCGGTCAACTCGGCCGTCTGAGCTTGGTCAGTGGCGGTGCCGTCCTGCTGGAGGCTGTCGCTCCAGGCGCCGGCCGGCAGGGCGGCGATCGCGGTCTCGTCGGTGTCGGTGATGGTCCAGCCGACGGTGAACTTCACCGTGCGCCACAGCCGGTTCAGCTGCTGGATGTGTTCGAGCAGGTCGTGGGTGGCTCCGGCCCCGTCGATCCGGATCAGGATCTTGCGCCGGTATTTCACCGGCACCTGGGCGATCGCCTCGCCGAGGACCCGGATGTGGTCGGTGACCGTGTTCGAGCCGGCGTTACCAGGGCGCAGCAGCATGGCCAGGCTCTCGCCGGTGTTCGCGCACCACGCGCCGAGCGGGTGGAACCCGAACCCGCGTTTGAACGTGGCCGCCGCGCCTTGTTTCGGTGAGTGGGCGGTGATCAAGGTGGCGTCCAGGTCGATGACGATCCATCCGGTCAGCAGCTTGCCGGCCACCGCCAGCCACGGGAAACCCTGCGGCCGGCGCTCGAGCAGGTCCCAGACCCGGGCCCGGACCTTCGCCCGAGCCTTGCCGATCCGGCCCAGCAGCACCGGGTCCAGGCCGGCCAGGGCCCGCCGGACGGTTGCCTCCGACGGCGGATCAGCGAACACGAGGGCTTGATGCGCGAGCAGGCCGATGTCGGACATGCTGGTCGCACCGAGCACGATCGCTATCGCCAGGCAGATCAGGACCGTGCCCCGATCCCACCAACCCGGCCCCCGGCCACAGGGCAACGCCTCGTTCAACGCACCGGTCAGACCGGCCCGGTCCGCGCACCGCCGCAGCAGCACCGCACCCACATGCCCCACCAAACCCTTACCACCGGCCGCGACCTGCAGCCGCTGGTCCCATCCGCTACCCTTGCTCACCGGAAAGGTGCACCCGATTCTGCTATGGACTTGATCTAGACACTCAAATCCTTGCAGGTCAGGCGCACCTTTCCTTCATCGGCCTCGATGGCTCAATTCCCCTCTGAACGAGGGAGGTTAGTGCCGCAGGGGCGCCGTCGGGAGTCGCTGGGTGCGCTCGTTTGCCGCTGTGCGTGCTCGTCGATCATTGAGTGGCACCGCGCCTTCCCTACGCCTTCAAGGTGGCCCTCTGGGCCGCACGTGAACCAGTTCGCCGGCCGAGCGCACCTTGCCGCTGCGTTCACGGCGCGGACCGGCGGTGACTTGTGCGCCATGTGCCGCAGATGCCGATGCCCCGCGCTGACGGGGAGCCCGGCGTTGTGGGGCTGGCTACCGACCTCTATCGACGTAGTAATCGCGGGTGCCTTGCATCGGACAAGTTGTCAGGGCTAGCCTGACGCATGTCAGGGTCCGCCTGACACGTGTTGGGAGGATACGCATGACCGCTACGACTCCATCCCGCGAGCTTTTGGAGCAACGATGCTCCTTCTGCGGCAAATGGCCAAACGAGGTCGAGCAGCTGATTGCCGGACCAGGACCGGCCATCTGCAATGAGTGTGTCGGCCTCTGCAATGACGTTCTCGCCGGACGGCGTCCGGATGGAATCCCTTCCTGGGACGGCCAGTCCGACGAGGAACTCACCGCAACGATGGTGCGGATATCGTCACTGCGGATTCAAGTTGATGAAGCCGTCGGACGGGTCGCCCGCATCTTGCGCAGCCGTGGAGTGACCTGGGCGTCAATCGGGGGTGCACTCGGAATCACCCGACAGTCCGCCTGGGAACGCTTCTCCGGCGAGGACTGACAAGGACAGCCAGCCTCCCGCGGCCCTGCCGAGGGCGGCCAGCCGGCCCCCGTTCCAACGGCATACCTCCAGCGGGCGCTCGAGGAAGCCCTCCCGCCGCCCGCCGGAGGCAATTAGACGGGGTCGGCTTGGTTCAAGCGGTGGAGCGTGCTTGCTCCGACTGAGCCGATCAAGACAGTGACATCGGCGGTCACCGCTAGTGTTCGGGTGGCTGATCCTGCCAGGCGGGCTCAAGCAACCGTGTGGCTTACACTCCACGATCGTGCCCCCTCGGGGCAGCACAGCCCATATCCGGATTTGCCGCTGGGCGTGCGCGCACCAGCCAGTCGATGGCTGACGGGCACGAACGAGATCACCCGCGGTGCCCACCCGTGCCGATGGTGGCGTGGTGGTAGGCCAGCTCAGCTGGCATTGTCGCGGAAGTACGGTCGCGCAACGTCGTGCTTTTCGAGTGCCGACTCGTAGAAGCGCAGGATCTGAGTCAGATCCTCGACGGCGGAGTCGAGCGCCTCCCATGCGTCGGTATCATCCCGGGCATGGCGCACCCGGCTGACCGCATCGGCAAACTGTCGCTGTAGCTCGGCGAATGTGTCGCCCTGGATATGGATCCCGGGAAACGCGCGGCCGGCCAGCTGAGTTACCGCAACGTTCCCGTCGCGCGCCAGCACGCGCGCCTGCTCGTCGGTCACCTCCTGATGATTGCACCTCGCCACTGAGCTCCCCCCGCGGTCCACAGGCGCCCTCATCTGGCCGCCGATCGTGCGCGCCGGCAGTTCCGGTCGACCAACGCGTCTCCGCCGCAGCCAGACGTCGCGGTGTAGCGGGCCGGGGAACCCTACGAGTTGTTGATCAGTAGGCGTTAAGCTCTCGGCGGGTTCGGGATCGATCGACGAGCTGGAGAGTCAGCATGGGCACCTGGGACGTTGGGCCGTTCGACAACGACACCGCTGCCGACTGGTGCGGTGACTTGGACGAGGCCGCCCCAGAGCAACGAGCTGGGCTGATCCGCGATGTGCTGAGCCGGGTCGCCGAGCACGGCGACGAATACCTCGACAGCGACGAAGCGGCGAAGGCCATCGCTGCTGCGGCCGTTGTCGCCTCACAACTGCCGGATGCGACGGTGATCGACACTCCTACGCGCCCGACTTCCTGCTGGAGGGCGGCAACGTAGAGGTAGACGACGAGGTCCCTGCGACAGCTGTGCGAGCCCTCGACCGGATCGTCCAGGAGGATTCGGAGTGGCGCGAGCTGTGGGAAGAGTCCGAGGAGTTGTATCCGCTGGCGCTCGCCTCGCTGCGATCCATCCGCGCCACCCTCGAGCAGGCGATCAACCGGTGAACTGGGCTGCTCGTAAACCGGCGCACGGCTTAACCGGCACTGCGTTCTGAACCAACTTCGCACGCGATTCACCGCGTCCAAATCTGCCGCGATCTGAACGCTACGCCGCGTCACGGCGTGCACCCGACGCCTGGCTCACGGACATGCCGAATTGAGTGCGTTCCTGGAGTTCACTGGACCATTTCTGCTTGCACGAGACAAGACGCGATCAGCTTAATGGATCGGGTTGCTGCTCCCTTTGTAGCGAATCTCGTGCCTCGTTCAACAAAACAAGCAGACGATCGAGTTCACCGAGCTCGCGCACGGTACCTTCAGCCAAGCGCTCGCCGTCAAACTTAAAATGGAGAGCCACCGATATTCCTGCGGCGATCTTCGGACCCAATGAACCTATCTCGTCGAAGATTGCAATCAAGTTGTCCGGCGCCCACGCACCCACCAGACTCTGAATATCAGGCAGTTCGTCGAGGAAGCGACGTCTTAGAATTCCGGCTCGGGCCTCCAAGTCCTCCACCTCACGCGCGTCTGTGCTCGCGTGGGCGGACCAGTCTTCAAGTGCAGCTAGCCGCGCCCGCATCTCCAACACGAACAATCGCGTACGCGCGACGAAGCGGAGGATCTCTCGGTAATCGTTGCGGATCGCTTCCCGTCGCTCCCTTGCGAGAGCGTCAAGGCGGTCGTCAGCGCGTCGTTTCGCCTCGACAGTCTGAGCCCGTTTAGCCCGCTTCGCTTCCCCCAACTGAGCAAGGAAGGTGGCGGCCAAGGTCCCTAGGATGCCCATACCAGCGATCAAGACGGCGACCCACCACGGCAATGGCTTCACGCGACTAACAGTATGCGGTGAGCGGCAGAGGCTCACTCTTGCGGTGCCTCGCGTCGCACGGCACGTACGAATGGTGGTTCGAGGGCACGCAGGGCCAACGGCGTGGCGGGGAGTCTACGGAGGTTTCGAGTGTCCCCGATCCGCACCTTCCTGTCTGGCGGCGCCCTGATCAGGTGCGCGGATCAGCCGCGATCCGAGCGATGTTGGATCAGGCCAAGTGGTCGCAACTCGGCGAGCAGGTACGGCCCAGGAGATGGCCGAGATCCCGCAGGAGCCTTCCGAGTCGCTCGACTTCATCAGTGGTCGGCGAGGTGATCGGGGAGCCGGCCGCGACATGCTCGCCGACCTCATACAACGTCGCGTAGAGGCCCTCTGCGGTCGCCCGGTCGAGCCGTAGCGAGATGTCGTCGGTCACGCGTTGAAATTACTCTCATGCCGCGAGTCGCTCGCCACAGAGCGTGATCGAGGGCTGGGGCGGCTCTTGTGGACATTCCGGGGATCGGCGTCGTTCTACAGCGAAAACGGGTTGCGGATGCCGATGTTCGAGGATGACAGTTGCGGTCGTGACAGATTTGCCGCGCTCCGAGCGTCACGGTTAGTGGTATTCGGCGCCGGACGTGGGCCGAGGCCTGGTCGGGTGGATCACCGCCCTGGGCGACCGTGGGGCCGAGGCCGAGTCGGTAGCATCCGGGGATGCAGCCGCGACGGCATCGGATGCGTAAGCAGCAGCGCCGTGACTCTGCCCGGGAGTGGATCCGCTCCGGTGCGGCGATCACCGTGAAGAGCTACGCGAAGCGGTACGGCGTCGACCGGTACACCGCGTACGACGACCTCACCACGCTCGGGGTCACGCTGCCAGCCTCGGCCCAGCGGTGGGTGCAGCGCCCACCGTCTACCCCGCGACCGGTGGCTCGACGCGACGCCGGTCCGGCCGACAATTCGTGGATCATGTTGGAGGGGCGGCCCTTCTTCGTTGCGGGCTGCACCTCGGGAGGGCTTCCGTACGGCATCTACGAAGATGAGATGGAGCCGTACGATGGCATGCTGTTCTGAGCCGGCGCGGACCACCAGGCGTGGCGCTCATGCCGGCGGTGACGCACCGTGAGTTATGACTACCTCTTCTTTTCCCGATCAAGCAGTTGCTGCGTCCGACGAGCGGGTGCTGCGTGCGGCGGTGGCCGCGTACCTGGGCCGCTACCGTGGCGAGTCCCGGGTGCACACCGGATCTGATCTCAAGGTGTTCCTGACCTGGTGTGCAGGTCAGGGTTTAGATCCGTTGAACCTGGGCCGGGTCGAAATCGAACGCTACGTGCGCTGGCTGCAGGAAGTCCGCCGCTACCAGCCATCGACCGTGTCTCGCCGGCTCTCGGTCGTGGTCGGTTTCTACCGGGTGTGCGTCATCGACCGGCTCCTCGCGCACTCGCCGGCCGACTATGTGCGCCGGCCACCGATGCCCGCCGAATCACCGACTCTGGGGCTGGGGCATCTGCAGTTCGAAGCCCTGATCACCACCGCCCGGCTGTCGGCCAACCGCAACGACTTCGCGTTGATCGCGATGCTGGGCCTGCTCGGGTTGCGGATCTTCGAAGCTTGCGGGGCGAACATCGCCGATCTCGGCGAGGAACACGGCCACCGCGTCCTGAAGGTCCGCGGCAAGGGCGACAAGACCGTCCTGGTCCCGTTGCCGCCGGCGGTGGCCCGGGCGATCGACCGCGCCGTCACCGGCCGCGAGCAGGGCCCGATCCTGCGCAACACGGTTGGTCGGCGGATGGATCGGCACGCCGCGACCCGCCGCCTCAAGCGCCTGGCCGAGACGGCCGGGATCCGGATGCCGCGGATGCACCCCCATATGCTCCGTCACACGTTCGTCACGACCATGCTCGACGCGGGCGTCAGCCTTCGCGACGTCCAGATCGCAGCTCGGCACGCCGACCCGAAGACCACGATGCGCTACGACCGGGCCCGTAAGAACCTCGACCGGCACCCCAACTACATCCTCGCCGCCTACATGGCCTCCGGGACCTGACGAGGCCTGCTGACTCCGAAATCCTGCTCAACCAGCAGGCGACGTGCAAAGTGAGGCCTGCCACCCGGTCTGCCCCCTCACCAGCCGGTCAGTCGCCTGGAGCACATCCACGCAATCGCGAGAGGGACGATCATGCGCAATCGGCACTCGGACATGCCGATGAGCGAGCGGTGGCGGAATCTACTCACTTGACCGGACGCAAGTAAGGATCTCTGGGTCAAGAAGCGAGCAGATTGGCATCGACGACACGGTATGCAGCGGGCCTGGCTGGGTTAAGCGCTAGTTTCGGTGGCGGTAGATCGTCGAACCAGGTCGGTCAGCAGGTCATGCTCGGCGGCGCCTTTGACGCCGTCGATGCGTAGGCCTGTACACCGCAACGTGCGATGCAAGCTGATCGGAGGTCCCACCTTCCAGTCGTCCATGAGCGGGAACAGGTTCATCGTCCGGTCAACTCCGCCAGACAGAGCGAATCCGCCGGAGAGCCGTACGCTGCTGACCGCGCCGGTGTGCGCCGTTATCTGCCACAGCGGTCTAGGCTCCGCGGTGCCGTCGAGGTCGACGCTCCACAGTGACAGCTGCCCGTCGGCGTGCCCCAGTAGCAAAAGCGCCTCGGTCTGGTCGAGAAGCCGGCCGTCCAGACAGATCGACGATGGGAGCGGCAGAACCCGGCGAGGGGCCGAAAGACCGTTAACCGGCCCAGACCACATAACTGTCTGCGCTTTGTCCTGAGAAATCACGCAGTCCGGCCCGAGCGCCAGCATTGAATAGCCTGAACCCCGGATTACCTTGGCGGACTCCAGCACGCGCCCGTCAGGTAAGAAGACCTCGATCTTCGAGGCGCCCGATCGCTGCTTGCGCCGCTCCAACACGGCCCTCTGCTTCCGGACCGCTACAGAGATAATGGTGGAGTCCGCTGTAAACGCGCAGAGCGGCGCCCACTGGTCGTCAGCTCCGGCGCCGAGCACGGTGACGCGGCGATGCGGGTCGGTGCCGCCCATCACGAAGACGTCCTTCTGCGGTGTGAGGCTCAGCGACTCCGGGCGGAAGTCCAAGTCGGCGATCGTGACGCAGATTGCGCGGCGGCCTGCCTCGACGCGCCAGCGGCGAATGCTGTTGTCGGTGTATCCGGCGAAGACCGTACTGTTGTCCTCGTCGAGCGCGATGGACACAACTGCCGCGGTTTCCTCGAGTTGCACTCCAGTGAGATCGCAGTGGCTGAGGTCCGCGCCGGCCAGGCTGGTGTTGTCCAGGTTGGCGTACCGCAGGGTGGAGTGCCGGAACGTCATTCCGTCTAGGTCCGCCCCGGCCAGATAGACGTAGTCGAGGGCCAGGTGGGACCAGTCGCCGTGCGGCAGATTGCCGTTCAGGGTGTAGAGCAGGGTCATAGCGTTGCCGCCGAGCGTTTTGCCGGCGTAACGGGGCAAGGTCGCGCGGCGTGTAAGGCTGTGCAGGACGTCGGTGAACGTCTCCACGGCGGTGTTCGGAGCGACGTCCGACGGGTCGCGCATCAGGTGTGTCGCGAAGTGCACGATCTCCGGCTGCAGGGGGACCCGGGAGAGCATCGCGACCGCCTGGTCGGATTCGCCGGCGATGGCACGGACCAGTGCCCTGGCGATGAAATACTCCCGCATTGAGCGGTGGAAGAAGTCGACGGTCCAGGTCTGCGACGCTCCGTCCCGGACGGGCTTGAGCAGTGACCGAGTACCGACGCGGGCTCTGGCGTCAGAACCGGTCGTCTCCGGGTCGGCGCTCGAGGCGCCAGACATCTGCCACAGCATCTCCGCGAGGTCATCGCTGCGACCTACGGCGATTTCCCGCAGATCGACGTACTCGGTGGTGGACTCGTGCAGCTGCAGCGCCACCTCTTCGAGGATCGCCTGCAGGTTATTGATGAGGTCGTCGTCGATCGCCGGCGACGCCTCGATGCGCAGGTCGCGGATCTTCCGGGTCAGGCTCTCCCGGACGTAGCTGCGGTACAGGATGAGCTCGTTGAAATGGTCATTGGGCAACGCCGGCAGCGTCGCCTTGATCATCTGCAGAAACAGCGGTTTCGCTGCGAGCCCGATCGGATCGTACAGGCGCTGCAGCCGCTTCAGCTTCGCCTCGGCGCCGATTGTCCTTGCATGTGCGCGTAGGTGTTCGAGGCGCGCCTCCAGGGAGATCGGCGCGATCCGGACAACTCGCGGATCGCCCGCGTCGTTGACAAAGTTCTGATAGTCCCGCAGGTGGCTGTAGAAGTGCGGGCGCGAGGTAATGAGGATCTTGGAGTGGGGAAACTGTGCGATGCACTCCGACAGCCGTGCGAAGTTCTTCGCCATCGCGTCCGGGTCGAGTCGTGCTGACATCTCGTCGAACCCGTCGAGCACGATCAACGTCCGATAAGTCTCGGAGAGGTCCTGCCACTCCCTGGAATTCGACTGGATCTCGGTCAGCCGAGCGGCCAGCAGGTCCGCCGCGCCGGGATGCTGTCGGATTGCCCGCAGCGGGATCCGGAGAGGAATCGTGCCGCTTTCCGGATCGGCGAGGAACTCCTGCGCCAAGGCCCAACCGAGTTGGTAGCTGAAGAAGGTCTTGCCGTCCCCGAAGTCGCCCAGCAGCAGCAGACACTGCCGGGTGTCGTCGTCGAGCCAGTCACGCACGGTGGACATGAGGGTTCCAGGCAGCGGCGCGCCGGTGTCCGAGAGGGCCTCAAGACTTACCGGATGGTGCCAGACCTCGGTGAAGTCCTCGGGGTCTTCCCCGATTACGTGGTGCCGCGACGGGGTGCGCAGGTAGCGCAGCCAGTGGGCGGCAAGGTTAGGCACCGGCTTGATCCGATCGCGCCACTTCTGGACGATCGTCGCTTGTTCGTCGTCGCTCAGCGGGCCCGGCTCTCGGTCGTATATCGCCCGATACACCTCGGGAACCAGGCGGAATAGGTCGACGATGCCGTGCTCCGGCGACCAGACCTGGATGGTGAACGGGAAACGGCGTGTCTCGTTCCAGGTCTGGATCATCAGGCTCAGGTCGTTGGTGGGGTCCAGGTGCGGGGAAACGAAAATCAGGTGGTTGACCAGGTTCTCACGCCAGTGAAAATCGGTCTCTAGGAGCTTCGGCGCGACGGCGGCCAGCGTCAGGTGGTCCTGGCTGCGGTAGTTCTTGCATTCGACGTGACATCGGACCAGCCCGGTCACCGCGTCGGTTGCATCAAACTCGATGTCGTGGCCGAACTGCGTGCCGCCGTTCTGTCGGCGCAGTCGCTCGATGATGCGGCCTTCGGCGCGCGCGGCCGGCGTGAACAGTCGTTGCAGCAGCCGTACGAAGGCGACCTCCAGCGTCGCGCCTGCCACCTCGGGACGGCTCGTCGGGATCGCCGGAGGCTGGACCGCCGGAATCTCGGTGAGTTCATCGGCGGCCGGTGGTTCCGGGGCGTCGTTGCGGGACTCGAGCACGCGGGTCGCGGTTAAAGCTACCCAAACACCCGTGATCCACTCGACGCGGGCAATGTCACCAGTCTCTACCAGCCGCAGCACGTTTTCGATTTCCGCCCGGAACCCGTTCGACTTGAGTTCGTCCATCGCCGCCCGAGCTTCTTCATAGCGGCGCTCGACGATCAGTTGCCGGACATCGTCCCACTGACCACTGTCCTGTTGCTCTACGATCGCGGAGATCAATTGACCTTTGCGCATCCGTGCGGTTCCGCCGATTCCCAGGCTCGCTGCCAGCGACTGCAACTCAGGAAACAACATCGCGCTCAACCCGGTACCGCCACGTCGCCTCTTGGCCGACGACGGCCCCGACACGGCTTCACCTCGGGAATCGGTTTCACCCAGAGGGACGGTGTCGCTCGAAGCGACGGTGTCACCCGGAGAGCCGACCGAATTTTGTCGGCTCGCTATCGCGGAGATCAACTCACCTTTGCGCATCCGTTCGGTGTCGGAGATTCCCAGGCTCGCTGCAAGTGCCTGCAATTCTGGAATTAACAGGGCATTCAATCCGGTACTGCCGCGTCGCTTCCTAGTCCGCAATGGCGATGGCTCCTCTCCGCCCGAAGGGTGGGCCGGATCTTGCCGGCTCGCGATTGCAGAGATCAATTCACTCTTGCGCATCCCTGCAGTTTCAGAAATTCCCAGGCTCGCCGCAAACGCCTGTAGTTCCGGAAGCGGCATTTGAGACAGGTGCGCGGGCGGAGCAGCGGTCACATTCTCTCCTGAACCAGGCACGGTGAACACGGGGGTGAGATCCGCCGACTCTACCTGTAGAAATTGATCACCCGTTAGTAGTGGATCGCCGCGCCGGGGCACACCTACGTTGCCAGACGGCAGGCACTATGACGGAACACCGCGACCATCCGGATCTGCCGCGATCCGCGCTCGGTTGGCTCTGCTCGCGAGTTGTGACACCAGCGGCCCGTGAGTTTTGCTTCCACTGATCGGTTCACCCGATGATCAATCTCCGCGAGTTGTGACCGCATTTTCGTCGGCTGCCGGAGGTTCGGCGCGGCCGGCTGAGCACTCCATGCGGCTGCGCGTGAGCGCGAGCATGTCGATCAGCCACCCGGGGCCGCCGGTGATGTCGCGGGCGCGCATGAGGGTGTCGAGCTCGCGGCGGACGGCTGGGCTGGTGCTGGCAAAGAACTCCTCGCAGATTCCGAGGATCGTCGGCAGCAGATCATCCTGGGGTTCGCCCGAATCCATGAACACCTCGGCGGCGACATTGAGTGGTGCAAGCGGGCTCAAACCCGTGCGTGGGTGGACTGATCGGTGCGTGCGCGGGTCTGGGCGAGCCGGTAGGAGTCGGTCCCGGTCTCGATGATGTTGCCGCCGAAGGTGAGCCGGTCGACGATCGCGGCGCAGAGCCGCGGGTCGGTGAAGGTCTTGGTCCAGCCAGAGAAGGCTTCGTTGGACGCGATGGCGACGGAGGCCTTCTCTTCCCGCTCGGTCAGGACTTGGAAGAGCAGCTCTGCGCCGCGCCGATCAAGTTCCATGTAGCCGAGTTCATCAATGCAGAGCAGGTCGACGCGTCCGTAGCGGGCGATCGTTTTGGCCAGCATCTTCTCATCGGCGGCTTCGACGAGCTCGTTGACGAGTTTAGTGGCCAGGACGTAGCGGACGCGATGCCCGGCCATAGCTGCCTCGGTGCCCAGAGCGATGAGCAGGTGGCTCTTGCCGGTGCCGGAGTCACCGATCAGGCAGAGCGGTAGCCCCTTCTTGACCCAGTCGCATTTGGCGAGGGTGTGGACGATGGCGGGGTCGACGTTCGGGTTAGCGGTGAAGTCGAAGGTCCGTAGGGCCTTGTCCCGCGGGAAGGCGGCAGCTTTAATGCGGCGTTCGGAGCGGCGGCGAGCCCGGTCGTCGCACTCGGCCATGAGTAGTTCGGCAAGAAAGCCGCGGTAGGTCATCTGATCACGAGCGGCGGCTTCGGCGAGGTCGGTGAACTGGGATCGGATAGTGGGCAGGCGCAGCAGCCGGCAGGCGGAGTCGATCGCGGCGTCGGCGGCTTGCTCGGTCAATCCTCGGTGGCGGTTGGTCATGACCCCGTTCCTTCCGCTCGGCGTCGTAGGAGTTGGTCGTAGGCGGTGACCGTGGGCAACGGCCGGGTGTCGGCGGGTAGCTGAGCGAGCCGCCGCTCGGTCAGAGAGATCACGTTGGCCGGCAGTGCCCGCGGCGCGGGCGGTGACATGGACGGGCGGTCGTCGGCCTCGGCGAACTTGCGGGCCTCGAGTGCGACGGCGTCCGCGGTCAGCGCTCCGGCGCGGACGGCGGTAGCCAGGCCGGCAACGACGTGCTCGTGGAGCATGTGCCGATGCAGCAGGAGCACCTCGATCAACGCTCGGGTTCCGGCGGCGTCGCCGTGGGCTTTGCGGGCCGCGGCCCACCAGGCGTCGTGGACCGGGGTGAACCTGCCTGCCGCGCGGGCCTGTTCCAGGGCGGTGGCGCCCGGCAGCGCCCCGGGCTTGCGAATCAGGCCTTCCAGGTAGTGGTCGAGATCGAGCCGTGAGCCGCCTTTGGCCATCAGCCGTTCATGCCAGGCGACCTGTTCCCGGCCGTCATAGACGACCAGGTGGGAGGCGTGCAGCTGGACCCGGACCGGGCGGCCGACCAGGCGCACCGGGACTGAATAGCGGTTCGTGCGAACGGTGACCTGGCTGTAGCGGTCGACGCGAGGTGTCAGCCAGATGCCGGTCTCGAAGTCGTCGTCCGGCAGCCGCATCAGTAGCGGCTGTTCGACAGCGAAGTCATCGCCGACAGTACGGTCCCGGGCACCGATGCGCCGGACGTCGTCCTGATCGTCCCACTGGTCGATCATGGCGTTGAGCTGATCGAATGAGTCGACGCGCGGCACTGGAACAAGATGGTTGCGGCGGAACCAGCCGATCTGGCCCTCGACGCCGCCCTTCTCGTGGGCCCCTTCGATGCCAGGCTGGCAGTAGAAGACATCCAGGCCGTAATGGGAGCGGAACGCGGTCCAGCGCTGGGTCTCGATCCGCTGCCGCGAGAAGCCGAGCACCTTGGCGACCGCCGAGCGCAGATTGTCGTAGCGAATCTTGCCGGTCGGCACCCCTCCGAGCCGCTTCAGCGCATGGGCGTGCCCCTCGAAGAAGGCCTCCTGACCGCCGGACGCGAAGATCCGGTGGATCGCCTTGCCGGAGAACGACATCCGGAACGAGAACAACATGCAGGTCACCGGCTCACCCCGCAGGTTGATCACCACCTCGCCGAAATCGACCTCCGCCTCAGCGCCCGGCCGGTGAGTCTGCGGGAAGAACACCTTGATCGGACCGCGACCTGACTCGGCCCTGATCTTCGGCTTGCGGTCCGCGACGTAGGTCCGCACAACCTGGTAGGAGATGTCAGCCATGCCGTGTTCGTCGAGCAGCCGGTGATAGATCCGCCGAATGGTGTGCCGCTGCTTGCGCGGGGCATCGAGATCGGCCCGCAAGATGTCGTCGATCGCAGGCTTGAACGGGTCAAGCTTCGATCCCCTCGGCGGCATCGTCTTGCGTGGCGGCGGTAACGCGGACGCCATCGCCGCACTGACCGTGCGCCGGCCGACGCGGTGCTTTTCCTCGATCGCCCGGCCCGACATCCCCGCAGCGAGATCGCGGCGGATCGCCGCGAACAGCTCGATCTTCGACATCCGCGGCATCGGCCGGCCTCCGTCTCGGGTCAGCCGATGCTCCCACCGCCAAGCTTGGTGTCGAAACTCGCGGACATCGAATCCATCCGATCGAGCGTCCACCTCCAGTGGTGTCGAAACTGACGGACAAACGCCATGTCAGAGCAGGTCCTACTCAAGATCCGGGGGCAAAAGAGATAGTGACCAAGAGCGCGGCAGGCGCGACTCCCTGGCTGATCAGGGCGCAGTCTCAACGGCGTTTGGTGTGGCAGACAGGCCGGATTGGTCCGTGCCGCCGGCTGCTGCCTGCGCCGCCCGCTCGATCGTCGCCCGGTGTGTCGCGCGGGCCGCCGTGTCGATCGGCTCCTCGTACTTAGCCATCACCCCGGTCCGGCCATCGAGCTGCTCGCGCAGGATGTCGGCGTGGCCAGCATGCCGGGTGGCGTCCTGCAAGACATGGACCATCATGTTGAACAATTTCACGTCGGGGCTCGGCCACCACGGCACGTGACCCAAGGCGTCGATGGGAAGCTCTTTGATCGTCGCGTCTGCATGGTTCCAGGCGCGCTGGTAGAAGCCGATAATCTGCTCGCGAGTCTCATCCGGTGCCACCCACAGATCGCTGCCGTCCGCGTCCTGCCAGCGCGGTAGCGGCTCCGGGAACGGGCGGGCGAAGATCTCACCGAGGTACCGGGCCTCCCAGGTCGCCATGTGTTTGACCAGGCCGAGGAGGTTGGTTCCGGTCACCGTCAGAGGACGTCGGATGTCGTACTCGGACAGGCCGTCAAGCTTCCACACCAGTGCCTCACGGGTCTCCTTGAGCTGGCAGTGCAGGTAGTCCTTAGCGAAGTCATCGATCACGGGAAACGAGCTTGCCACGCGGCAACAAGACGGGCCGCCCTGAAGCTCACAAATCTGTGGTGTCAAAACTCGCCGACATGAAATCCAGCGACGATCTTGCGGTGCCGAAAGTGGTGTTCATCCGGTGTCCGGACCTACGGAGATAACCACTCGGTCCGGGCCACCGCCGTCACGGTCGGTGGACGACCACGGCAGGCCGGCCTCCTGTCGTGCCGATCAGGGGATGTCTGCAGAACGGCGTCGTACGATCACCGCAGCCGACGGACAGTGTCACAGCTAGGGAGCGCCGAAGTGGCTGAGCACGCACTCATCCTCACGCTCGGACTCGGCGGGAGCAGCCTGCCGAACGAGGAAGAGCTCACGGCCGTCCGCGGTCTCGAGCGAGAGGTCGAGGCGGCACTTGCCGCCGATGACGTCGGCGAGTTGGACGGGGACGAGTTCGGTGCGGGATCGGTCACCATCTACTTATATGGCCGCGACGCGGACCAGATGTTCGCTTCAGTCGAAGGCATCGTTCGGCGATTTCCCTCGACATCGCGCAGCGCATACCTGCGCTACGGCGATGTTGGCGATGACACAGCGGCCGAGAAACGTCTCCAGCTGTAGCTGGCGAACGTCCGCTCATACCGCCGACCGGGCGCGGCGGAGCGTTGCCTATCTGCAGTCCGACGCGATGTGACCGTTGCCTTGCTTCCCTACGCTCTGGCGTGCTTGATCCGCGTTATGAGATCGTCCAAGGCAATCGCGCCGCTGGTAACGACCGTTATCACCGGGCAGACGCCGAGAGGCGCGGCTTCCTTCTCCCAGCGCGGCCACCCATCGTCGAGTTGGCGCTCGTCGTTGTGAATCCAATGTCGGCGTCGCGCTGCGTACCGGGTCTTGGCGAGCTGCGCGGGCACGTCGCACCAGACCTCGACCACACTAGTCGCGCCGCATCGGCCCAGTCCGGCCTCGACGAAGCGCAGATCTCGCGGCTTGAACCACCAAGACTCCATGACGACCTCACCGGACATGGCTGCTGCGAGGGTCCACATCATCTCACTCGACGCAATCCCCAGAGCCTGGTGCGCATCCGCGGATATGACGTCCGCGACGGCTTCCTTGATCGCGTCCTTGGAGATCAATGGCGCATCGAGGGCGCCCGCCAGTTCCGTTGCCAGGGTGGTCTTGCCTGATCCAGGCAGCCCGTTGACGATCACCAAATCGAGCACTTGGCGATGATGCCAGCACGCCGATGCTGCGCGCTCGCCGGTGCACGGATGTCTGCCGCGATCCGGGTGGTGTCGGCTACCTAACGTCCGGTTGTCGCCGCGTGATGTCATCGGCTGCTCCCAGCAGTTCAGGCGCGAGCTTTGAACGGGCGCCGAGAACTTCTATGCCAACAAGTCGGCCGGCGGCATCAAAATCGAGGTTGATCATGCCCTCTACAGCGACAGGGTCGCAGGGGTACATCTTCGCTATCTGAGCTCCTTGCGGTTGAAGGTAAATGTAGGCCGCATCGGCCTCCTGGTCATACGTGATCTGCAACGGCAGCATGGCTGAAATCCTCCCAGCCATGGCCGGGCCACGAGCCAGCAGTGCTCACACACCCATCTAATAGGTTCTGGTCAGCCTGCTGGTGCAGGATGGCTCCGGTAGCGGCCGGCGGGTCAGCACTCCACTCATTTGACCTTCTGAGGTCTTGCGGCAGACCGTGCGCCCGCTTGGTCGTGAGGAGATGGGACAGCCGATGGGATGACGCGCCCCGCCCGCAGGCGGTGAGCACTTGACTATTAGATCGCTGACGTCTCCTCCGCGCTGCTGCCACCACCATGGTGTCGACACTGGAGGCGAGGATGATCTGGGTCGGAGACGATTGGGCCGAAGACCACCACGACGTCGAACTACTCGACGACGACGGGCGGCGGTTGGCCCGCGCACGACTGCCTGAAGGTCTCGAGGGCATCAGCCGGCTGCACGCGCTGATCGCGGAGCACATGCCCGCCTCGTGGGCGGACCTCGAGCCGGCCGAAGCGGCTGCACGGGTGCAGATCGGGATCGAGACCGACCGCGGAACCTGGGTCCAAGCGCTGCTCTCCGCTGGGTATCAAGTGTTCGCGATCAACCCCATGTCGGCGGCCCGATACCGGGAACGGCACTCCACCTCGGGCGCGAAGTCTGACGCCGGCGACGCTCACGTCCTGGCCGAGGTCGTACGCCTGGATCACGCTCACCACCGGCAGGTCGCCGGTGACAGCCCTCTCGCGGAGGCTGTGAAGCTGGTGGCGCGGGCGCATCAAAGCCTGATCTGGGACCGCACCCGGCAGGTCCTGCGGCTGCGGTCCACGCTTCGGGAGTTCTTCCCCGCCGCACTGCAAGCCTTCGACGATCTGACCGCGGGCGAAGCCCTCGAACTGCTGGACCGGGCACCGGATCCAGACCGGGCCGCCCGCCTGCCCCGGGTCACCATCGTGGCCGCACTGCGCAGGGCCGGCCGTCGTGATCTCGACGGCAGAGCCACCACGATCCAGCAGACACTGAAAGCCGATCAGCTGCGTCAGCCGCGGCCGGTCCAGAACGCTTACGCGGCGATCGTGTCCAGCCAGGTGCAACTCATCAACATCCTGAACATCGAGATCGCCGAACTCGGGCAGGTGGTGACCTCCCATTTTGGCCGGCACCGGGACGCTGAGCGCTACCTGAGCCTGCCCGGCCTCGGGGCCGTGCTCGGCGCCCGGATCCTCGGCGAGTTCGGCGACGACCCACACCGCTACGCGGACGGCAAAGCTCGCCGCAACTACGCCGGCACCTCGCCGATCACTCGCGCCTCCGGCAGCCGCCGGGTCGTGCTGGCCCGCTACGCCCGCAACCGTCGTCTCGCCGACGCGGTGCACCAATGGGCGTTCTGCGCCATGCGCGGCTCACCCGGAGCACGCGCCTACTACCAAGCCTTACGCGAACGAGGGACCGGTCACCAAGCCGCTCTGCGCCAGCTCGGCAACCGGCTCGTCGGCATCCTCCACGGCTGCCTCAAAACCAGCAGCGCCTACGACGAAGCAACCGCCTGGGCCCATCTCCAGCCCACCACTTGACTTTGAAAAACATGGGATGTCTGCCGCGATCCGGTGCGTCCATGTTCAGACCAAAGCCGGCGGCGAGGCCAATGTGGTGACTCACGGTCACGGCCGCGCAGGCGGGTGAGTGCGGTGGGCGGCTATTGGCGATCCGCCGAACCGGTTGATGTATCGAATCCGCCAGAATCACCGAGAATCGTGACAACCAAGCCTCGCTGTACCTGTCGAAGTCCAGCTCACGGCACCGACCGATGACATGATCCTCGGGACATCGAGACACGTCGGATCGTTGTCGACGCGAGAGTCGGAGCCGAGACCGCCTTTTTCGTCTTCATCTACGTGTCGCAAGCCCGCTCGCCGCATGGTCATCCGACATGATTCCGGAGACCGGACAGCTGTCCGGCCTCAGCGCTGGCCGGGGGAGCGATTGATCATCGCCGTGGTCTGGACCGGTAGCGTCCCAGACCGTTCGGCACCTAACGATGCTGGTGGGACTTTGCGCCGTTGCCGTAGCCGGGGTACCCGATTGGAGTCGCCGTGCCCGCCGTTCGGATGCGGTGCACCGTCGACCATTCACCTGCCCCGGCTCAGATCCCGTCGTTACGACTCATTGGGAGGGGCCATTGTCCGCACCAGCCGCCCCTCTTGCGTCACCGCCCCATCGGCGCGGAAGAATGCCCTCATGACCGAGGACCGGGGGCGCCCCGCAGACTCCAAACTGGACACGACGGTTCCGCACTCGGCGCGAATCTGGAACTACTGGCTCGGCGGCAAGGACAACTTCGAGGTCGACCGGGCCGCCGGCGATGAGGTGATCGCCCACATCCCGGACATCCCGATCGGGGCGAAGTCCGAGCGCGCGTTCCTCAAACGCGTGGTCAGGTTCCTCGTCGAGGATGCCGGCATCCACCAGTTCCTCGACATCGGCACCGGGCTCCCGTCGGCGGACAACACCCACGAGGTCGCGCAGTCCCTCGACCCGCGCTGCCAGGTGGTCTACATCGACAACGACCCGCTCGTCATGGTACATGCCCGTGCGCTGCTGACCAGCACGCCGGAAGGTCGTTGCGACTACGTCGAAGCCGATCTGCGGGAACCGGAGACGATACTCGCGGCCGCGCGGCAGATGCTCGACTTCTCGCAGCCGATCGGGCTCATGCTCCTCGGCGTCGTCAACCACCTCATGGACGACGACGTGGCGTACGGCTCCGTCGCGCAGCTGGTGCAGGCGATGCCCACCGGTAGCTACCTGGTGCTCACTCACTCCACCGCGGAGATCCACGGCGAGCCGATGCTGCGCGTGATGCGGGAGACCACCAAGCGCGGCGGCACGCCAATCCGCGCCAGGACGAAGGCGGAGCTCGAGCGCTTCTTCGACGGGTTGGATCTGCTGGAGCCCGGCGTCGTCACGTGCTCGCGCTGGCGCCCCGACCCGGAGTCCGGCGAGCCGGAGGTCTACCTGTTCGGCGGCGTCGGCCGCATCGGCTGACCCGAGCCCCTCGACGCCGGCCAGCCACGAGCGCAACCTATACGCGGGGCCCCCGCGGATCACCGCAGGATCAGCGGCCACAGACCCGTCTCGCGGCGACAAGCCCGCAGCGATCTCCATCGAGGAATCCGCCACGTCGGGTGAGAAACCCGGCCGCCACACCGGCTGAGAAGCCACCGGCAAGGGCCAGGTCAGCAGGCATCGCCGCCGCCAGAATCAGCGGCCGCTGGAAGACGTCCCGCTGATGCCCGCCGGTCGGGGCGCCGTTGCCGGGCTCAACGTCCGCGACGATGCAGATGCCACCGACGAAGCAGCGGGGTCCATCATCGTCCGCGCCGGCAACGGATTGCGGGCGGCTTCGTCCCTGGCTCGCCGGAGGCAGAGCGCTTCCGCAGCGGCCTGCTCAGACGGCGAGCCATGAGTGAGGCAGACGGTACCTCGGCCCGGGCTTTCCGGGGACGGTCTGCAAACCCACCAGAGCGTGCCTGCGGCAGCCAGGACCAACAAGGTCAACACAAGCCCGAAGATCTGGCGCGTCGTAAGGCGGGCGGCACCGGAGCGGCGGTCACAGCCAAAAGCATCCCTGCCGGCGGCGGCAAACGAGTCGCTATGCCGAAAGAGGATCGTTTCAGTGGCTCGAGACGCACACATCTGGCGCCGACAGCGTGCGCCTGGTGATCAAGCTGTCGGCCCGACCTGCCCGTTACGCCGCGCTCGTACCAGATCCGCATAGTCCTCGCCCGCCACGCCATGGTTGACCGAGCGGGCAGGTGACGCCCTCCTCAGCCTGCCGGAGGGCACCCACAGGCCAAGCCCTTCGTCGCGCACCGACAAGGTGTGCTTGCACGCCCCACTCACGTCACGGACCGACCCCGACCGCGCCCGCCGGATCTGCCTTCGGCGGGCGTTTCGTGTGCCACCCGCCGGAAGGAGATTCATGATGACCGGCTCCAACACCCTAAACCGCCATCTCGGCCCGCCCGGGCCGCGAAGCCGCCGGACTGCCTATGGCTGAGCAGTCACCCAGCCGGAGCAACGCCGACGAACCCCAGCCCCGCAAACGACCACGACCCGTTCGAGTGCTAGCGCCCGACGTCGTCCCCATGTCCACCGACGACTACGAACAGGCCGTCACCGCGCTCGCCGCGATGATCGCCGCTTGGTGGCACGACCACCGATCCGAACTCGACCCCTAACCATCCACGCACCAACGCCCGGCACCGAACACTCTCCACGACAGAGCGTCCGGTGCCGGGCCTTTCGTGTTTCTGACCCCTACGCGGGCGGCTTGACCCCAGCCACAGATGGACCGACGGTCGACATCCCACCCGACAGATGATCTTGAGGTGATGATCATGGCTAAACGAACCCGCACACCACACCGCGTCCGGCACATCATCGAGGACACCAACCGCCGGATCGCGATCTATCTGCGCCGCTCCACCGACGAGGACCACCAGCCGTTCAGCCTGGAAGCTCAGGAGACCAAACTCCGGGCTTTCGTCGCCTCCCAGCCCGGCGACTGGCAGATCGTCGCCGTCTACTCCGACGACGCCTCAGGCGCCAGCACCGACCGTCCCGAACTCCAGAAGGCCTTGCGCGCTGCTCGGGCCGGGATGTTCGACACCCTGCTGGTCTACCGCGTCGACCGGTTCTCCCGCAGCCTGCGCGACCTGACCGGCCTGCTCGACGAACTCGCCGACGCCGAGGTCGTCTTCCGGTCGGCGACCGAGCCGTTCGACACCGCCACCCCGGTCGGCCGGATGCTGGTCCAGATGCTCGGCGTGTTCGCCGAGTTCGAACGCGAAACCATCATCGACCGCGTCATCGCCGGAATGGAACGCAAAGCCGCCAAAGGACTGTGGACCGGCGGCGCCCGGCCCCTCGGCTACACCATCGACCGACGGCTCGACAAACTCGTCCCCAACCCGGTCGAGGCCACCACCGTCCGCACCATCTTCGACCTCTACACCACCGACCGGCTCGGCACCAAGACCATCGCCGGACGCCTCAACGACCAAGGACTACGCACCCGGCTCGGCAAACCATGGTCACAACACACCGTCGAGATAACCCTGACCAACCGGATCTACCTCGGCGAAAAGACCTGGCGCGACATCGTCGTCCCGGACGCCCACGAGGCGATCATCAGTCCGGTCCAGTTCGACCGCGCTCAGCACATCCTCGGCCGGCGCTCCGCCGACATCGGTCAGCGCGCCGCCAATCCTTCCGCCTACACCCTCACCGGGCTGATCCGTTGCCCGCAATGCGGACGCGGGTACATCGGCACCGCTGCCACCGGCCGTTCCAAGACCTACCGCTACTACACCTGCTGGAGCCGCGCCCGCTACGGCAACAAAGCCGGCTGCGATATCCACCGCTTCAACGCCGACGACCTCGAAGCCGCCATCGGCGACGCCCTGCTCGACTTCTACACCACCGGCCACCAACTGATCACCGACGCCATCACCCGTTTCCAGCAAACTCACGCCAGCTCGACAGCGACCAAACGCGAACAGCTCACCACCGTCAAGAAGGAGATCCGCGACAACGCCGCCGCCGTCGACCGCTACCTGACCGCCTTCGAGAAAGGCACCCTCGACGACGGCGCCCCCGAGATCCGCGCCCGCCTGGACACCCTCAAAAGCCAGTCAAAGGCTCTACGCGCCCGCAAAGCCGAACTCGAACTCGACCTTGAAGAGCCACCTCAAGCGCTCACCCCAGCCGACATGAACGCCATCCGGGCCGAAATCCGACACATCCTCACGAACGAGACGCACACCGCCCGCAAGGCACTCTTCGAAACCCTCATCCAAGAAGTCACGATCATCGCCGACGACACCGTGCGACCGGTCTTCAAGCTCCCGCTGGCCGAAAACGACGAAGGGCCAGCCCCTGACGGGCTGACCCTTACCGAACGTGACGCGAACCAGGTGGTTCGCGCACTGCCAACTTTGGTGGGCGATACTGGGATCGAACCAGTGACCTCTTCCGTGTCAAGGAAGCGCGCTCCCGCTGCGCCAATCGCCCTCAGGACTTGCAACCTCTTGCGAGGTGGAGACGGGATTTGAACCCGTGTAGACGGCTTTGCAGGCCGTTGCCTCGCCTCTCGGCCACTCCACCGAGCCGGCCCAGCACGACTGTGAAGGCCTCTCCGAGCGGACGACGGGATTCGAACCCGCGACCCTCACCTTGGCAAGGTGATGCGCTACCAGCTGCGCTACGTCCGCATGTCGTTCGGCCTGACCGGCGTTCCGGCTTGCCTGGCGACGGAAGAAACATTAGCCGGTCACCTGGCGCCTTGCCAAACCGGGGTCCCCCGGCGCGTCGCGCAGCGGGGTTCACCTGGGCGTTCCGGTTTATCCACAGGTTGGAAACCGGGCGGGCGGCCAGGAGCCTCCGCGGTGTTGGATGAGGCCATGGAGTTCCGAGAGATCAGCGCGGCTGAGCGTACGGCGACGATGTTTCCCCTCCAGTCCTACGCGTTCATGCCCTCGCCCTGGCCGGCGGACGACGAGGCTGCCTACGAGCGGCGCATGGCTTACTTCCAAACCGCGATCAACCTGATCGCCGAAGAGGGTGGCAAGGCGCTGGCCTGCGCGGCCTCGTTGCGGATGCGGCAGAACGTGCGTGGGCGGGTGCTCGACATGGCGGGGGTGGCGTCGGTGGCGTCGCATCCCTCCGCGCGGCGGCGTGGGCTCGTGCGGGGTGTGCTCGAGCGGCTGCTGCGCCGGGCCCGTGACGAGGGGGCCGTGGTCAGTGCGCTTTATCCGTTCCGGCCGAGTTTCTATGCCCGGTTCGGCTACGTCGGCACTCCGCGCCACCGCATTGCGACGTTTGCGCCCGACGGGCTGTCGCACCTGACGCGGGCCGATTTGCCGGGCGAGGTCGAGCTGTTACCCATGCGTGACGGCTTCGGTGCCTGGCAGGGTCTCCAGCAGCGTCTGCTCGGCGAGCGGCACGGGTTCGCCGTGTACGACGAGACCCACACCGCCGGATTCCGGGAGGACAAGCGCTGGGTGGCGGTCGCCCGCTCCGGCGGCGAGGTGGTCGGCGTGGTGGACTACCGCATTGGTGCGTACGGCGGTGATCTGCACGCTTCCGACCTGCTGACCACCGGGCCGATGGGGCGGGCGCTGCTGCTCCAGTTCTTCGGGCGCCACGTCGACCAGGTGGCGCGCGTGCACGTCCGGGTCAGCAGCGACGAGGTGCCCGAGCTGTGGGGCACCGACTTCACCGTCACCACCGAGGCCAAGGTCGACCAGCCCCGGCACGGCGGCGCGATGGTGCGCGTGCTCGACATGCCGGCCCTCACCGGCACGGCCGCCGGCGACGGCGACATCACCGTCGAGATCGGTGACGACCCGCTGGTGGGCGGGCTGTGGCGGCTGACCGGCGAGGGTGGCCGGCTCACCGTGTCCAAGGGCACAGCCGCCCCGGCGGCGACTCTCTCGGTGGGCGGCTTCAGCGCTCTGCTGTACGGCGTACTCGATCCCGTCGAGGTTGTGATCCGCGGGCTGGGCCAGGTCGACGGCGCCGCGGTGGCCACCCTGAGCGGTCTGTTCCCGCGCCGGATGCCCTACATCTGCGCCGACTTCTGAGCGTTCGGGGGGGGCACACCGGGCATGGGCGGGCGGGTGATAATCACGGGATGAAGGGCTCGATCCTGTCGTACAAGTCCGAGGATTCCGTGCTGAGCATCTACTCCAAAGGATCCGTGCTGTCGATCGGGTCCGTCGGGTCGTCGCTCTCCATCGGGTCGGTCGGATCCAATCTGTCGATCCTGTCGATCGGGTCGTGGCTGTCGATCGGGTCGATCATGTCGGCCGTCTCGATCGGCTCGGTCATGGCCTGGCGGTCCCGCTGGGGAATCCTGTCGGCGCCGCCCGAAGACCTCAAGCGTGTGCAAGCCAACCTCCGGAAGCGCAAGCGCTGAGCCGTCCCGCCCCTGGGGGGAGGGACGACGGCGGTCAGCGAGTGGGCAGGTCGAGGTAAGAGCCGCCCGCGATGGTGATGCTGCGGCCGGGGTCATTGGAGTCGTAGTACAGCGGGTCCACCGTGTCGATGACCAGGGTCAGCGAGTGGCCGGCGGGGACGTCGTAGGCGGCCGCCGAGAGGGCTACGTCCACCTCGCCCGCGCCGGTCCACGTGACCGGGGCGTGGGTGATCAGCCGGGCGGCGCCCAGGTTGTCGAGGTCGTAGAGGTAGGCGACCAGGGAACCGGCGGCGGGGCTTCCGGCCAGGTTCAGGTGTACGCGGGGAATGCCCCGGATCTTGAGCGGTGTACCGGGGCGGGCAGCGGCCCAGACGCCGGCCCGGGTACGGCTGACCGCCGGGAGCCAGACCGACGGGCGCTGGTTGGTGAAGGCGGCCACCCCGTTGGTCAGCAGCACCACGCCGCCGTTGGCGGTGGTGTCCAGGTCGGTGGGCACGTTCTTGGTCCAGCCCGTGGTGGGCGCCCCGCCCAGCAGGCCGGTGCCGTCCAGAGTGCGGATGCGGCCGAGTCCGTAACGGGTGGTCGACGTGCTCAGGGCCGACCAGTCGGCGTACGACTCCGTGCCGGCGTTGTCGGGGCGGATCAGCACGGGCGGGCGGGCCTCGGCGGGGCGGCCGGCCAGGTGCTGGTCGAACCAGTTCCGTACGCCGGACCAGACGTCGTTCTCGAAGCCGAAGATGCCACCCAGCTCGGCGATCGCGTGATCGCCGGGGCGGAGCTCCAGCCGCTTGGGGCCGGTGAGCCCGCGATAGAAGTCGACCAACTGGTTGGGCGGGAAGAACGAGTCGCCCCAGGCGTTCGCGATCAGCACGGCCGGGCCGTTGGCGTTGATCTGGGACAGGTACGTGGCGGGTGAGCGCACGCGCGCCCACGCCATCACGTCGGCCACGTCGCGGTTGGCCTTGAAGTCGGCCAGCTTGCCGCTGAGCTCGGGGCCGGAGTTGCCGAGCAGGGCGGCCGCCAGTTCGAGCAGGCCGGCCGATTGGCGATGGCGGGTCTGGTCGCTGTAGAGCGAATACACCAGGTCGGTCCAGCCGCTCATCATGGCCACGACGCGGATCCGCTTGTCGAACGCCGCGCCGAGAAGGCTGAGACCGGCGCCGTACGAGATCCCGGCCGCACCGATGCGGGCCGGGTCGGCGGGCGTGGCGGCCAGCGTCCAGTCGATCACCTTGGACAGGTCGGCCATGTCCTTCGGCCCGGCCGTGTCGATCTCACCGCCGGAGGCCCACCAACCGCGCGGCGTGTACGAGACGACGACGTAGCCGCCCTCGGCCAGCTTCCGGGCCTGCGCCAGGTACTCGAGGTCGTTGAGCCCCCAGCTCGCCGGCAGGATGACGGCCGGGTAGCGGCCGGCGGCCACCGGAGCGATGACGTTGGCCTTGAGCACCACGCCCGCTCCCGCGATGTCCACGAATCTGAACCCGGTCGTGGCGACGGCCGCAGAGACCCTCTTCGCGGCGGAGGCGCCTGTCGCACGAGCCGCTTCGGAGGCAGCCGCGAGACGAGACGTCTCGTCTCGGACAGGCCGCGAGGAGAGGGATCCGGTGGTCGCTTGGACCGCGGCGGCCGCCGGGGTGGGTACGGCGCCGGAGAGGACGAGGCCGGCGGTCAGGGCGACGCTGAGCAGGATCTTGCGGCGGTGCTCCATGCGCACTCCTCGGGCAGAGCAAGGACGACGAGCCCGAGCCGGCGGACGCGGTGGCACGTCCGTACGGATCGGGGTCGCGTATGGGAGGGGCTGGAGCGCTCCGGTTTCGGCAGCGTAGGAGCCGGTTCCGAGAAATTGAACTTCATGACATTATCGTTACCAGCCAGTAACGTAGGTCACTTCGAGGCGTGATTACGCAGGCCACGGCCTCGCGCTCAGCTACGGCCGGGCAAGGCAAGGCCGGGCAAGGCCGTGAGGCGGAGGGAGGCGAGCCGATGCTCTACGGAGTGCAGGCGCCGCGCCGGCGAGACGCGCAGCGCAACCGGGAAGCGATCGTGCTGGCCGCCTGCGACCTCATGACCAGCGGCCGCGACGCCGTCGGCATGCCGGAGATCGCCCGCAAGGCCGGAGTCGGGCAGGCCACCCTCTACCGGCACTTCCCCGACCGGTACGCCATGACCGCAGCCGTCATCGCCCACCAGGTCGAACGCCTCGAAGCCTGCGTGGCCGCCGCCGGACAGCAGCCCGCCGCCTTCCGCCCGATGCTCGACGCCGTGCTGCGCGCCCAGGTGACGATGCGCCCGCTGGTGCACCTGGCCCGTCGCCTGGAACCGGCGGTGCGGGGCCGCTACCTGCGCCGGATCGTCGCCCTGCTGGCCGAGCCGTTGCGCCGGGCCCAGGAACACGGCCACGTACGCCGCGACCTGGAACCCGCCGACCTGATCCTGATCTTCACCATGGTCGAGGGCGTCCTGGAAGGCTCCCTCGACGGCACCCTCCCGGCCCAGGCCGCCGCCGGCCGCACGATCGACCTCGCCTTGGACGGCGTCTTCCGCACGAGGTGAGGAGGGCCGGCCGGCGCCGTCATGAGTTCTGGTCGCTGTGCCAGGAGCGCCACAGGGCGGCGTACGGGCCGTCGGCTGCCACCAGTTCGTCGTGGGTGCCGACCTCGATGATGCGGCCGTCCTCCATGACCACCACGCGGTCGGCGTCGTGGGCTGTCTGCAGGCGGTGCGCGATGGCGATGACCGTGCGTTCGTGCAGGACGGCGGCCAGGGCGCGTTCGGCGGTGCGGGCCGCGGTGGGGTCGAGCAGGGCCGTGGCCTCGTCGAGGATGACCGTGTGGGGGTCGGCCAGCACGACACGGGCCAGGGCCAGCTGTTGGGCCTGAGCACCGTCGGGGGGCTGCTCGCCGAGGTCGCGGTCGAGGTCGTCGGCCCAGTCGGCGCCGACCATTTTCAGGGCGCGGCGCAGGTCGTCGTCGGGGGCGGCGATCATCAGGTTGTCGCGCAGGGACTCGCGGAAGACGTGGTGTTCCTGTGTCACCAGGACTACCTGGCGGCGCAGCACGTCCGGTGGCAGGTCGGCGACCGGCACGCCGCCCACCGTGAGCGTGCCCGAGCCGGGGCGGTCGACGCCGGCGATCAGGCGGCCCAGCGTCGACTTGCCGGCGCCGGAGAGGCCGACGATCGCCAGCCGCTCCCCCGGGCGCACGGTCAGGTTCACGTCGTGCAGCACGTCGCGTCCCTGGTCGTACGCGTACCGGACCCCGGTCATCTCGATGCGGTCGTCGGTCGGCAGGGTCGTCGCCGACGGGGGCGCGGCCGGGACCGCGGTCAGGCCCTCGATGCGGGCGAACGACGCGCTGCTGCTCTGCAACGACTCGATCCAGATCAGGATCATGTCGAGCGGGCCGACCAGCTGACGCAGGTAGAGCACCGCGGCGCTCACCGTACCCAGGGTGACGCGGCCCTCGAAGAACAGCCAGCCGCCGAGCAGCAGCACCAGCACGCTCGGCACCGCGTACGAGATCTCGACCGACGGGAAGAAGACGCTGCGCAGGCGCAGGGTGCCCAGGCGGGTGCGCCGGGTCTCGGCGATCACCTCGCGGCCGACCTCGAGCCGGCGGCCGGACAGGTCGAAGGCCTCGATCGTGCGGGCGCCCGCGGTGGTCGCGGCCAGTTCGTCGGCGAGCCGGGAGTTGGCCTCGCCCTCTGTCAGGTAGGCCGAGCGGGCCCGGCGCAGATACCACCGCGTCGAGAACCAGATGCCGGACAGGCCGAGCACACCGACGATGCCGAGCAGCGGGTCGAGCACCAGCACGGCGATGATGATGAAGACGATCTGGACGACGCCGATGAAGATGTTGGGCAGGATGTCGCGCAGCGTGTTGGCCACCGCGTCGACATCGGTGGTGCCGCGGGCGGCCAGGTCGCCGGCCGGCACCCGTTCGATCACCGCCGCGGGCAGGGCGAGCGCGCGGCGCAGGAAGTTCTCGCGGATGCGGGCGGCGGTGCGCTCGCCGAAGCGGTAGGCGATCGACAGCGAGTGCCGGGACAGCAGCGTCTGCACGACCGCGCAGGCCAGCACGCCGGCGGCGAGCTTGTCGACCGCCTCGGCCCCGCCCCCGGCGGCGACCTCGTCGATGATCCGGCCGAGCAGCCACGGCCCGCCCAGGGCGGCCAGCGCCGCCAGGCCGTTGAGGGTCATCATCACGGCGACCGAGCGGCGGTCGGCCTTGACCAGGCGCAGCGCGGCCCGGCCGACCTGGCGCTGATCGGCGACGGGGAGATTCACGCGCCCTCCTCGGAGTCGAAGGCGCGAGTCACCAGGTCGCGGTAGCCCGGCGTGGTGGCCAGCAGCGAGCGGTGGGTGCCGGACGCGGCGACCCGGCCGTCGACCAGGTAGTGCACCACGTCGGCCCGGTCGAGCAGCACCGGCGACGTGGTGGCGACGACCGTGCCGCGGCCGCGGCGGGTCTCGCTGAGCCGCTCGGCGATGGCTGCCTCGGTGTGGGCGTCGACGGCCGAGGTCGGCTCGGCCGCCAGCAGCAGCTCGGGGTCGGCGTGCACGGCCCGGGCCAGCCGCACCCGCTGGCGCTGGCCGCCCGAGATGTTGCGGCCGGACCACTCGATCGGGCGGTCGAGTCCGGAGGCGACGTCGTGGGCGACGGCGGCGGTGATCGCGGCGCGGACGCGGTCGTCGTCGGGGTCGTCGCGGCCGGCGATCACGTCGCGCAGGTCGCCCGCGAACAGGGCCGCGTCGGGTTCGGCGACCAGGATGCGGGCGCGGACCTCGGACTGGGCGATGCCGGCGAGCGGGCGGCCGCCCCAGGTGGCGTCGGTCGGCCCGTACGCGCCGAGCCGGTCGATCACCGCGGCGGCGTCGGAGGGGCGTGCGCCGGCCAGCGCGGTCAGCCGCCCGGGCTCGACGGTGACCCCGGACTCGGGGTCGTGCAGCGGGGCCGGGCCGTCGGGAGCGGGCTCGCCGGACGGGTCGTCGGCGGGCAGCCGCAGGAAGTCGACCACGCGCCGGGCCGAGACCAGGCCCCGGGTGACGTCGAACGAGCAGAAGATCAGCACGTTGACCGGGATGACGAGCATGGCCGTGTAGCCGTAGACCGCCACCAGCTCGCCCACCGTGAGCTCGCCGGACGCGGCCAGCCGGGCCGCCAGCCAGACGACCACGGCCAGGAACACGACCGGCAGCCCGTCACCGAGGGCGCCGATCCAGCTGAACGGCCCGCCGACCTGGTAGCCCTGGTCGCGCAGCCGCGCGGACTCCCGGTCGTACCGCTCGAGGTGGGTCTGCTTGCCGCCCAGTCCGTTGAGGATGCGCAGGCCGCCGAGCACGTCGACGAGGCGGGTGTTGAGTTCGCCCTGCTGCTCGCGGTAGCCCAGGCCGGCCCGCTGGCCGCGCTGCAGCAGCGGCCCGACGAGGATCGCGAGCACGGGCACGCCGATCAGCACGACGGCAGCGAGCATGTGGGACGTGCGGAAGAGCACCACAGCGACGACGGAGATCGCCAGGGCCGCGGCGACGCCGACGCCGCCGACGTTCATGGCCCGGCCGATCGTCCACACGTCGGAGATGCCGATGGTCACGACCTCGCCCGCGGTGATGCGGCGCGGCAGCGCCGATCCGAGCCGGGTCGCATGACCCATCACCAGGTCGGCCGTCTGCAGGGCGGCCGCCATGCGCATCTTGGTCATGCTGCGGTGCCGCATGATGCCGAGACCCGCGCTGGCCGCGCCGACGACCAGCACGGCCGCGGCCCAGCCGATCAGCGCGCCGGGATCACGCGCCGCGAGGCCGTGGTCGATGGCCCGGGAGAGCAGCCAGGGGGCGGACGCCAGGCTGAGAAACCACAGCGACCCGAACATCGCGCCGAGAGCCACCCGGCCCTTGTTGCTGACACCCAACCACCAGAGAAATCTTGCCGGTCCCCGTATGTCCACGCCGTCATGCTGCCTCAAGACGGTCGATGAACGCCGCCCAGTTTCACCCGGTTGTGGATAACAGCACGTCCACCCCCAGGGGCGCGCGGGACAACCGTCAGACAGCGGCCGGCAGGTTGGCCGAGCTGAACGCGCGGCCGTCGTCGGTCACCACAGCCGAGTCGTAACCGTCGGCCGCCCGCTTCGCCAGCCAGGCGATGCCGGACTCCCCCATCGCCAGCGCCGCCGTGGCGTAGGCGTCGGCGACCGACAGATCCGGCCCCACCACCGTCACCGACCGCAGCCCCTGCGCCGGGCGGCCCGTACGCGGGTTGAAGATGTGGTCGCCGCGCTCGTACGTCCCCGAGGTCGCCACCGCCCCGTCGTGCAGCGCGAGCACCCAGCTGACCTTGTCGGCCTCCCACGGGTGCCGGATACCGACCCGCCAGGGCCCGCCGTCGGGGTGGTTGCCGCGCATGCGGATGTCGCCGCCGGCGTTGATGTAGTGGTCGTGCGAGCCGGCGGCCAGCAGCCGGGCCGCCGCCACCTCGACCGACCAGCCCTTCACGTAGCCCGACGGGTCGAGCGGCCCCGAGGCGTACGTGTCGAAGTAACCGTCCGTATCGCGCCAGAGATCAGCACACGCGTCCAGGACGTGCCGCAGATCGGCCGAGGCGTCCTCCAGCCGCAGTTCGCCGCGGCCGAACCGGGACACCTCGCTGTCCGCCTTGTACGTGCTGAAGCGCGCGTCCACCTCGTGCAACCAGTCGCACACGTCCGCGACGAGCCGGCGCAGCTCATGGTCGGGCCGGTCCTCGCCCAGCTCGATGCTGACCGTCGTCCCCATCACCTGCTCGACATGGCGCACAGAGCGTGACCCTACGCCTTTGCCGCGTCCAGCGCCGCCTGGAGTGACTTGACGTAGGAGTCGCTGGTGTAGGTGGCGCCCGAGACGGCCGAGACGTCCGCATTCTGCGCCTGCAGCGTGGACTCCTTGAGCGCGGCGATGGCGGGCGGGTTGATCGTGGCGCTGTCGTTCGCGGTCGGGAAGGTCGCGGCCGCGTCGGTGATCTCGCCGCCCTCGACCTTGATGGTGACCTGGATCTTCCCGTACGGGTTGGCCGCCGCGTCGCCCTTGAAGACGCCGTCCTTGAGGCCGCTCTTGGGCTTGGCGGCCTCCTTCTCCTTCTCTGGCTCCTTCTCCGGCGCCTTCTCCTTGGAGCCCGAGGCGGCCGGCTTCTTGGACGACGGCTTGGGCGCCGGCGTGCCTTCGGCCAGGTTGCCGACCGGCGCGGCCACGACGGGGGCCTCGGGCGGCGTCACGCTCAGTCGCACCCCGATGATCAGGGCGGCGCCGGTGAGGGTGCCTACGGCGGCTGCGGTACTGCGTCGCATCGGGAAACTCCTAATCAGAACTCGAACGGGTCGAGGTGCAGCTGGCTGTCCGGGACATCGAGATCACGCAGCGTGCCGACCGCGGCCTCCACCAGCCCGGGCGGGCCGCACAGGTAGACGTCGCGCCGGCTCACGTCCGGCACCAGGCCGAGCAGGCCGTCCGGGGTGAACAGCCGGCGCGGGCCGGGGTCGTTGCGCCCGCCCACGATGTAGCGGACCCAGGCGTCGCGCTGCTCGGCGAGCTCCTCGAGCTCACCGCGGAAGACCAGCTCGTCGGGGCGGCTGGCCCGGTAGATCACGATCGTGTCCGGCGGCATGTCCTCGAGCAGGGCGCGGATCGGCGCGATGCCGCTGCCGCCGGCGATCAGGAGCGCACGACGGCGCGTACGCCGCTGGGCCGTGAACACCCCGAACGGGCCTTCGGCCCAGACCGGCGTGCCCGGCTTCATGGTGCCCAGACGCGAGGTGTGGCCACCGACCGCGGTCACGGTGAGCCGCAGCCACTGCGAGTTGGGCGCGGCCGACAGCGAGAACGGGTGCGACTGCCACCAGCCGTTGCGGGTCAGGAACCGCCAGCGCATGAACTGACCGGCCTGGGCGGGCAGCTTCTCGAGCTTCTTGCCGTCGATGTAGATCGAGAACGTGTTGCCGCCCTCGGAGACGACCTCGGCCACCTCGAACTTGTGGCGCAGGTTGAGCCAGAGCGGCTCGACCAGGCGGCCCCAGACCAGGGCCGAGATCACCAGGGCGGTCAGGGCGGGCCAGAAGATCGACGCGAACGGGCCGCTGAGGTTGGCGCCGGTGGCGACCTGGTGGCCGTAGCCGAGCAGCAGGACCAGGTAGCCCGTGAGGTGGATCAGGTGCCACAACTCGTACGGAAGCTTGGCCCTGGCCCCGCGGATCGAGATCAGGCTGATGACTACCAGGATGATGGTGGCGGCCGTGGCGCTCAGCATCTCGGGCAGCGTCGTGATGATCGTCCAGCCCTGCTCGACGACGCCGGTCTCGGCGGTGAGCGCGTAGCCGTACACGATGAAGACGACGTGGGCGAGCACGAAGACGGTCAGTGAGGTGCCCAGCCAGCGGTGCCAGCGCAGCAGGTCCCGCGCGCCCACCCATTCCTCGAGCCAGCTGACCCGGCTCATCATCAGCAGCTGGATGAAGAGCAGGTAGCCGCCGATCAGCCCGGTGATGCGGCCGGCCGCGAGCATCAGGCTGGCGGTGTCGCCGATCTCGCCGGACTGCGTCTCGAACAGCCACAGGGCGACGCTGGTGGCCAGGCCCGCGAAGAACAGCATGACGGTCAGCAGGCGGTTGCCGGAGATGGCCTCGGCCGGCGGGCGGTCGTCCGGAATGGGCGGTTGCGCCGGGCCGGACGCCTTCCAGCCGGTCGGGTCGGTCTGCGACTCGATCAGGATGTCACTGCGGCGGTACGGGTCGTCCCGGTTCGGGTCCTCGGGCCAGGGCTCCTGAGACGCCCAGCGGTCGTCCTCGTCGGGCATGGACCGCAGGTCGGCGAAGAACTGCGAGTCATCGTCCGGTTCGTAGCGCTGATCCTGGAACGTCTGGAACGTCGGCGGTCCCTGCGCCATGTTCGTCACCCGTTCAGCGGTCGGTCTGGGCGTCTGCCACCCCCTGCGGCCGACGTGACGACCCGGTCTCGGGGAGCCGTCGGGCTGTTGTACGCACCCGGCGCTGCCTTCGCTCAAACGGATGCGGAAATTCTCGGCCCCGCGCGGTTCGATAGGTTCGGCCCATGAGCGCCGACAACCCCCACCTGGTCACGGTGGTCGGCATCGGCGCCGGCGGCTGGTCAGAGCTTTCTCGTACGGGCCATGACACCCTCCGGTCGACCGGTGTGATCATGGGTGGCAGCAGGCAGCTCGCGTTGTTGCCGCCCTCGGTCCCGGCGCGGCGGGTGTTGCTGCCGTCGCCGCTGCTCCCGGCCCTGGGCGAGCTGATCGAGGAGCATGCCGCAGCGGGCCTGGCCGTGCTGGCCAGCGGCGACCCGATGTTCCACGGCATCGGGGTCACGCTGGTGCGACTGCTCGGGCCCGATCGCGTACGGGTGATCGCGCACCCGTCCTCGGCCGCGCTCGCGGCCGCCCGGATGGGGTGGCCGCTCGCCACGACCGAGGTGCTGAGCCTGGTGACCGCCGACCCGGCCACCGTGCGGCGGGCGCTCAACCCCGGGCAGCGCCTGCTGGTGCTGTCCCGCGACGCCGCGACGCCCGCGACGGTGGCCGGACTGGTCGCGGCGGCCGGCTTCGGATCGGCCACGATCACCGTGCTGTCGCAGCTGGGCGGCCCGTCGGAGCAGGTCGTCACGGGCACGGCCGGTTCCTGGGAGCACCCCCCGGGCGATCCGCTCAACGTGATCGCGATCGACTGCGGCCCCGACGGCCCGGCGACCTCGCTCGCGCCCGGCCTGGCCGACTCCGCCTACCAGACGGACGGGCAGCTCACGAAGCGCGAGGTGCGCGCGGTGACCATGTCCGTGCTGGCCCCGGTGCCCGGCGCGTTGCTGTGGGACGTCGGCGCCGGCTCCGGCAGCATCGGCATCGAGTGGATGCGCAGCCACCCGTCGTGCCGCGCCATCGCCATCGAGTCGTCCGCGCCCCGAGCCGCAACAATCGCGACGAATGCCGCAGCGCTGGGCGTACCCGCCCTTCAGCTCATCACCGGCCGAGCCCCCGAAGCCCTCGCCGGCCTCCCCACCCCCGACGCCATTTTCATCGGCGGCGGCCTGACCCGCGACGGCGTGCTCGACGCCTGCCTGACCGCCCTGCGCCCCGGCGGCCGCCTGGTCGCCAACGCGGTGACGGTCGAATCCGAGGCCGCCCTGGCGGCGGCCCACGCCAAGCTCGGCGGCGAGCTGATCAGACTCTCCGTGAGCCGAGGCTCCCCGGTAGGCAACTTCACGGGTTGGAGACCGATGATGCCCGTAACGATCTGGTCGGTGACCACGCCATGACAGTCCATTTCATCGGCGCCGGACCCGGCGGCGCCGCCGACCGGACGCAGGTGATGACGCGATGACGGTGCACTTCATCGGGGCCGGGCCCGGAGCCGCCGACCTGATCACCGTGCGGGGGCAGCGGCTGATCGCAGCGGCGCCGGTCTGTTTGTACGCGGGCAGTCTCGTGCCGCCGGAGCTGCTCGAATGGTGCCCGCCGGGCTGCCGCGTGGTCGACACCGCCGGCCTGAACCTCGACGAGATCATCGCCGAGCTGGTGGCCGCCCACGAGGCCGGCCACGACGTCGCCCGCCTGCACTCCGGCGACCCGTCGGTCTTCAGCGCGGTGGCCGAACAGATGCGCCGCCTCGACGCCGCCGGAGTCCCCTACGACGTGATCCCCGGCGTCCCCGCCTTCGCCGCGGCGGCCGCCTCCCTGCATCGCGAGTTCACCGTCCCCGGCGTGGCCCAGACCGTGATCCTCACCCGAACCGCCGAACGCGCCACCGCCATGCCCACCGGCGAGGATCTCGCCACCCTCTCAGCGAGCCGAGCCACGATGGTGCTGCACCTGTCCGTGCACCGCATCGAGGCGGTGGCCGCCGAGCTGATCCCCCACTACGGCGCCGACTGCCCGGTAGCCGTCGTGGCCCGAGCGAGCCGCCCCGACGAACTGATCGTCCGGGGCACGCTGGCCGACATCGCCCCGCGCGTCAAAGAGGCCGGCATCCGCCGCACGGCGATCGTCGTCGCCGGCGCCGCACTCACCGCCTCCCAGTTCCCCGACAGCCACCTCTACTCCACAGACCGCTGTCGCACCGACCCCCATGCCTGACCCAGCCACCAACCACCCGCACGCCCAGGCCGCTGAGCAGGCAGCCGCTGAACACGCGCTCACAAGAACCGGCAGCCCAGAGAACACAGCCGTTAAGCACCCGCTCGCACAAACCGGCAGCGCACAAACGCAGCTGTTGAGCACCCGTTCACACAAACCGGCAGCCCAGAGAACACAGCCGCTGAACACGCGCTCACAGTGCGCGGCAACCCGGAGAACGCGGGAGGGGCCGCCGTGGTCGACCCTCTGAATGCGCTCGCAGCCGCGTGGTCGCCGGTACCGAGCGACTCGCGGCCGCGCGTGCTGATCCTGGGCGGCACGAGCGAGGCACGGGCCCTGGCGGGCTCACTGCCGGGATTCGCAGTGATCACGTCGCTGGCCGGGCGAACCTCCTCTCCGCTACTGCCTGCCGGGGAAGTGCGAATAGGCGGATTCGGAGGCGTCGACGGGCTGACCGGCTATCTGGGAGCACACCGAATCGACGCGCTGGTGGACGCGACCCACCCCTTCGCGGCGACGATCAGCGCCAACGCGGCACAGGCGGCGAGCCGGGCCGGGGTGCCGTTGGTCGTGCTCCGGCGCCCGGGCTGGGTCGAGCAGCCGGACGACGCGTGGCATCGCGTGCGCAATCTCGGAGAAGCGGCCGCCCTGCTCGCCGGCGGCACCCCGAGAACCGGCCGCACCCCGAGAACCGGCCGCCTGGGATCGACGCCCCGGGTATTCCTGACGACCGGACGCCAGGGCATCGCCGCGTTCGCCGGCGTCGACGCCTGGTTCCTGGCGCGCTCGGTGGAACCCCCGGAACCGCCCATGCCGCACCGGCTCGAGGTGGTGCTCGACCGCGGCCCCTTCACACTCGAGGGCGAGCGCCGGCTGCTCGCCGAGCACCGCATCGACGTGCTGGTCAGCAAGGACAGCGGCGGCCCCGACGCCAAGCTCGTGGCAGCCCGGGAGCGCGGTCTGCCGGTGGTCATGGTGGACCGGCCGCCCGCGGCGGCGACGGCCCACACCGTGGCATCTGTCGCCGAGGCGGTCGAGCAGGTGCACAGCCTGCTCGGCACCAGCCCGAACGATCGCTGAAGTTACTGGCCGAGCAGCCATCGGTGCGGGGCGACGAGCTTGCGGGCGACGGACGGCCCCCACGAACCCTGCGCGTACGGCACGGGCTTCGGGCGGTTGTCGAGCAGCGGCCCGACCGCCTTCCAGGTCGCGCTGAGCCCGTCCGGGCGGGTGAAGAGCGACCTGTCCCCCAGCAGCACGTCGTGGATCAGGCGCGAGTACGGCGGTAGCGGCTCGGCGTCCGGAACCTCTTCGAGCGGCAGCCGCACCGAGCCGCCCTCGACGTCGAGGGCCACCCCGGGCCGCTTCACCAGCAGCGACAGGTCGATCTTGCCGTTGCCCGCGAGGTCGAACGACAGGACGTTGCCCTGCGGGGGCAGGTCCGGCAGGGGCTTCGGCGGCGTCTTGAGCACGAGGCTGACGACCTGCCTGCTGTCGGCCATTCTCTTTCCCGTACGCAGCAGGAAGGGCACACCACGCCAGCGCGCGTTGTCGATCCAGAGCTTCGCGGCGACGTACGTGTCGGTCGTGGAGCCCCGCTTGATGCCCTTGATCGACTTGTAGCCCGTGTACTGCCCCAGCACCACCTCGGCCGGGTCGAGCGGGCGGAACGAGCGGATCACCCGCTCCCGGGCGGACTGCAGGTCGGCCGCCCCGAGGCTGGCCGGGGGCTCCATGGCAACCTCGGCGGCCACCTGGAACAGGTGCGTCACGAGCATGTCGAGCACCGCGCCGGTGGCGTCGTAGAACCCGGCCCGATCCTCCACCCCGAGCGTCTCGGGCACGTCGATCTGCACGCTCTCGAGGTGCTCGCGGGTCCACAGGGCGGCGAACGCCTCGTTGGCGAACCGGGTCACGTGCAGGTTCTGCGTCGCCTCCTTGCCCAGGAAGTGGTCGATCCGATAGACCTGATCCTCGCCGAAGACCCGGTGCACGAGCCGGTTCAGCGAGCGGAACGACGACGGCGACGTGCCGAACGGCTTCTCGTAGACAGCCCGCGCACCCTCGGCCAGGCCGTGCTGGCCCAGCGCCTTCGTCGTCTCCTCGAACGCGACCGGCGGGATGGCCAGATAATGCACGAGTTGCGGCGAGCCGCCCAGTTCGGCCCGGGCCGAAGCGATCACGTCGAGCAGGCTGCCGGGATCGTCGGAGCGGAAACCGCCGCCGGCGAAGCGGAGCCGGTCGGCGAACGTCTTCCACGGCCCGTCGCCGGGGGCCGGGCCGAACTCTTCGAGCGCCTTACGCACGTGGGCCCGGAAATCCTCGTGCGAGACGTCGCCGCGGCCGTTGCCGACCAGGAGCCACTCGTCGGGCAGCAGGCCCTCGATCGCGAGCGTGTAGAAGGCCGGCAGCACCATCCGCCGGGCCAGGTCGCCGGTCGCGCCGAACAGCACGAACACCGTGGGGCCGGGAGTCTTCGCCATGACCAGCCTTTGCCCGGCCGATCGGGGCCTCACACCGGCTGTGACGACCGGAACGTCCCGCGGTAGGCCTGGGGCGTCGTCGACAGGCGCTGGGCGAAGTGGTGCCGCAGCGTGGCGGCGCTGCCGAAGCCCGTACGGTCGGCGATCGCGTCGACGCCGAGGCCGGTCTCCTCCAGCAGGTTGCGGGCGAGCAGCATGCGCTGGCTGATGAGCCAGTCGTGCGGGGTGGCGCCCGTTTCGTCGCGGAACTTGCGGGCGAAGGTGCGCGGCGCCATGTGAGCCAGTTCGGCCATGGTGTCGACGGTGTGCGCCTGGTCGAGGGTGGCCAGCACGGCCGTCAGCACGGGCTGGAGCGTCTCGCACTGCACGGACTTGAGCGGCGTCTCGATGTACTGCGCCTGGCCGCCCTCGCGGTGGGGCGGCACGACCATGCGCCGGGCCAGCATCCGGGCCACCGCGGTGCTGTGTTCCTGGCGGATCAGGTGCAGCCCGGCGTCGATGCTGGCGGCGGTGCCGGCGCTGGTCAGGATGCGCCCGTCCTGCACGTAGAGCACGTCGGGGTCGACGACGGCGGCCGGATAGAGGCGGGCCAGGCGGGCCGTGTGCAGCCAGTGGGTGGTGCAGCGGCGGCCGTCGAGCAGGCCGGCCGCGCCCAGGGCGAACGCGCCCGTACACACGCTCATCACCCAGGCGCCGCGCTCGTGGGCCCGGCGCAGGGCCTCGAGGACGGGCGTGGGCGGCTCGAAGGCCGGGTTGTCGAAGGGGGCGATCACGACCAGGTCGGCGTCTTCCGCCCGGCTCAGGTCGTGGCGTACGGCGATGTCGAACCCGGCCCGGCTGGGCACCGGCCCGCCGTCCAGGGAGCACACGGCGAAGTCGTAGGCCGGGAGCCCGTCGGCCGTGCGGTCGTAGCCGAACAGCTCGCAGAGCACGCCGAGCTCGAAGACGGCCACCTCGGGCAGGGCGATCACAGCCACGTTACGGAGCATGTGACGGAGCATACGGCGGGTTGGCAGGATATTGAAGGTGTATGGCATCTCTGCCACTGTCGAGCCTGCGCGGCCACGACGAAGCTCTATGTCATGGCTATCGCAATCGCAATCTTCTTCCTGGTCATCCTCGCTTTCGCCGTCGCCGGCCGCACTGTGGACTCACGCGACAGCGCCGACTGGAAGCCTTCGGACGGCGGCTTCCGCCACCCCTGAGAAGTGGGGGGGGGGGCCCCCCCCCCCCCCCCCCCCCCCCCCCCCCCCCACCCCCCCCCGGGGGGGGGGGCGCGCCCCCCG